>JBGTLW010000318.1:0-9118 GCA_041743835.1 Phycisphaeraceae bacterium | reverse complement strand
GGCCGCCGCCGCACAGCACGACGGCGCACGACGCCTCAGCGAGCAGTTGGCGCAGGCCAACTCGGAGCTGGCCGCGGCTCAAGACCGCCTGCTCCACACCGAGTCGATGGCAAGGCTCGGCGCGATGGCGGCAGGGGCGGCCCACGAGATGAACAACCCGCTCGCGGTGATCTCCGGCCGATCACAACTGCTGAGCATGGCCCTGGAGATGGGCACCAAAGAACAACGCGCCGCGCAGACCATCTACCGCGAGGCGCACCGCCTCTCGGACCTGATCACGAGCCTGCACATGTTTGCCGACCCGCCCAAGCCCGACCGCAAGCCCACCGATCTTGGCGGGCTCATCGAGCAGACGATCGGCAAGGCCCGCCGCGACAACCGCCGCAAGGTCGATGGCATCAACATCGACCTGGTCATGCGTCACCGACCCCCGGCCGTGTGGCTCGACGCGGACCACATCGAGCAGGCGCTCACCGAGCTGCTGCTCAACGCCATCCAGGCCAATCCGCGCAGCGGTGTGCAGGTGACTGTGCAACTCGAAGCAGGCGACCTGCCGCAGCAGCAGGTGGTGCGCATCGAGGTGCAGGACGATGGCGACGGGATGGATGCTCACACCGTCGAGCACGCGCTGGACCCGTTCTTCAGCGCCAAGCCCGCCGGGCGACGCGTCGGCATGGGGCTGCCCAAAGCCAGGCAGTTCATCACGGCTCATGGCGGCGACCTGACGCTGGTTTCACATCCCGGCAAGGGCACGACCGCGAGTTTCTGCCTGCCGGTCGGTGTGCCTGCTGCGGCCACGGGCACGCGGCGCCGCGCCTCGGCGTGACCTTCGCCAAACCCTACAGACCTTACGGCCATAACCCCGCTCCGGGGCATTGCGGGCGATAAGAAATCGCGGCTTGATGAGGCCGCGCCAACCGCCGATACACCGGTTACGCCCACAGCGCACCAGATGCGGTTGCGGTGGCCAGCGATGCATTAGCAGTAGAAGCGGAGGAGCACGTGTCAGGACATTCCAAGGCGAAGAAGCGCAGCAACCAGGCCACAGCGGTCAACGCGACACCGACCGACGCCGCACGCGAGCCCCGCGTGCTGCTGGTGGACGGGCAGACCCCGACCCGCCGGACGTTGGAGGCCTGCGCGAATCAGGGCTCGCCGATCATGGTCCATCATGTGGCCACACTGGCCGAAGCGCGGGCGTTCCTCGCCAGGCGCGCGGCGGTTGACCTTGTCATGGTGGCAGAGGTGTTGCCCGACGGGCCGGGGCTGACGCTGTTGGAAGCGATCGCGCAGGACAAGCGCGTCATTCAGAGCATGGTGCTTTCATCCGCCCCGACCGCCGAGCTTGCGATCCGGGCGATGCGTCAGGGGGCGTGCGACCTGCTCGCCAGTCCGCTGGACATGGAAGACACCAACCGCCGGCTGCGCGAAGCGTTGTCCCGCCAGAACCGCTCGACCGAGCCGATCCGCAAGGCCCGCCGCCTACGCAAGCTGTGCAAGAAGCTCAATCGCGCCCGGCTGGATGTGAGCCATCAGGTGGACATCCTGTGCAACGATCTGGTGACCGCGTACCAGGAGCTGGCTGAGCAGATGCAGCAGGCGGTGACGGGCAACGAGTTCCACGCGCTGATCAAGCACGAGCTGGACCTGGAGCAGGCGCTGCGGATCACGCTTGAGTTCCTGGTCACCAAGGCCGGCCCGACCAACGCGGCGATCTTCCTGCCCGCGACGATGGATGAATACAGCCTGGGCGGGTATGTGAATTACGATTGCCCCAGCGATGCCGCGGACCTGCTGCTGGACCACCTCGCCGACGTCGTGGCCCCGCGCATGACCGACCTTGATGAGGTCAGGCACATCACCACCAACACGCAGATGCACCGCTGGCTCGGCGACGACGCGTACTACCTGGCGGACAGCGAGTTGATCACGTTCGGCTGCCAGCACGACGGGGAGACGCTGGGCGTGGTGGCGCTGTTCCGCGATCAGGACCAGCCGTTTGACCGGGCGGTGCTCGATGCGTGCGGCTCCATCGGGCCGATCCTCGGCGAAGCGCTCGCCCGCATCATCCGTATCCACCACCGCCACCAGCCCGAGTTGACCTTTGGTGATGAGGGCCACGGCTACAGCAACCCCGACGCCCTGGAAGGCCCGGATGCCCCGGATAGCGACGAGTTGCCGTTCTAGAGAAGCCGGCAAAGTATTCTCCACCGAAGTGGAGAATAACTTCAGGCTGTGACGCTGTCTGATACACTCATTCCATGGCAAAAAAACCATGGGAACACGCGAAGGATTCGGGCAGCGAGGGCGATCCGTTGGCGGCCCGGTTCGTGTCGTCGCTCGACTACGACCGTCGGCTGTACACCCACGACATCGAGGGTTCGCTCGCGCACGCCAAGATGCTCCATCAGGTCGGGCTGATTGATGCCGACGATCTGGAACTGATCAAGGTCGGGCTTGAAGCGATCCGCTCGGAGATCGCCGACCTCGGCGACGACTGGCCGGGCTGGAAGGTGGAGCTTGAAGATGTGCACATGTGCATCGAGGCGGCGCTGATCCAGAAGACCGGCGACGCGGGCCGGAAGCTGCACACCGGCCGCTCGCGCAACGACCAGGTCGCGCTGGACCTCAAGCTGTGGATCGACGAGGCGGCGGGCGTGCTCAACAAGCGATTCGTCGCGCTGATCCGGGCGTATCTGACGCTGGCGGAGAAGGACGGGCTGATCGTCATGCCGTCGTACACGCACCTGCAACGCGCCCAGCCGATCGTGGTGGGTGGCGAGTTGATGGCGTGGGTGGCGATGTTCGAGCGGGCGCAGCGTCGGCTGCTGAATCTGGAGGCCGAGGCGCTGCAGAACCCGCTGGGCAGCGGGGCGATAGCCGGGTCGAGCCTGCCGCTGGACCGTGAGTTTGCCGCGGCCCACCTGCGCTTGGGCACGCCGACCGAGTCGAGCATCTTCGCCACCGCGTCGCGCGACTCGGCGCTGGATTTTGTGTACGGCCTGGCGATGGCCAGCATGTGCCTCTCCCGCTGGGCCGAGCAGTGGATCATCTACGCCACCAGTGAGTTCGGCTTCATCCAGCTCGACAACCTCTACACCACCGGCTCGTCGATGATGCCGCAGAAACAAAACCCCGACATGCTCGAGCTGATCCGCGGGAAGACCGGCCAGGTGTACGGCAGCCTCATCGCGCTGCTGACCACCTGCAAGGGTCTGACCGTCGGCTACAACCGCGACCTGCAGGAGGACAAACGCCACGTCTTTAGCGCCTACGACACGGTGATCGACTGCCTGGACATGGCCACAAGGATCGTGGCGACCACACGCTTTAATGAAAAGCGCATCGCTGAGACCCTGGACCGTGGTTACCTCGATGCGACCTCGCTCGCTGAGTATCTGGTGACCAAGGGTGTGCCCTTCCGCAGCGCTCATCAGGTGGTCGGTGCGCTGGTCCACAAGTGTCAGGCCGAGGGCCTGGGGCAGCTTAAGAAGCTGAGCGTGGAGCAGATGAACGAGGCGTGCGAGGCGGGGGTCATTGAAGGCGATGTGTACGACTGGCTCACCCCGGCGAACGTGGTGAAGCGTTACCAGACCGCGGGCAATGCCGGCCTCAGCGGTTTTAAGCAGCAACTGGCGATGTGGCAGCAGCGGATCGCGGAGGCCTGACCGCCCGTCGCGCGGGTTTGTCATCGCTGACCGCCGGGGTGGCGCTTGTGACATGCGGCGAAGGAAACGAATATGCTCGTGCTTACCGTTCTTCAGGGCCCGGACAAGGGCAAGCGATTCGAGTTCCCGGACATCGAGCCCCAACTCATCGGCCGATCCAGCGAAGCCATCGAACTCGCGGACCAGACCATCTCCCGTCGGCACGCGGAGCTGACCCCCGACGATGGGCGATGGTTCATCAACGACCTTTCATCTTCCAACGGCACATTCGTCAACGGCGTGCGCGTCACCGAACGCCGCCTGCTCCAGCCCGGCGACCAGGTCCGGGCCGGGTCCACGCTGTTTCTCTACGGCGAGGACGCGCGATCGCCGCTGCAGCGCTCGGTCCGCCTCGCGGGTAAGGATGAGATCGACGTGTCCATCGAGCAGACGGTCGCGGCCAACGACGACTCGATGATCATGGCCGTGCCCGACCCAACGCAGGCGGCCCAGTTCCAGCTCAAGGTCATCTACGACCTCACGTCCGTGATCTCCACGGTGACCGACCGGCAGATGCTTTACGAGCGTGTGATGGACGTGGTGCTGGCGTACTTCCAGGCGGACCGGGCGTTCATCATGCTGCGGATCAACCCGCGGGATGAGAAGGAATTACCCGAGCCGGTGGTGCTGCGTCGGCGTGACCCCGCGGCCGGGGTGATGCTGCCGGGCAACCCCGAGCACAGCATCACCGCGCCGCGCACGATCGTGCAGTATGTCCTGCGCAAAGGCAAGGGCGTGCTGTCTTCCAACGCGATGACCGACACCCGCTTTGCCTCGGGCGACTCGGTGCAGGCGCTGCACATCCACTCGGCCCTGTGCGTGCCCATCAAGTACAAGGACCGGCTCTACGGCGTGATCCACCTCGACTCGCAGGTCGCCAACTACACCTACACCGAAGACCAGCTCACCCTGCTCACCGCCATCGGGGTGCAGACGGGGATGGCGCTGTCGAACCTCCGGCTGGTCGCGATGCGCTTGCAGAACGAGCGGCTGGGCGCGGTGGGGCAGACCGTGGCGTCGCTCTCGCACTCCATCAAGAACATCCTCCAAGGCATGCGTGGCGGGGCGGATGTGGTCGAGATCGGGCTGCGGAAGGACGACATGCGGCTGGTCCGCAGCGGCTGGGACATCGTCGGTCGCAACCTCGAGCGCATCAACGAGCTGACGATGAACATGCTCCAATTCTCGAAGCAGCGCAAGCCCGAGATAGACATGACCAACCTGCCGCAGTTTCTGGAGGAGCTGGTCGCGTTGGTGCAGCCGCAGTTCGACTCGAAGAAGGTGGCGCTGCTGCTGGATGTGGATGAGGACACGCCCCCCGTGCCGATCGACGCGGGGGGTGTGCATCAGGCGCTGCTGAACCTGCTCAACAACGCGCTGGACGCGGTGCAGCCGGAGTCGGGGGTGGTGTCGCTGCGTTGCCGTTTCGACGCGGGTGACGACCGCATCCAGCTCAGCGTGACGGACAACGGCGAGGGCATGAACAAGGACATCCAACGCCGCCTGTTTCAGCCGTTCCAATCCACCAAGGGCTACGGCGGGACGGGGCTTGGGCTGGTGGTGACCAAGAAGATCGTCGATGAGCATGGCGGGTCCATCCGCGTCGAATCCACCCGCGACAAGGGCACCACCTTCACCCTCACCTTCCCCGTCCGCATGGCACCGCACTCACAATCCGCCGACACCCACGGCCCGGTCTGACCCCGGCCCCCGCGGTACACCTCCCACACAGCCCGTCCGCTGCGCGGGCGGGACCGCCCTGAAACCCCCGTGCCCGCGTTGCGGGCGGGCTATTGACTTGAGTGTCCCCGGCGGGCGAAATGCCCTGTTTGCAGTCCCCGGCGACGCGGGTACAATGCCCGGCTCGCTATTCGTAGAAAACTGGTGCACTATGCCAAAACTCAAAAGCCATAAGGGCCTGCTTAAGCGGGTCAAGGTCACCGCCCGGGGCAAGGTCAAGTTCCACCGCTGTGGCAAGGGCCACCTCAACAGCCACATGACCGGCAGCAAGCTGCGTCAGCTCCGCAGCACGGGCGTCGCCAAGTCGGCTGACATCGGTCGGCTCGAGCGGATGCTCCATCGCACGCTGACCGCGGGCTGATGGATGGGATGGATAAGTGGATGCACCGGGGAGATGCCGGGGGGACATACGTCCCGCATCCGCGAGTAAAACAGAAGAACCCCTGCGGGTCGGGAACCAAGACCGGGCACAAAAGCCCGGCTCCGCCGCCGCGATAAAGGAGACACGCCATGCCGCGTGCACGTAAGGGCGCTGCCCGTCGTCAATCGAAAGTCCGTTGGTTCAAGAAGGCCAAGGGCAACCGTGGTGCCCGCCGTACCCAGTGGCGCAAGGTCAAGGAAGCCGTCGTCCGCGCCGGTGTCTATCAGTACGAGCACCGCCGGCTGGTCAAGCGTGACTACCGCCAGCTCTGGATCACCCGCATCAACGCGGCCTGCCGGGCGCGGGGTATCCGCTACAGCCAGTTCATCGCCGGCCTCAAGGCTGCGAACATCATCCTCAACCGGAAGATGCTCAGCGAGATCGCGATCCACGACGAGGCCGGCTTCGACCAGATCGTCGATCAGGCCAAGGCCGCACTGCCCCAACCCGCGTGATCGCCCGAACCTCGTCTGACTGAACACAGCCACAAACAAATAAAACCGCGCCCGCAATGGCGCGGTTTTTTGTTGCCTTTAACGAGCCGCGCCCGTCAGGAAGCGGGCGCCTTTCTCGTGCGTGCCGATGTGCGTTTTCACAGAGCCGCCTCGTCCCCGCGGCGGACCGCCTCGGGGACGAGGCGGCTCGGTTGGCGGGGGGGAACCGCTTACTTACGTGCGCGGCTCTGTTGAGGCAATACTCATGCGCCTTGTCAGAGCCGCGCCCGTGAGGAAGCGGGTGCCTTTGTTGCCATTCTCGTGCGTGCCGATTGTGCGCTTTCACCGAGCCGCCGCGTCCCCGCGGCGGACCGCCAAGGGGACGAGGCGGCTCTGTTGATTCGGGGGACACCGCTCCCTTACTGTCGCGGCTCTGTTAAGGCGCTGCGGGCGTGTGAGCGACCGGCCCGCTCCCTCACGGTCGCGGCTCGTTTAAGGCGCTGGAATGATTTGCGAGTCTCACGCCGGGATCTGGTCGGCATAGCGTGCTTTGAACTCGTCGAGCGATGCGATGCCCTCGGGGAGCGCCGCTTCATCCATCAGGAGAATCGGGATGCCATCGCGGATCGGGTAACGCAGCCCCGCGCCCTCGGGCTTGGATGCAACCAGTTCATCGCCCTCCTGCGTCAGCGGGCTGCGGGTCAACGGGCAACGCAGAATCGCAAGCGTCTCGGCGGGGATGGTGGTGGGTGTCGTCAACATCGCTCCATTCTAACACACGGCCCCAGCCCTGCCGCGGCTTGACCTCACCGCTGCTCGGGCGAGGCCGCGCCTGAGGGGCTGGCTGAATCCTTGGCAGCAACCAACTCCGCGGTTCGGCGAATCATCCAGACCGCGTAGAAGAACAGCGCGACAGCGACCAGCAGTTCCTTGTGCTCGTTGAGCTGCTCGACGAAGTCCCAGTACAGCCCGCCGTCGCCATGGACGCCGAGGTTGTCCTTGCCCACGCTGCTGACGTAGATGTTCTTGGAGAGCCGCCAAGTGAAGGCAACAGCCATCGCCACGACGACCGGCCATTCGGCAATCACGATACCCAGCCCCGTCGGCAGTTTCACCCGGTCACGCAACGCCCAGGCCAACGGCAGCACGAAGAACACGACCACCAGAAACAGCGAACCCATCGACTTGATCGGCAGCGGCGAGGTATTGTGCAGGTTGAGCATCTCCCGGTCACCCTTGGGCGGGTTCTCGCCCCACCAGCCATAGGAATCACCCCAGTCGATCTCCTCGCCCGCGACGAAGAAGCAGGCGAGCATGACGATGAAGACCAGCCCAAGGCCATACCACCCCCGGTACAGCACATCGCCCGGCTGCTTCCAACGCGCCCGCAGGCCCCACAGCCGCCACACCACGCCGACCAGCACAAGACCCGCCAGCAGCAGCAGGGTGAAAGTGGCGATCTCCACCGCCTGGTACTCGCGCATCTCCGCTTCGAGCACATAGGTGAGGTAAAAGCTCGGCGAGATCACATATGACAACACCAGCGCGGCAATGATCGCAAGCGGGGTCACCACCGTGAGGATCGTCAGCCCACGCAGCGGCTTACGATGTAGTTCGGGGGTGGAGTCAAAGTCAGGCATGGGCGCAGTTTATCGAGGGGCTAACCCAATGCCAACCCATTGCCAACTCAATGACAACCCAATGCACGCGGGGATTTAACCCGGTCAGGCTACGCGGCCCCGTTGTTACTTTGCCCACGATTTCAGACCGATGCCCCGCGCACGCGGTCGATCTTCGCGCCGAGTTGTTGGAGGGTCAGTTCCATCTTCTCGTACCCGCGGTCCAGGTGGTACACGCGGTTGATGGTGGTGGTGCCCCGCGCGGCGAGGCCCGCGATGACCAGCCCGGCCGAGGCCCGCAGGTCCGACGCCATGACCGGCGCACCGACCAGCTCGCGCACGCCGGTGATGATGGCGCTGGTGCCGGTGCGGGTGATGTTGGCGCCCATGCGGAGCAGCTCGGGGACGTGCATGAAGCGGTCGGGGAAGATCTTCTCGGTGATGATCGCGTTGCCGTCCGCCAGCGTGAGCAGGGCCATGACCTGCGCCTGAAGGTCCGTCGGGAAGCCGGGGTGGGGCTGCGTGACGATCTGGACGGGCATGAGTCGGCGTTGCGCGAGGATGCGCACGGTGTCCCGGTTGCCCGGGGTTGTTTGCGGCTCACGGTCGCCGGCCGTGGGCTTCGCGGCGGTGGATTCCTGGGTGTGTTCGAGCGTGACGCCGACGATGCGGAGGCGATCGAGGAAGGCGGTGAGCATCGCGGTGGGGAAGTTGGTGAGGGTGACATCGCCGCCGGTGATGGCCGCGGCACAGATGTAGGTGCCCGCCTCGATGCGGTCGGGGATGATGCGGTGGTCCGCGCCGCTGAGCTTGTCCACGCCCTCGATGGTGATGGTCGGTGCCCCGGCCCCGGTGATCTTCGCGCCCATGCTGTTGAGCAGGTTGGCAAGGTCCACAACCTCTGGCTCGCACGCGGCAGACTCGATCACGGTGGTGCCCCGCGCCAGCGTGGCCGCGGTCATGACATTGGCTGTGCCCAGCACGGTCGAGCCCATCGGCCCACCCAGAAACACGTGCGCCCCGCGCAGCCTGCTGCCCGGCCCGGCGGGCCCGGTGGCGTGGATGTAGCCCGCATCCAGCTCGATCTTCGCGCCCAACGCCTTAAGCCCGCGCAGGTGCAGGTCCACAGGCCGGTCGCCGATCGCGCACCCGCCGGGCATCGACACCTTGGCCTCGCCGTGCATCCCAAGCAGCGGC
>JBGTLW010000317.1:0-7265 GCA_041743835.1 Phycisphaeraceae bacterium | reverse complement strand
TGAGGAAGCGATTGGGTTTATCCAATACAGCGCTTCCTCACGGGCGCGGCTCTGTGAAGGCCGGGCGTTAATGTTCAAGCCATTTAGCGCAGCCCGCCCTGCCATTGCAGGGGCGACCAGAGCAGGTCCGGGCGGTTCATGGTGCGTGGCTCATCTATGCGAGTGGTTGGTCGTGGGATATCGCGCGGCGTGGTCGCTTCGATGTAGCCGGTGAATTTTGCGTGGCCGTCGCCGAACGCCAGGTGCCCGCCGCCGTTGTGCCTGGCGGCGATGCGTTGCCAGTCGCCCTTGACCCGGTTGAGGGTGCGGGTGTAGTAGCCATCGGCCGTCCCGCCGAACGGCGCCAGTTCATCGGCCACCGAGCGCTTCTCGGTCATGAAGACGGTGCTGGTCGCATTGATGATCATCTCCTGGCGGATGCGCTTGATGTTGTTGACCCTCATCGCGCCCTGCCCGGCGGGCAGGCCGTTGTCCCGCGGGAGTCGGGAGTTCATGACGTAGTGGAAGAGGAAGTTCTTCGGCACACCGTTGACGTTGTTGATGGTATACGCGGCGGGGAAGTCGGGCGGGGTCGTCGCGGCGGGATCGATGTGGATGGACCGCGAACCCGCGGTTGCAAGGTTGCTGGTTCCCTGGCTAAAGGCGTCGTAGCTGAGATAGGTCGGGACCGCGTTGGCGTACCACTCGGGCACTTGCCACACGAGTCCTTGGCCGGGGGCGCTCGAGCCGGAGGCATCGCCGGGTTGGTCTTCGCCGTCCCACGGGAGCATCTGATTGTTATCGACGGCAAACATCTGCATGCCCATGCCCCACTGGCGGATGTTGGACATCGACGCGCTGGCCCTGGCGGTGCCCCTGGCCGCGCCGAGCGCCGGCAGGAGGATGCCGATGAGCAGCGCGATGATGCTGATGACAACCAGCAACTCGATGAGCGTGAATCCGCGGTGCCGGGTGGCGTGGTGTTGCATGGGGTTATTCATTTCCTGAAGGCCTGTATCCCGGGGTCTGTTTCCGATGGTCTGTGTGTCCAACAACGGGGCCAAGCGGTGGTGTCACGGCTGGTTGATGTCAAACAATGCGGGTTCGGGAGGTTATGCCCGAACCCGCGGTATGAATGTGGTGTGAGCCGTCAGGCCTTGCGGCGACGCCCGAGCATCGCGAGGCCACCGAGGCCAAGCAGCGCGAGGGAGCCGGGCTCGGGGATGTTCTGCAGCACAGAGAAGTCCTGTTGGTTGCTTCCACCAGACCAGAGGTTCGCCGCACCGAATGTGCTGGAGGTGCCGTCCTTGTAGGCGCTGCTAGCCGGCGTCACAGCCTGCCAATCGGCGATCGTGTTGGGGCCTGTGAAGGCCTCCAGTTTGCCGACTTCACGGGAGCTCACGCCGCTGAAGGTGCCAACACCCTCGCCCACCGGGCCGAAGACGGTGGTGTTGAGGGCATCCTTGATCGTCAACTGCCAATCACCGTTGCCGGTGTTAAGCGAGCCGCTGGAGACAAGCGACGCATCCGCGAGGTTAATATTCAGCCACCACGAGCCGTTGGCCGGGTCGTACTGAGCGAAGTTGCTAGCCACGTTCGGCCCGCCGACATCCTGCGAGAAAAACGTCAGGATCGTACCGCGGTGTATACCAGCCAAGTTGCTGTCGTTGCTGAGTGCGAACGAACCGCTACCAACATCGGTGGAAGTCCAGTCGAACGACCACCCGCGCATGTCGATCGTTTCGCCCGGAGCCGAGGTGCTGCCGACCACCAGGAGTTCGAACCATCGGCCGCCGTTACCCACGATACGGCCAAAATAGGTGTCAGTCGCTGAGGATTCAATCAAGCCGTCCACATCCAACCAACGATCGGCCCGCACGGCGTTGTATTCATTCAGTACCACCGACGCCTGCGCGGCCGACACGCCAGGCATCGCCGCACCACCCGCGATCAGGCTCGCGGCACCGGCCGCACACATCATCTTCTGCCAGTTCATCATCTGAATGCTCCTCTATTCACAGTCGTGGTCGGTTGGCGCGCCGAAACATTCGACGGCTCCCCCCCGACCAAGCCGAGGCATCATGCGACACGCGGATTAGGTTGGCACTAGTTCAATGTTCAAGACTCGCAAGTATTGCGCTAAACGCCTCCTCACAAAGCGCGCGCAGAAAACCGCTGTGGAGCACTTGCTTGTGATCCGCGGCGGAGGTCGGTCGCTGATTGTGAGCGGAGTCTTAACGTGTGTCTTGACGTGTGTCTTGACAGAGCCGCGACCGTGAGGGAGCGGGGTTTGTTGCGGAGAAAGGCACCGCTTACTTACGTGCGCGGCTCTGTTGAAGCTGTGAAATCTGCCGCTTACTTGCGTGCGCGGCTCTGTTTGTGCCGTGCGTGCTTGGTTCTGTTTATCCCTTGCGGGTGCGGGGTTGGCCGTTGACTTGGCCGCAGATCTGCATCGGCAGGCCGAACAGGTCGATGAACCCGCGCGCCGCGGTCACGTCGTAGCCACTCATCGCGAAGCTGGCGAGCTTGGTGTCGTACAGGCTCTTGGGTGAGGTCGCTTCGACCGCGAGTGCCCGGCCCTTGTAGAGCTTGACCTTCACCTTGCCGGTGATGACCTTGTTCGCCTCGTCCATAAACGACTGCAACGCCTCACGCAGCGGGTGGAACCACTGGCCGTAGTACGTCAGCTCGGCGTAGCGGTGCGCGAGCTGGAGCTTCTGGTGGTAGAGGTCGCGTTCGAGGCAAAGCTGCTCGAGCGCTTTGTGCGCTTCGTAGAGGATCGTCCCGCCCGGCGTCTCGTACACGCCACGGCTCTTCATGCCGACCAGCCGGTTCTCCGTGAGCACGGTCTGGCCCACGGCGTGCTGCCCGCCGATGTTGTTGAGGATGTGGATCAGGTCGTGGCCCGCGCCGCGGTAGCCCTTGCCATCGACAGCCACGGGGTTGCCCTTGTCGAACTCGACCTCCACGTACTGCGGCTTGTTGGGCGCTTTCTCGACCGGGACGCTGATCGAGAGGCAGTTGGCCCAGTTGGGCTCGTGGGCCGGGTCCTCGATCTCCGCGCCCTCGTGGCTGATGTGCCAGAGGTTGCGGTCGCGGGAGTAGATCTTCTTGGTGGTCTGGTCGATGGGGATGTTGTGCTTGCGGGCGTAGGCGATGGCTGTCTCGCGGTCGGTGAGCCCGTCGTCGAGGAAGACCTGGTCCTTCCACGGGCTGATGATCTGGAGGCTGGGGTTCAAGGCTTTGTACGTCAGCTCGAAGCGGACCTGGTCGTTGCCCTTGCCGGTCGCGCCGTGGCCCACGGCATCGGCCTTGGTCTGCTTGGCGACCAGCACCTGGTGCTTGGCGATCAGCGGCCGGGCGATGCTGGTCCCCAAGAGGTAGTCCGTCTCGTACACGGCGTGCGCCCGCAGCATCGGGAAGCAGTATTCCTCTGCAAACTCTTTGCGCAGGTCCTTGACGATGACCTCGTCGGCGCCGCTGGCGTAGGCCTTCTTCTCAATGCCCGAGAGCTCGTCGCCCTGCCCGAGTTCCGCGGCAAACGCCACGAGCTTCACGCCGGGGTACCGCTTCTTGAGCCAGGGGAGGATGACCGAGGTATCGAGTCCGCCGGAGTAGGCGAGGACGATCTTCTTGGGGTGCTTGTCTGCGTTGGGCTTGGCCATCGTGGGTCTCTTGCTTCCGTGAATGGGTGGGTAGTCAAACGGGGCATGATAACAAGCCGGGGTCGGGCGGCTGCGGTGGCGGGTGTGGGATGCGGTGTGAAAACTTTTGCTTCATGGCGGGACGCCCATCTCACCAACTCAAACGAATCCCAATTGCTTGTCGTGCGACGGTTTGGATGCCGATTTATCGCGGAGGACGCTGAGGCGCTGAGGCGCAGAGTCAGGCTTGATGTAGAAACCCCACGGCGGATGCAACGGTCCAGAGCCACTGGCAGAGTGATTTTCCACCGATGCGAGTCTAGCAATGACCTTCAGCCGGCGAGCTACGCCTCGCCGGCTAGGGGGTGCGACGTGGAGAATGTTTTGGCTAGTTGCTCTCGCCTCTGCGCCCTCCGCGCCTCTGCGTCTCTGCGTTATTCGAGCACCAGGCCGGCGGACGACGCCCATGTTGTTTGTGGGATTGGTATAACGAGCGGCGTCCACAAAAAGGCCGAAGCGCGGCTTGTACGCGCTTCGGCCCGTGTTGGCTCGGCTGATTGTGCGGTTTACAGGCTATCGACCCAGCGACGCTTGGCGATGATCAGGCCCAGGAGCGCCAGCCCAGCGAGGCCCGCGGCCGGTGCCGGGATGGGGGAACTTGCCTTGGCGGTGTTGAACGTCTGGGTCCAGTCGCTGAGCGACGCGGTTCCCCCGCCGCCGATCAGCCCCACGTCGGTGCTGATGGTCAGGGGGAGGGTGGCGCTGAGGCTGGTGGTGTCGTAGTTCCACCCCCCGCCGTTGATGAAGTTGTTGTTGATGGCAGCCAGGAGGGTGTTGCCCTCGTTGATGTTCTGGATGACGGTGGTGAACCCGCCGTTGTTCCCGAAGCCGATGGAGGTGAGCG
Source organism: Phycisphaeraceae bacterium (assembly GCA_041743835.1). Taxonomy (GTDB): domain Bacteria; phylum Planctomycetota; class Phycisphaerae; order Phycisphaerales; family Phycisphaeraceae; genus JBGTLW01. Next base: position 2,738 of record JBGTLW010000317.1, on the reverse strand, counting down.
TCGCGGACTCGACGGAGACCGCGCCGGTGACCTTGTAGATGATGTCGAAGTCGATCACGCCTTGATCGACCAGCAGCAGGGGCACGGCAAACTTGATGCCCTGTGGCACCGCCTGCACGGTGATGAGGTCGGGCGCGGGCGCGTTGGTGTTGGGGGAGTACACGAAGTCGTAGAAGGTCAGGTCGCCGCTGACGACGCTGCCGCCGCCCAGGAGCGTGTCGAGGAAGATGGATGCCGCGTTCGCCGAGTTCGTGGCGAGCGAGGCCATCAGGACGACGCCCAACATCAGGGCCCGAGCGGTGGTGGTGGTGTGTGTCAGGTAGTTCATGGGTTCATTCCCTCTTGTCATGGTTGGCACGTTGCGTGCCCGGCCGCTGGCCCGTATCGGGTTGCGGCTGGTGGTTGGGGTGGCGGCAAGCAGGCAGACGACAACGCGTCCGGCCGGACCCTCAGCCACCATGATCGGTGATGGAGCCGCAAAAAAACCGCCGGATTGACGCTTGCGACATCCCGCGGGGTAGAGGTAGTCCATTACCGGACACACACGCCCCCACCGCAGGCCCCGGCCACACGACCTCCACGCGAACCCGCACGGCAAAGCCAGCCATATGAGGCAAAAAATGCGGGCTTTGCCCGCCCCGCCTCGGGGACGAGGCGGCTCGGGTGCTGGCATTTTTCAAAGGAAAAACGTGACCTGCCCGGCAATCACACGCGAGCTATAGTAAAATGGTGGGCTTGCCAGCACCCCCTGTGCTGACGCCCCGCCCGCCCCCGCCCCAAACGGAGCAAACCATGCCCCGCCCACGCAAGATGACCATCACCGAGAAGATCTTCACCAACCACGCGCTGGATGGGCGTGTGTCGGTCTCGCCGGGCGAGAATGTCTGGCTCAACGTCGATGTCCTGATGACCCACGACGTCTGTGGGCCGGGCACCATCGGCATCTTTCACGAGAAGTTCGGCCGCGACGCCAAGGTGTGGGACAACACCCGCATCCCCATCATCCCCGACCACTACATCTTCACCGCTGAAGACAAGTGCCACCGCAACATCCAGATCCTGCGCGACTTCGTGAAGCAGCAGGGCATCAAATACTACTACGACCCGGACTTCCTCAACACAGCCCCCGGAAGTGGTTTTCCTAATCCCTACCGCGACCCGACCCAGACCAACTACAAGGGCGTGTGCCACAAGGCCCTGCCCGAAGAGGGCCACTGCCGACCCGGTGAGATCCTGCTGGGCACCGACAGCCACACCTGCACCGCGGGGGCCTTCGGCCAGTTCGCCACGGGCGTGGGCAATACCGATGCCGCGTTCGTCATGGGCACCGGCAAGACGTGGATGAAAGTCCCGCCCACCATGAAGTTCGCGTTCCATGGCGAGATCCCCCCCTACCTCACCGCCAAGGACCTCATCCTCGCCGTCATCGGGCAGATCGGCTTCGCGGGCGCCACCTACAAGGCCATGTACTTCACCGGCACGGGCATCGGCAGCCTCAGCCTCGAAGACCGCATGACCCTGACCAACATGGCCATCGAGGCCGGGGGGAAGAACGGCGTCTGCGATGTGGACGAGAAAACCCTCGCCTACGTCCGCGCACGATCCAACCGCCCGGACTGGGAAGTCGTGACCGAAGACCAAGGCGCGGAATACTGCTACGAGTTCGAGTGGGACCTCGCCACGCTCGAACCCCTGGTCGCCAAGCCACACTCGCCCGACAACAAAGACCTCGCCCGCAACTGTGCGGATGTGAAGCTGGACCGCGCGTATATCGGATCGTGTACCGGCGGGAAGATCACGGACATGATCATGGCCGCGAACATCCTCCACGGCGAGCAGGTCAAGATCCCCACCTTCGTCGTGCCCGGCTCGACCGAGGTCCACGCCGACATGCAACGCCTCAACCTCTACGGCGAACCGCTCCAACGCCCATTGCCTCCCGGCAATGGGTCCCCCGCCGCAGACAAGAAGGCCAGCACCTCCATCCAACAGGCGCTGGAGGATGCTGGCTGCCTGCTGGGGCCGGCCTCCTGTGCCGCGTGCCTCGGCGGGCCGGTCGATACGTTTGGTCGGCTCAACGACCCGATCAACTGCATCAGCACCACCAACCGCAACTTCCCCGGGCGCATGGGCCACAAGGAAGCCGGCGTCTATCTCGCCAGCCCGCTCACCGTCGCCGCGTCCGCGCTGCGTGGCTACGTGACCGACCCCCGCGAGTACGTCTCCGAGCCCATCCTCACCGGCTCGGCGGGCATCGTCTAAGCCCTCTGGAAAAAGGTGGAACGGGCGTCTGGCCCGTTGTTTGGGCAAAGACCAAAGTCACGGGTTGCAAGTCGATGCAGCTATGACGGGCGGGACGCCCGTCCCACCCCAGCGGCCGCGCGCGCCCAAGCCCCGGCGGGTAACCTGTGGCCATGCCGCGACGCCGAGACATCGCTGTGGTTACCGGGACGCGGGCCGAGTTCGGCCTGCTCGATACCGTCATGCAAGCCATCGCGGCTCACCCGCGCCTCCGCCTGCGCACCATCGTCACCGGCACACACCTGACCACCGGCACATGGAAAGACATCCGCGAGGCCGGCCACACCATCGACGCGCGCGTCAGGATGCAACAGCACAAGCAAGTCGGCCGGGCTGCGGACGTGCAGGCGCTGGCGCGGGGCATCGCGGGGCTGGGCAAGGTGTTCGACGCGATGAAGCCGGAGGTCGTGCTGGTGCTGGGCGACCGTATCGAGGCG
>JBGTLW010000316.1:0-34077 GCA_041743835.1 Phycisphaeraceae bacterium | reverse complement strand
CGGACGCGGTGAAGGTGCGGAAGCTGCCGGGGATGGGGGCGGACGCGGCGGGGGTGCTGATGGGGTTTGCCGGGGCTGCGGCCGATGCGTTTGCGTTGATCGAGCGGTTCGAGGAGCACCTCAAGGCCTCGCCGGCGAACGTGAAGAAGGCGGCGGTGGAGTTGGCCAAGCAGTGGCGGACTGATCGCGCTTTGCGCCGCCTGGAGAGCCTGATCGTGGTCGCGGATCGGCAGGTGACGCTGCTGATCTCGGGGACGGGCGATGTGATCGAGCCGAGCGACGGCATCATGGGGATCGGGTCGGGCGGTAGTTTCGCTACGGCCGCGGCCCGGGCGCTGCTTGAGCACACCGAGCAGGGGCCGGAGGAAGTCTGCACGAACGCGATGGCGATCGCGGGCGAGCTGTGCATCTACTCGAATCGATCGATCACGGTGATTGGGCTTTGAGGGGGGATGTTGAGAATGAAAAACCCACGGCCGTAGGCCGTGGGCGTTGGGGGGTGTGAGTTTGGTTGGGTTGATATGTGTGATTGAGTTTAGTAGCGGTAGTGGTCGGACTTGTAGGGGCCTTCGACGGGGACGCCGATGTAGTCGGCTTGCTCTTGGGTGAGCTTGGTGAGCTTGACACCGAGCTTGTCGAGGTGCAGCCTGGCAACCTTTTCATCCAGCAGCTTGGGCAGGATGTACACCTTGTTTTCGTACTGGGCGTTGTTCTGCGCCAGCTCGATCTGTGCGATGGTCTGGTTGGTGAACGATGCGGACATGACGAACGACGGGTGGCCGGTCGCGCAGCCGAGGTTGAGCAGTCGGCCTTCGGCGAGGATCAGCACGCTGTGCCCGTCCTTGAAGGTCCACATGTCGTACTGCGGCTTGATGTTTGTGCGGGTGGCGACCTTCCCGAGCTTGGCCATCTCGATCTCGTTGTCGAAGTGGCCAATGTTCCCGACGATGGCCTTGTCCTTCATCCTGGACATGTGGTCGGCGGTGATGATCTTGAAGTTGCCGGTGGTGGTGATGAAGATGTCGGCCTCGTTGATGACATCTTCCAGCGTGGTGACCTCGAAGCCTTCCATGGCGGCCTGGAGTGCGCAGATGGGGTCGATCTCGGTGACGATGACGCGTGCGCCCTGGCCCTTGAGCGATTGGGCGCAGCCCTTGCCCACGTCGCCGTAGCCGCAGACCACCGCGACTTTGCCGGACATCATCACGTCGGTCGCGCGGTTGAGCCCGTCGATGAGCGAGTGGCGGCAGCCGTAGAGGTTGTCGAACTTGCTCTTGGTGCACGAGTCGTTGACGTTGATGGCGGGGAACAGCAGCTTGCCCTGGTTCTGGAACTTGTTGAGGTTCTTGATGCCGGTGGTGGTCTCTTCGGAGACGCCCTGGCAATCGGCAGCGACCTTGGTCCAGCGGCCGGGGTTCTCTTCGAGGTTACGGCGGAGGGTGTCGAGGATGACGCCCCATTCCTCGGGGTCGTTCTCCGCATCGAACGCGGGGACGGCGTTGGCCTTTTCAAACTCGACGCCCTTGTGGATCAGCAGGGTGGCGTCGCCACCGTCGTCCACGATCTGCGTCGGGCCGCTGCCATCGGGCCAGCGAAGTGCGACATCGGTACACCACCAGTAGTCGGGCAGGGTCTCGCCTTTCCACGCGAAGACGGGCACGCCTTGCGGCTTGGCGATCGTGCCCTTGGGCCCGGCGAGGACGGCGGCCGCGGCGTGGTCCTGCGTGCTGAAGATGTTGCATGACACCCAGCGGACATCGGCCCCGAGCGCCACCAGTGTCTCGATGAGCACCGCGGTTTGTACGGTCATGTGCAGCGAGCCCATGATGCGTTGGCCCTTGAGGGGCTGTGATGGGCCGTACTCCGCGCGGCAGGCCATGAGCCCGGGCATCTCCTGCTCCGCGAGCATGAGTTCCTTGCGGCCCCACTCGGCGAGTTCCTGGAGCTCCTGAACGGTCGCGCCGGGCTTGAGTTTGTAATCGATCCCGTTGGCGGAGTCGGCGGTGTGGAGGGGTGCGGTGGTGGTGGTGGCGGTAGGCATGGTGTTTCCTGAAGGACCGGGTTTGTGGTTTGAGTAATGGGCGGGGGTTTGTTTATTGTTTCATACCGCGGGCCAGCAGCAGGGCGGGGCCTTTGGCGTCGGGGTGGGGGGGTAGTGCGTGGCAGGTGGTGGGGGAGAAGCCCGCGTCGGTGAGCAGGCCGGTGAGTTCATCCTCGGCAAATCCCATGGACAGTTGGCCCATTTCCCGTCGGAAGTCTTCGCGGTCGTGCTTGAGCAGATCGACAACGACCGCCAACCCGCCGGGCTTGAGGATGCGGGCTATCTCCCCGATCGCGGCGGCGGGATCGCGCAGGTAGCTGAGCACCAGGACACACAGGGCGGCGTCTGCTTCAGCACGCTCGATGGGCAGCGCTTCGAGGTCGCCTTGGCGGAGCTCGATGTTGCTGCGGCCGGCGATCCGTTGCGAGGCGGCATCAAGCATGGCTTTGGAGTTGTCCACCGCGATGACGCTGCGGACGTAGGGCGATATCTCCACGCTGAGCGTGCCGGTGCCGCAACCCAGGTCGGCGACGACCCAAGCGGGGGGGAGCAGCGCGGTGAGCGCAGCCCGCTCGAAGGTTGGGCCATAGAGCTGCGCCCGGGTGTTGTCCCACTGCCCCGCGGCATCGGCGAAATAGGCCTGAGCTGACTGCCTCTGGTCTGCGAGCAGCCGGAGCAGGCGGACCTGGTCCTGATGGAAGGTGGCCCAGTCCTCGGTCTGCTGGCGGGTCAGAAGCCAAAGCTCGCGCTGGCCGGGGTCCAGCTCGTCGAGCAGCATCCGATACAGGTTGGTGGTGCCCCTGCGACGGCTGATGGTCCAGCCTTCATCGCCCAGCAGCGTGAGGTGCCGCGAAACCGTGGACTGTGGCATCTGGACGACTTCGCAGAGGTCGGAAACGCCCAATTCCTGGCGTTCGAGCAGGCGAAGCAACCTCAGCCGTGAGGGATCGGTCAGGCCCGCCATCCAGCGTAGGAGGCTGTCAGGCTGCGGGTTCTGGGGGGCTGTGGCAGGCATGGGGGCACGATCCATCAGTTAATCCGGATGGAATAATACATCGGCTACGGCGGGGGTCAAGCTTTGTCTTCAAGAAAATCTCGCAGCCGTTGCCCTTGCGGGGTGCTTGGGTTACAGTTTGTTGGTCTAGTGCGGGCTGTCGGCTATCCGGTATGATCGCCACGCAGCGACCACTTGTATGGACGTCGGGATGCCCGGTGGGCGGGGTCTGGCGTGTGGAATGCCCCGCAGCGAGCTAAAAATGGCCAAACAGTCTCCAGTTGTGTACGGTGTCGCTGGCATGGGCGGCTTCGCGGTCTCCATCTCCAATCTGATCCTCAACCACGGCAAGACCATCGACCCGGCCGCAACGCTCGCGGCTGTGTGTGACCCGAACCCCACGGGTCACGACGGCCGGGATACGGACCTCGCCGCCCAGAACGTGGCTGTGTACAACACCTATGAACAGTTGCTGGCTCATCCTGGGGTAGAAGCGGTCTGGCTACCCATCCCCATCGACCTGCATCGGCCGTTTACGGAACAAGCTCTGGTGGCAGGCAAGGCGGTCATGGTTGAGAAACCTGTGGCGGGATCGGTCGATGATCTGGATGCCATGATCGCGGCTAGAGACAAGTCCGGCCTGCCCGTGGCGGTGGGCTTTCACGACGTCTATGACTCGGTCACGATGCCCCTGAAACGCCGGCTGCTCGCGGGCGAGTTTGGACGCATCACAGAGGGCACGCTGTACGCCTGCTGGCCCCGGCCGGACAAATACTTCGGGCGCTCCAACTGGGCGGGCAGGCTCAAGCGTGGCGACACCTGGGTCATGGATTCGCCAGCCAACAACGCCCTGGCTCACTATATCAATATCGCGCTGTTCCTCCTCGGGCCGACAGAGTGGGAATCCGCCAAGCCCGAGCACGTGACCGCCGAGTTGTACCGGGCCGCGGAGATTGAGAACTACGACACCATCTCGATGCGGCTGACCGTGGAGGGTGGCGCAACGCTGCTGGTGTTGCTGACCCATGCGTGTGCGACGACCCACCACCCCTCGATGCTGCTGCGGGGTGACAAGGGCGAGGTCCGATGGACCAGTGACATCAAGTCCGCCCGCATGCGGCATGGGCGTGATGACGAGATCGTCCATGGCGATTACTCCAATCGCGTGCACATGCTCAAGCGATTCACGCAACTGGTGCGTGGCATCGATGACGATCAGATCGCGGTGGCGACCCTGGAAAGCGCTCGCTGCCACACCATCGCGATCAACGGTGCGTCGCAGGCCACGCCCGTGTACAACGTCCCGCCCGACATGATTAAAGAAGTCACGAACAACCAGGGCCTGATCCGCTCAATCCCCGGCATCGAGGAAGCGTTCTTCCATTGTGCCGAGCAAGGCCAGATGCTGCACGAATCGGGTAAGTTCGAGTTCACGCGCGAGCCCGGCGAGTTGGACCTGCGGAACTACTCGCACTTTGCCGGGCCAGCCCACGCGGATGCCGATGGCCAGCCCGCTGGCACCGTGGCGTGAACCCGCACCAGTACCCCCGCGCTTCATGAGCGTCGGCCGCGCAGCCGCAACTCTCGCCAAACCGTCATGCGGACCCGCTTCCTCCATCTGGCTGTCTTGTTCACCGCGTCGCTGGCGCTGCTGGTGGGCTGTGTCGAGACGCGCGTGGTGGGGGCGCGCACGCCTTGGGACAACATCCAGTGGGACCCCAAGACCGAGCCGGGCCAATTGGCTACGGGGAGGCGGCGCCCGGCCCAGGGCTACACGGTCCGCCTGGCCACGCTCGAAGGTATGGACCGCCATCAGCAGGCACGCGTCCTCGTGGAACGCACCCGTGCCGAGACAGAACTCCGCGGCCTCTGGGTGTCAGACATCGATGGCAAAGCGGTGCTCCAGATGGGCAGGTATCAGGACGCCAGCGGCATTGATGCGCGATTTGCGCTGCGGCAGGCGCGAGATGCGAGGATCGGTGGCGAGCCACTGTTCAAAGATGCGACCATGGCTCCTGTCGGCGGCGCGAGTGCCGGTGCCGATGCAACCGTGGACCCGTGGGACCTCCAACAGTTTGCGGGCTACTACTCGCTGCAGATCGGCTTCTACGATGCTGATTTCACCTCGGGCAGACGGCAGGCGGCTGAGCAGGCCGTGAAGGTGCTGCGCGAGGAGGGAGAAGAGGCCTACTTTTACCACGGCCCGCACCGCTCACTGATTTGTATCGGGCTGTTCACCGACGAAGACTTCCAGACCGTGGAGGGGGTGCAGGTGTATGGCGATCACGTCCGCCACCTCCAGACCAAATACCCGCGCAACCTAGGCAATGGCCGGACCCTCGTAGAGAAACATGCCGAGGGTGACCGTGAGCAGGAAAGCTTCCTCGTCCGTGTCTTCTGAATCACGCCCGGGGCCTTGCAATTGCGCGTCGGCCAAGCCGCGCGGCCGCCCACCGGCTCAATTCATACGCGACCAACGCATAAACCGGGACATACGTCACCCACACCGCCCAGCCCAGCGGCTGAAACTCGACCGGGTTCAGCCACGCCGTGTAAGCCAGCACGATCGACAGGCTCAGCACCCACGCACCCCACGAGAACGCCAGGGGCACGAACGCCAACGCCCACAACAGGTACCACGGGTGAGCCGTGCTTGACAGCAACACGCCCGCGAACAGATACACACACACAGCCCGCCAAAGGTCTGTGGTGAACGTGGCGATGACCAGCGTCAGCATCAGCAGCACGAACACGGCGCGGTCTGCGGATGGCTTGTCACCCAGCATGAACTCGATCAACCGGTGTGCCGAGCCGTTGGACGCCCACTTGCCGATGAACGTGTCCACCGTTTGGAGCATGCCGCCGAGGCCCGGCTCCCACAACGCAAAGGGCAGGTACAGCGCCGCGAGGCCAACGACCGTGCCCACCACCGCCGCAAGGAGCAGCCGCCACCGCCCCTGTCGCACCAAGGCCAAGCCCAGCGGCAACGCCAACGGTAGGACCAACGGCTTCACCGCCACCGCCGCCGCAAAGCACAGCCCCGCGCACACAATGACCACCCACCCCGTGCCTTGCGCGCGTGACAGGTGCTCGCTGTCATCTTCACGCGAAAGCGTGGCGGTCAGCCACACAGCGCCGAGCAACGCCGCAATGCCCAGCACATCTTGATGCCCGGACCAGGCCGTCTCGGTGACCGACAGCGGGTGCCAGGCGTAGATCGCCGCCCACCAGGCGCTGCGCCCACACTGTTGCAGCGCAAGCAGCAGCAGGGCGATGACCACCATATCCACCGCGGCAAATCCCAAGCGAAACAAGCGCTCCGGCTCCACGACGCGCCACGTCGCATGGGCCGCAACACCCATGACACCGAACGCGATCTGGCTGGCGGGTTGATAGATCGTGACCATGGCCGGGTTATTGATCTGCTCAACCGACGGCCGCCACTTGTCCGTGCCAGCCCCCTCCGAATCCAGCCGCTCTCGTAACGCTACAGGCGACAGGGCATAAGGGTGCTCACCCTCGACCATGTACCACCCGTCGTGGACATAACGGTTGATGTCATCGCTGAGCAGGGGTGTCGTGGTGAAGACCATCGCCGCCCGGGCCACAAGCGCGACCAGCAAGATGATGCCAGCCACCCGAAGGGTATCGCCCGCAGGGGCACCGACCGCGCCCCGCCATCGCATGACCGCGGCTGTCAGACCGAGCCACACCGCCAGCGAGACGGCCCAGTAGATCAGCAGCGGCGCAGTCATTGAGCAACCACCGCAAGGGGGCGCAGCGCATCTTGAAACCGCAACGATAAGGCCGCCTTGACCTCACCCATCTCAGGGCACGTTTCACCCAGCAGTTCCCGCATACTGGTGACGCGCCTGCCATGCAGCCCGCACGGGATGATGGTCTCGAAGTGCGCGAGGTTCGTGGTAACGTTGAGCGCGAGGCCGTGCATCGTGGTGTTCTTGCGGATGCGGACACCCATCGCGCAGAGTTTCACGGCTGCGTTCGGGTTTGAGTTAGTGTGACGATCCATAGCGGCTGTCTGCGTATTCTTGAGATCGACCCACACGCCTGTCGCACCCTGTTCTGTGCTCGCTTCAATGCCAAACGTGGCGACCGTCTCGATCAGCACGCGCTCCAACAGCCGCATGTATCGCCCGAGGTTCAGGCCGAAGTCGCCCAGCCGGATGATCGGGTAAGCCACAAGCTGGCCCGGCCCGTGGTACGTGATGTCGCCGCCGCGGTCGGTCTGAGCCACGGCGATACCCGCCTGCTGGAGTTGGGTGCCGGAGGCAAGCAGGTGGTTGTGCTTCGCGGCCCGCGGCGTCACGGTCACGACCGGGTCATGCTCCACCAGCACCAGCACCGGGCCGAGTTCGCCGGCGGAGACGCGGGCGTTGCGTTCCTGCTGCCGCGCCAGGGCCGGCGCGTAGGCCAGCCGGCCCCAGTCCTCGATCCGCAGCGGATGGTCTTTGTGCGATCCCATGCAAATCATCTATCATAGTTCCTTTGCAAAACCCGACGAGAACCCCTTTGCCCCAGATCCACCCGACCGCCTTCGTTGATGAACGCGCCCGCCTGGCCGACGATGTCATCATCGGCCCGCACTGCTCGGTGACAGGAGATGTCACCCTCGGCCCAGCCACGCGGCTCATCGGACACGCCATCATCAATGGCCCCGCGACCATCGGTGCCGGCAACACCATCTATCCATTCAGTTGCCTCGGGTACGCGCCGCAGGACCGCTCCTACGACCCCAAGCACGACGGGGCGGGCATCGTCATCGGCGACCATAACGTCTTCCGCGAATCCAACACCGTCAACCGCGCGACAGGCAAAACACCCACCACCATCGGCAACGACAACTACTTTATGGCCTGCTCCCACGTCGCCCACGATGCGACGGTGGGAAGCCGGTGCAACTTCGCCAACTCCGCGCTGGTCGCGGGGCACGCCAAGATCGGCGATCAGGTCATCCTCGCGGGGAACGCCGGCGTGGCGCAGTTCTGCCGAGTAGGTCGGCTCGCGCTGATCGCGGGGTCCGAGGGCATCACCCGAGACCTGCCGCCTTACTGCATGGTCTATCACACCCGCCGGGTCAGCTCGATCAACATCATCGGCATGCGGCGCAACGGGCTGCGCGAGTCGGTACGCCCCATGACGCTCGCGTTTGACCTCTACTTCCGCCAGGGCCACACCAAGGTCGCCGCCCTTGAGCTGATCCGCGAGGACGAGGTCATCGAAGACCCCTGCGTCAAGGAGTTCGTCGATTTCATCGCCAGCTCTGAGCACGGCATCACCGCCTACGGCGAAGGCGTCCCCGATTGACCCCCCCCCGTTTAGCGGCGGCCGTCAGGCCCCGCGTTCTCCGAAGTTTCTTCCTCGACAACCTGTGGCGCTGCGATATTGAGGACGGGGTGGTGGATCGTGCAGTCTGAAAGGTGAAACGTCACTTGCGCTTTGTTGACTAGCCCTTGAAGTGTCTCCACCCGATCGATATTGCCGGTGACACGGACATTGATTCCGCTCTTCACGCTTTCCACACGCTTGGCAAAATCGCTATCGCCGTAGAGGATTTGTGACTCGATACCCTCCGTGAAGGACATGCCTTCGAATTGGCAGTTTTGTCTCTCGAAAAAGACTTGAGCCTTCCATGCGCGGCCACTGTCAAGGTCTTGAAACGGCGTGCGTGTCAGCTGAACCGAGGTGATCTTTAGCCGCCGCTCCATGCGATGGCCGATGGGGTGTGTTTTGAACCATTCAGAGACCAAGGGTTGCTTATACTTGCTCCATCCCCCACGCTGCTCGGGCCTTAGGTCCTTGGGCAACTCACGCAAGATGTCCTGCAGGCTTGCAAAGGTCTTCGGGCCGTCCTCCGCAACTGCTCCCGCTGCCGCTTCTGCCTGTTCCGCCCGCGCCTCCGCTTCAGATGCCGCCGTTTTCGCGGCTGCTAGCTCAGCCTGCAACATCTTGACCTGAGCGGCGAGCAGGCGGACCTCGGCCTCCAACTCCGCGACCCGCTTATTTGCTGCCTCCAGGTCTGACTGTTCAGCGTACACAGGTGGGTTAAGCAGGAGTCCGATGGCCAGAAGGCAGGCAGTTGCAAGTTTCATCATGTGTCCCAAAATGGTTTTGGTTACCTGACGCCGCGGCTTGCGCCGCGCGCTAAACGGGGGTGGGGGGGGTGGATGGATGGCGTCAGTCCAAGCGGACTTCGCGGCCGGACTCGGCGCTCTGGTACATCGCGCTGAGGATCTTGATCATGTGCACGCCGTCGGTCGGGGTGTTGATCGGCTTGACGCCACGGAGGACGACATCCACGAAGTGCTTGAGGTGAGCACCGTGTGCGCCCGCCCAGTGGTCGCTCTTGCTGACCTTGGGCAACAGATCGCAAAGCAGGCCGTGGCGCTCGGTGAAGACCTTCAGGTCACCACCACCGACCGAGGCCCCCGCCTTGGTGCCGCGGAGCTCGACGAAGTTCTTCTCCGTCTCGATGTTGCTGGCCCACGAACACTCGACTTGCAACGACGCGCCGTTGCTGAAACGAATGAAGCCGATCGCCAGGTCTTCCACGTCGAACGTGCCATCTGACTTGGTCTGGCCGAAGGCCGCGTGGGCCGAGTCGGAAGAGCCCCCTGCGTCTGCGAACTTGCGATAGGTCGCGCCGCTCACCGCCACGGGCTTGGGGTTACCCATGAGCCAGATCGCCAGGTCGATCATGTGGACACCCAAGTCGATCAACGGCCCGCCACCCGACAACTCTTTGGTGGTGAACCACCCGCCCTTGCCGGGGATGCCGCGACGGCGGACCCACCCGCAACGCCCGGTGTAGATCTCGCCCATGTCGCCCGCGTCGATGAACCGCTTGAGCCATTGCGTGTCCGGCCGGAAGCGGTTGTTCCGCATGACCATCAGCGTCTTGCCGCTGGCCGCGGCGGCGTCGGCCATCTTCTGTGCTTCAACTGGGTTCACCGCGTCGGGCTTCTCGCAGAACACGTGCTTGCCCGCCTCCAGCGCCGCGATCGCGATCTTGCTGTGAAAAAGATTCGGCGTGCAGATGTCCACCGCATCCACCTCGTCAAGCTTGATCACATCCATGTAGTCGGCAAACACACGGTCATCCCCCACACCCAGGCGCTCCTGATAGGCCTTGCACTTCTTCGGGGCGATATCACACAACGCGACGATGCGGGCATCGGTCATCTTCTCCCAGGGGACCACGTGCGCCCCGACGAATATCCCGCCCGTACCCACCACGCCGATGTTCAATGGCTTATCCGACACGTTAAAACTCCATGGTTCTGGTTGTAGTGACTGCGACTTTACCCACCACTCACGTGCGTGGGGTTCGATGGGCTGCGCGGCCTACCTTTGGCTTCGCAGGCTGCACTTGGGAGGTAGTTTAGCGTCAACCGAAGCCGATGCCGAGTATCACGTACTTTGATGTCGTCGAATGGATTCTGGCTCCACCCGGCTGCTCAGCCATCATCTCTACGTCTGCGTGTCGGCTGTCTCGCACTGATGAGTGGGGCGAGTTGTGGAACTGCTTTGGTCCGCCGGGTTCCCGAAAGTAAAAGGCATGTAGGGCATCAACGCTGCATCATGTCGTCTTCAATGCTGCGGGCTCAATCGGGGGCAGCAGGGGCTTGATGTCCGCAGCAAAATCCAGCGCTTGAGGCGGGACACCCTTCCGGGCCGCCACCGCTGCGGCGACGCCCGCGGCCTCGCCCATCGCCACCGAGTTGCCCGTCACGCGGTAGCTCGAGTGCGCCAGAAAGTCGCCGGAGATGCACCGACCCGCCAGCAGAAGCCCATCCACATCCGCGGCAAGCAGTGAGCGGTAGGGGACATCGTAAGGCTGGGTCTTGCCCTTGCCCTCGGAGTTCTCGATGCCGGTGTTGCCCGCCACCTTGCCGCCTGTCGCGTGCACATCAATGCCGAAGGTCACACGACAGACTGCATCGTCGAAGCGAGCACCCGCGAGCATGTCGCCGAGTGTGACGGTGTATCGGCCGCGGATGCGTCGAGCCTCGCGCACGCCGATCTGCGCCCCGGTGGCGATGATGCGGATGTCCTTCCACACACCGCCGAGGCCACGCAGCGCGTCGATGTTGCGGTGCAACTCGGCTCTGGCGCGAATGGTGGCGTCGGTGATCTGTTGAGCGTCGAGGGCGGATGGGCCGTACTCGTGGTTGATCATCCACGCGTACAACCCGTCTCGGATGTAGAAGATAGTGGGCTTGCCGTAACTGGGCTCAACGCCCGCGCGTTGGAACTCGGCATAGAGCGCATCTTTCGGGGCGGACCATGGCCGATCGGTGCGGTCGTGGAACTCGGCGGTCGCGGCATGGTCGATGCCGGTGATCAGGCACATGAGGGTCATAGGCTGGCACTGGCCTGCGCTCTCGGTTCCGGTGCTGCCAGGGCCGGTGGCGGGGCGGCCGAGGTCGAAACCGCAGCCCGCCTGAGCGGCGAGGTCGCCGTCCCCCGTGGCGTCGATGAAGACCTTCGCTGCAAACGCTTCGCGGCCGGACTTGCTCTCGGTGAGGCACACGGCCAGGCGGTTGCTCGCATCCCGCGCGGCGGCGACGACACGCGTGTGCAAACGCAGGCTCACACCAGCTTCCACGCAGGCCTCTTCGAGCACGCGTTTCATCTGCTCGATGTCGTAGGCGATCCCGCCGCCGCCCTGTTTGCGTCGGCCGTGATGAGCGTCAAGCCGGGCGAGGATGTCCGCCATGACCCCGCCTTTACCCCCGGCATCGAGGACCCAACTCAGCAGCCCGGTGGTCCACACCCCGCCGAGTTGGCCGTGGCTCTCGATCAGCCGAACCGACGCGCCCTGCCTCGCCGCCGCCACCGCCGCCGCCACCCCGGCCGGCCCAGCCCCGGCCACGACGACGTCCACGCTGTCCACAATCGGTGTCTCACGGGCCGGCTCGGTGTGGAAATCTCGCATGGGGGTAGTGTAACGGGTCAAGGACACCGCTATCGGCCTGTGGGCGATCGTGCCAGGCGGGGCTTGAAGTCCGCTGGCGATGAGTCCGGGCGGCGGCCGGTGCTACGCTCCACCCCCCCCACCCCCCAGCTCGGCTTGACGCTCGGTTTTGCATTTTGTTTGCGGTCTGGTTACCTTATCCGGCTCGCCTAAGCGCGGGGCTGTGCCTTGTGCTAGACAGGCGCTGGGCCAGGTAGCTCAGTTGGTAGAGCACGGCATTGAAAATGCCGGTGTCGCTGGTTCAAATCCAGTCCTGGCCATTGACAACTGATCCCGGCCTACCACGAGCCGGTTTAATCGTGGAAGATACGCCCCAAAGCCAGAGCCAAATCCAAGGCCCCGTCTTCAAGGCAACATCGAAAGGAGGCCCACCGTGGCCAAGAAAGAGATTACGTCCGTCTTCAAGATTCAGGCACCGGGCGGAAAAGCCACCCCGGCGCCGCCGATTGGCCCGGCTCTCGGCCAGAACGGTGTGAACCCCGGCCAATTCATCCAGCAGTTTAACGCGGCCTCCGCGCACCTCAACGGCAAGGTCGTCGGCTGCGTCATCACGGTTTACAAGGACCGCAGCTTCGAGTTCGAGCTCAAGAGCCCGCCCGCGGCTGTCCTCATCAAGGACAAGGCCGGCGTCGAGAAGGGCTCGGGCGTCCCCAACAAGGACAAGATCGGCAAGATCACCCAGGCCCAACTCCTCGAGATCGTCGAAGAGAAGGGCAAGGAGCTTACCGGCCACAGCCCCGAGGCGATGGCCCGTACCCTCGCCGGCACCGCCCGGTCGATGGGCATTGAAGTCGTTGACTAGATTTTGTGCTGCGGGCTTGGACCCGCCAGCCGTCGTGATGGGATATCAGCTACAAGGCTTACCGCGAGCCATGAATCGCGGGAGATGATCGCCACGGGCATGGCCCGCGGCACGTCGAAAGGAACCGACCATGGCCCGACAAGGCAAGCGTTACCGCAATGACGCGAAGATGCACAGCGACACCCCCATCCCGCTCAAGGATGCGGTCGCCAAGCTCAAGACGTACAAGGCCACGAAGTTCGACCAGTCGGTCGACATCGTGGTGCATCTGGGCATCGACGACAAGCAGGCCGACCAGCAGATCCGCGGGGCGTTGTCGCTGCCGCACGGCATTGGCAAGACGAAGCGCGTGATCGCTTTCGTGCCCAGTGACAAGGTCGCTGATGCGAAGGCTGCGGGCGCGATCGAGGCCGGTGGCGATGAGTTGGTGAAGAAGATCGAGGACGGCTGGATGGAGTTCGACGTCGCGATCGCCGAGCCTCAGATGATGCGTGTGATCTCCAAGCTCGGCCGGACGCTTGGCCCCAAGGGCCTGATGCCCTCGCCCAAGGCCGGCACGGTGACGGCGCAGGCGGTGCAGGCGGTCGCGGAGTTTGCCGCGGGTAAGGTGGAGTTCCGCAACGACAAGTTCGGGAACATCGCCGCCGCGATCGGTAAGTTCAGCTTCGATCAGGACAAGCTGGTGGACAACGTCACCGCGTTCATCGAGCACATCCAAAAGCGTAAGCCCTCGACCGCGAAGGGTCAGTACATCAAGAAGATCGCCATCTCCGGCACGATGACCCCCAGCGTGCTGATCGCCGAGTAACCCCAACCGTTGACCGGCGGGCGTCAGCCCGCGTTACCCCGAAAGGGCACCATCATGAGCAAGCCCGTCAAGAACCTGATTACCGAAAGCTACAAGAAGCAGTTCGAGGGCCTGAGCGGGGCCGTTCTCGTGGACATCCGCGGGATCGAGTCCAACCTGACCAACGAGCTGCGTGCCGACCTCTCCGGCAAGCAGATCAAGATCACCATCATCAAGAACTCGCTGGCCAAGCAGGCCTTCGAGGGCACGGGGCTGGCCGGCCTAGGCGACCTGCTCGACGGCCCCAACGCGATGGTCTATCCCGTCGGCGAAGACGCCTCGGTCGTCACCGTCGCACGTGAGATGATCGACTGGGCCAAGAAGATCCAGAAGCTCCAGTTCAAGGGTGCCTTCATGGAAGGCATCAGCTTCGGCCCCGACGAGATCAAGAAGCTCTCGGAGTACCCGACCAAGGACGAAGCCAAGGCCCAGGTCATCCAGATCCTGCTCACGCCGGGCAAGAAGCTGGCCGGCTCGATCCTCGGCCCCGGGCGCAAACTCGCGTCCATCATCAAGACCATCGAAGAGAAGCTGGAAAAAGGCGAAACCATCGCCAAGGTCGCGTGACTACTCACCGTTTAGCCGCGGGCATAAGCCCGCGCTTTGATTATTTGAATTGAATGAACCTATTGTAAACCCTTACCGACTGGCCCCTCGGGGTTAAACAACCGGCGTTCGGTTGCCTCTCGGCAAGACAACTGTGTGGAGACATTGTTATGGCAGAAGCAGCGATTGTGGAACTGGGCGACAAGCTGGTGGGCCTTACCCTCAAGGAGGCCGTCGAGCTTGGCGATTACCTGAAGGAAACCTACGGCATCGAGCCCGCCGCCGGCGGCGCGATGATGATGGCCGGCCCCGCGGCAGCCGCGGAAGAAGTCGAAGAGAAGACCGAGTTCGACGTGGTCCTCAAGGCGGCTGGCGACCAGAAGATCAAGGTCATCAAAGTCGTCCGCGAGGCGACCGGCCTGGGCCTCAAGGAAGCCAAGGACCTGGTGGACGGCGCTCCCAAGACCGTCAAGGAAGCCATGCCCAAGGACGAGGCCGAGAAGCTCGCCGCGGCGATCAAGGAAGTCGGCGGCGACGTCGAGCTCAAGTAAGCCCGACCCAGCCCGCACGAATCACAAGACCACGCCCCGCGGCGTGGTCTTTTTCATGCGCCGCCATCCGCACCAATTTTATACCGCTTGAAGTTTCCGCCGCTTGCCCTAGTGTCATCGCATCAGGCCCGTGAACGCCGCCGCGTGCGCCGGTCCATGGCCCGATGTAAACGCCCCTGAAACGATGGTGGAAACCCGATGAACCGCGCCAAGCTCCTCAAGTTATGCATCGCTTTGGCCCTCCCGCTGATCGTGCTGCTGATCCCGCGGGAACTGATCCCCATCCAGGGCCTGACCATCACCCAGCACCGCGTCATGGCGATCTTCGCGCTGGCGCTGGGCATGTGGGTGCTCGAACCCATCCCGATCTTCGCCACGTCCATGCTGGTCATCGTCCTTGAGCTCATGGTCATCTCAGACAAGAGCCTGATCTGGCTGATGCCGTCAGCCGAGCCGGCCGCGGACTTCGGCACGCTGCTGGATCACAAGGCCATCATGGCGACGATGGCGGACCCGATCATCATGCTCTTTCTGGGCGGGTTCTTCCTCGGTGCGGCTGCAACAAAGTACCGCATGGACACCAACCTCGGCCGCGTGCTGCTGAAACCCTTCGGCACGCGCACTTCGCTTGTCATGCTCGGCATGATGGTGGTCACGGCCATCTTCTCGATGTTCATGAGCAACACCGCAACCACCGCGATGATGCTCGCCGTGCTGCTGCCCGTTCTACGCAGCATCGATGCGGGCGACCCTTCACGGATCGGGTTTGCGATGGCGATCCCGTTTGCCGCGAACATCGGCGGCATCGGCACACCCATCGGCACGCCGCCCAACGCCGTGGGCATGAAGTACCTCCGTGATGCGGACGGTCAGGCCCTCATCACCTTCGCCGAGTGGATGCTTTTTGCCGTGCCGTATGTGGTCGTCCTGCTGGTGCTGGCGTGGCTGCTGCTTGTTTTCCTTTTCCCGCCGCGGAGCAAGCGTCTGGTTGTCTCGTTCGAGGGGCGGTGGATGCAGAGTCCCAAGGCGTGGATCGTGTACATCACCTCCGCCGCGACGATCCTGCTCTGGCTCACCGGCGGGTCGGTCCACGGCATGAACTCCACGGTGGTGGCGCTGATCCCGGTCGCGGTGTTCTGCTGCACAGGCATCATGACCTCGCAGGACCTCAAGACGCTGAGCTGGGATGTGCTGTGGCTGGTTGCCGGCGGGTTCGCGCTGGGCCTGGCGCTCGAGCAGACCGGGCTTAGTGCGGCGCTGGTGGCGAGTATCCCGTTTGAGACACTGCCGGCGTTGCTGATCGTCGCGGTCGCGGTGGGGCTCACCTACGCGATGGCCACGTTCATGAGCAACACCGCCGCGGCCAACCTCGTGCTGCCGATCATGGCGGCCCTTGGGCTGACGCTCTCGTCCCTGGCGCCGCTTGGCGGGCAGATGATGCTGATTCTGGTCGTGACGTTTACAGCGTCGCTGTCGATGGCCCTGCCCATCAGCACGCCGCCCAACGCGATGGCCTACGCTACGGGGTGGGTCAAGACCAGCGACATGGCCAAGGCCGGCACCGCGATTGGTGTGCTGGGGGTGGCGATGCTCGGCGTCATGGCGCTGGTCCTGAACTTACTTGGATATTTTGAACTGTGACCCTGTTTCGCACAACGAAGCGATGCTGACCCAACACCGAACCTCTCTGGAAACTGTGATCGACCGGCACTTTGCCGAGCCGAGCCGGACCACGCGCTTGCTCGTGAGCCAGGTACTCATGCGGCAGGGGGAGCGCAACACCCGGCTATACCGCGTCCGCAGCGGGCTGGTTGTCGGCGAGATCGTCGAGCCCGACGGCAAGCGTTCGTTGGCGATGCGGGCCGGGCCGGGGGACCTGGTGGGTGTCCCCAGCTTTTTCGGGGTGGACGGGCTCGCCACGCAGACGGTGCGCGCGATCGAGCCGACGGAACTGGGCTACATCGAGCGTCACATGCCCATCGCGCCCGGCGAGCCCTCACTCGAACGGCTGCTCATGCCGATCGTGCTGCAAGAGTTGCTGCGGCGGCAGCGTGCGGCGCTGGAGATGGCCGAGCTTGAACGCCAGACCCGCGAGCGCGTGGACCAGTTGGAGCGTGTCTCGGCCCTGGGTCAGCTTGCCGCGGGTGTGGCGCACGAGCTGAACAACGCGCTGACGGTGCTGGTCCGTGGCACCGCGTGGATCGCTCAGACCATCCAGCACCGCATCGACAAAAACGAGGTGGTGCTCCACCGCGCGTTCGATGCGGGGATCAAGCTCGGCCGCACCGCATCGGCTGCGGAAGTACGCAAGCGAACGCCCGAGCTTGAGAAGCGGTTAGGTCTGCCGGGAGCGCTGGCCCGAAGGATCGCGCAGACGGGCCTGTCCGATGGCCAACTCGCCAGCTTCGACAACCTCAAACACAGCGGCGACGCGGTCTGCCAGCTCTGGGAGCTCGGCGCTACGATCCACGACATGCAAGTGGCAGCGGACCAGTCCGAGCACGTGGTGCGTTCGATGCGCGACCTCGGCGCGAGTCAAGTGCTTGCCCCGGAGCCGACGGACGTGAACCAGACGCTCCGCACAGCGGTGAAGATCCTCCGTGGCCAGCTTGAATCGGTGGAAGTCAAGGCCGACCTCGGCGAACTGCCCGCGATCCTTGCGAACCGAGGGAAGCTCGTGCAGGTGTGGACCAACATCATCCAGAACGGCCTGGAAGCCATGGCCGTGCGTGGCACGCCGGGCCGACGCCCCGCGATCCACATCACATCGCTTGCAACGCCCAGCCATCTGGTGGTCACGATCGACGACACCGGGCCGGGCATCCCCGATGATGTGCTGCCACGCATCTTCGAGCCGAGCTTCACGACGAAGAAGCAGGGCCTGAACTTCGGCCTGGGCCTAGGACTTGCGATTGTCCAACGCCTGGTCGGTGAGCAGGGGGGCGATGTCCAGGCCATGAACACCGCGACCGGTGCCCGATTTGTCATCCGTTTGCCCAGAGAGGTACTCGATGTCTAAACCCGTGATCCTTTGCATTGATGACCAGCGTGATGTGCTCGCCGCCCTGACCAAAGACCTGTCGGCGTTCACGGATTATTTCGAGCTGATGGACGCGGACTCCGCAGAGGACGCGGGCGAGGTTCTGGCCGAGCTGACCCGTGACGGGACACAGGTAGCGCTGCTCATCTGCGACCACGTGATGCCGGGGGTCAGCGGCGTGGACTTCCTGTCGTCGCTCCGCAAACGCAATGAATTGACACACACCCGTAAGCTGCTGCTCACCGGGTTGGCGACCCAGGGCGACACGATCCGCGCGATCAACGAGGCGGCTATCGATCACTACCTCGCCAAGCCCTGGCAGGCCGGACAACTCACCGACACGGTGGCCCGGCTTGTCACGAGCTTCATCCTGGAGGTCTTCCCGGACAGCTACAACACGTTCCTGCCCATCATGCACCAGGATGTGATGCTCGATCGGATGCAGCAGGGTTTCGGGCCACACGGCGACCGGTGACATGCGCGGCGTTATCCGTGGGGTCGGTGCTGGCCTACAATGCGGGCCGTGAGCATGGACGCGCTTCACATCTTGTCGCCGGAGGGGCCGATCGCTCGGCGGCTGGGGGAGCGCTTTGAGCCGCGCCCCCAGCAGACGCAGATGGCCGCGGCCGTGCGCTTGGCATTACGTGAGGGCCGCCCGCTGGTCGCCGAGGCGGGCACGGGCGTTGGCAAGTCGTTTGCCTATCTGCTCCCGCTCATCGAGCACATGCTGCGGGGTGATGGCAAGGGCAAGAAGCGGCGGGTCGTGGTCTCCACCCACACCATCGCGCTGCAGGAGCAGCTTGTCACCAAGGACATCCCGCTGCTGCAATCCATCATCCCCGGCGCGGGTGGTGATGAGTTTTCCGCGGTGCTGGTGAAGGGGCGTGGCAACTACGTCTCGCTCCGCCGCGCCAACCGTGCGTGGGAGCGGCAGGCCCAGCTCTTTGATGAATCGCTGGAGGTCGAATCCCTTCGGCAGATCATCGACTGGACGCGGGAGACCGATGACGGCTCGCTGGTCACGCTGCCCCAACTCCAAGCGCCCGGTGTCTGGCAGGAGGTCCGATCGGATGCGGAGGACTGCCTCGGCAAGCGGTGCGCAACCTACGACAAGTGCTTCTACCAGTCGGCCAGGCGTCGGATGCAAAGCGCCGATCTGCTGGTGGTCAACCACGCCCTGTTCTTCGCGGACCTGGCGTTGCGCGAAGAGGGCTTCGGCTTGCTTCCAGCTTACGACGCGGTGGTGCTGGACGAGGCCCACACCATCGAGGACGTCGCCAGCGAGTACTTCGGGTTGTCGCTCACGCGGTACCAGGTCTATTACAGCCTCTCGCGGCTGCATCACGGGCGGGGGGACCGCGGCGTGCTGCCGACGCTGCGGGCCAAGGTGGACATGGACCTCTACAACCGCACGGTGCAGGCGATCGACAACGCGCGGCACGCGTCGGACCAGTTCTTCGATGAACTGCTGCACTGGCAGGAGACGCGCGGGCGCGGCAATGGCCGCATCGGTGAACCCAACATCATCGACAACAACCTCAGCACGCCGTTGACAGACCTGTCGCTTTGCCTCCGCCGCCTGCGTGACATGCTCAAGGACGAGGGCGATCGGCAGGAGCTGACCGGTTATGCCGACCGCATCGACGCGATGTCGCACACCGCCAAAGCGCTGGTGGGCCAACTCGTGGAAGACGCGGTGTACTGGATCGAAGTGGAGCAGCGGGGGCGCAGCCAGCGGGTGAAGTTTTCCTGCTGCCCGGTAGAGGTGGGGGGGTTGCTCTCGCAACGGCTCTTTGGCGCGAAAACCGCCACGGGCGAGCCCCTGCCCGTCGTGCTCACCAGCGCGACTCTCGCAACTGGCAACATGCAGCCCGACAGCAGCAAGGGAGCTATCGCGGAGAATGGCAAAACCCCGCCCCCAGCCGCCGACCCCGCGTTCAAGCACTTGCAACTCCGCCTGGGCTGCGAGTCGGCCATCACGCTCCAACTCGGCTCCCCCTTTGATTACGCCAAGCAGGCCAAGCTTTACCTCACGCGCAGCCTGCCCGAGCCGACCGATGCACACTTCAACGACCACCTGTGCCCCGCGATCCTCAGACACCTGGACCGCAGCGACGGCGGGGCGTTTGTCCTGTTCACCAGCTACACCGCCATGCGCCGTGCGGTGGAATGGTTGCGGCCGTCGTTGGCGGAGCGGCGGATGCTTCTGCTGATGCAGGGGGATGGGGAGCAACGGTCGGCCCTGCTCGAACGCTTCCGCGACCAAGGCCCGCTCAGCCGCGCGGTGTTGTTCGGCACCGACAGCTTCTGGCAGGGCGTCGATGTGCCGGGGCACGCGCTGCGCAATGTCATCATCACACGCCTGCCCTTCGCTGTCCCCGATCGCCCGCTGATCGAGGCCCGGCTTGAGCGCATCAAGCGGCGGGGGGGTAACCCGTTCGCCGACTATTCGCTGCCCGAGGCGATCCTCAAGTTCAAGCAGGGCTTTGGCCGGTTGATCCGCAGCCGAGACGACACAGGCAGCGTCGTCGTGCTAGACAGTCGGATCGTCACCAAGCCCTACGGCCGGCGCTTCCTCGCGGCACTCCCCGGCCCGGCGGTGGTCATGGACGAGGAGACATCGGCCCTTGCTGGGCCCTGAAATCATGTGACGTTTTTACTGTGGTTTGACCCGCTCCACACACGGCATTAACGTGTAGCGGTCGATGGCACGGGCCATTGGATTGTTCCCACCGAACCGCCCCTCGTGACCGGACCCGGTGCCCGGCCTATGATCCAGCGAACACCCCCAGGCATCCGTCGGCACGGCCGGGGCTGCGTCCCAAAGCACTTCCTCGGGCGGCACGCCCCGGAGAGGCTCTAGAACATGTGTGGAATCGCCGGCGTCGTCGCAACGGATAACGTAAATCAGCGGCTGTACGATGCGCTGACCATCCTCCAGCATAGGGGCCAGGATGCCGCGGGCATGGCCACCTGCCACGGCCACAAGCTCGCGCTACGCAAAGACAACGGCCTGGTCCGCGACGTCATCCGCCAGCACCACATGGAGCAACTGGTCGGGGCCATGGGTATCGGCCACGTCCGCTACCCGACCGCCGGGTCCTGCTCCTCCGCAGAGAGCCAGCCGTTCTACGTCAACTCGCCCTACGGCATCTGCCTCGCGCACAACGGCAACCTCACCAACTCCCGCCAACTCACACGCGAGCTCTTCGAGGAAGACCTGCGGCACATCAACACCGGGTCCGACTCCGAGGTGCTGCTCAACATCCTGGCGCACGAGTTGCAGGCGATGCACAAGCTCACCCCCGAGCCCGATGACGTGTTCCGCGCGGTGAGAGGCGTCCATCGACGCTGCCGCGGCGGGTACGCGGCCATCGCCATGATCGCGGGTTACGGCGTGCTGGGCTTCCGAGACCCCCACGGCATCCGCCCGCTCGTGTACGGTCAGCGCGAGCTGGTGACCGGCACCGAAACCATGATCGCTTCGGAGAGTGTGGCGCTCGATGCGTTGGGATACAAGAACGTCCGCGACGTGGAGCCGGGCGAGGCTGTCTTCATCGATGTCGATGGCCAGGTCCACATCCAGCAGTGTGCCGACGACCCCGAGCACGTGCCCTGCATCTTCGAGTTTGTGTACCTCGCGCGGCCGGACTCGATGATCGACGGCATCAGTGTATACAAGGCCCGCCTGCGCATGGGCGAGAAGCTCGCTGAGAAGATCCAGCGGGTGCGGCCCGGGCTGGAGCTTGACGTGGTCATCCCGATACCCGACACCAGCCGGACCGCGGCGCAGTCCCTGGCCGAGGTGCTGGGCGTCAAGTACCGCGAGGGATTCATCAAGAACCGCTACATCGGGCGGACGTTCATCATGCCGGGGCAGAACCTCCGGTCCAAGAGCGTGCGCCAGAAGCTCAACCCGATCGCGCTGGAGTTCCGTGGCAAGAACGTGATGCTGGTCGATGACTCGATCGTGCGCGGCACAACCTGCAAGCAGATCATCCAGATGGCACGCGAGGCCGGGGCACGCAAGGTGTATTACGCCTCGGCCGCGCCCGAGGTGCGTTACCCCAATGTCTATGGCATAGACATGCCCGCCGCGCACGAACTGATCGCCTATGGCCGGACAGTCGATGAGATCGCCGACCTCATCGGTGCGGACTGGGTCGTGTACCAGGACCTCAAAGACCTTATCGAGTGCGCCCGTGAGGGCAATCCGTCGATCCGCCGGTTCGATTGCTCGGTGTTCGATGGCAGATATATCACCGGCGACGTGGACGAGGGCTACCTCAGCTTCCTGGAAGGCGATCGCAACGACACCGCTAAACAGGAACGGGCCACGGGCCAAACCTCCCATCAGGGCATGATGGTGGACATCGCCACCGACAATTAAGCGAATCTGTACTCCGCTTTTTGCGCTAGCGGCCGGGTTTGCTCATCAAAATCGAGCAGAATGTGGGCCTTGGTCATGCCCGATACTGTGCTATAATGAAGTGGAAGAGGAAGCGCTTAAGGAGTCTGGAAGGCTTTGGAGGCGTGTGGCGGAGCGAGGGAGCAGGAGATATCCGGGTTGAGGATTAGTCGGCCGATTCGGAGGAATTGGAAGGCCGCATTCGTACCCCCCGGCGTTTATCCGCCGGGGTTTTTTATGCGCTCCATCCCGTGCCCAGCGTGTTCAGCCTACCCCGGCATCTGATCGAGCATCCGCTCAAAGTAACGCCAGGCATTAAGCTCCAGCCGGACCGCTTGCACCAGCGCAGCGGGGTCCGCCGTCGCGGTGGCGAACAACTTGGCGACCGAGTCCAGCCGCTGGGCACGCTGGTCGGTAGCCCACTTCCGCAACCGGGCGATGGCCGCGTGATCTTCTGCGGCAACCGCCTGTTCCAATTCCTCGCGCACCTCCATGACTTCCAGCAGCAGGCCCGGCGGCAACGACTTGTCATCCGCCTTGCTAGGGCCACCGAGCCGAGCCAGGAGCGCATTGGCGCGACGCTCGGGGTCCGCCAGCGTACGGTAAGCCTCGTTCACACGCGACAACTGGTCCGCTGCCTCGGCCTGATCAAAGGGGTCGGTGTGGCGGTCGGGGTGGTTGGCCGCGGCCAGCGTCAACAGCCGATCGCGCAGGTCCGCGCCATCCAAGTCGAACCGTGGTTCTACTCCCAGCAAATCAAAGGCATCACGCATCGCGGTCTCGTTATATGATAGGGCACGCTGCGGGCGTGGCGGAATTGGCAGACGCGCCAGATTTAGGTTCTGGTGGGGTAACACCCGTGAAGGTTCAAGTCCTTTCGCCCGCATTCGTCTCTGGCAACCAGCGTATCACCGCTGCGCTCAGCGGTTCCAGGGCATCTTCGCAAGCGCGAGGCCCATGGCACAGGTATCGGTGATGCCCGCGAACACCAGCCCCAGCCCGATGAACGCGGGCAAGGCCAGGAACCACGGGTGAACCGCCACAGCCAGGCCGCAGCCGACCGCCACGAGCAGTCCCGCGACGATGCGCACCTGTCGTTCCAGCGACACGCCTTGTTTGCCGCGGGTGATCGGCAGGCCCGCCGCGATGCAGGCATCGGTCCCACCCTCGATGACACAGACCTCGACCCCCGCTGCGGCCAGTTGTTCAGCCGCCTTCGCCGCTCGCGCACCGGTTTTGCATAGAACGTAGCAAGGGCCTGTCACGCCGCTGGGGCGGGACTGTTGCACCTTCGCTGGGTCCAGCGCGTCCAACGGCATCAGGCGGACACCGGTGACGTGAGCCGCGCGGTATTCGATCGGTGTCCGGACATCAATCACGTCGATTGGCTGCCCGCCGTCGAGTAGTTTGTTCAGTGCCAGCGGCGTGATGGTCGGTGTCAAGGCGTGCCTCGCGGTTGACAGGATTTCGGGTGATGCGGAAGAGTTCCCCATGATACACGATCAGGCCCCACGACAGTGCGGGCCACGGCCGGTTTGACAGCCCGTGGTGGTGGGGTAAAGTATGCGGCTCGCCGGTGATCCACCGGCCCCCGGCAAGGGGGTGTAGCTCAATTGGTTAGAGCACCGGACTGTCGATCCGGAGGTTGCGGGTTCGAGCCCCGTCACCCTCGCTTGCACAAGACCCCGTTGGCACCGCGCCAGCGGGGTTTTTTCGTGGCCAACGCGAGTGCCCAAGCCCGGATGCGCTGTGTACCGCGCGGTATGATGCGATTGGCCGACGACGCCCTGAGAACAGCATGACTGATGCCGCGGACAACCGTGCCGGGCGCAACCGCTCCGCCGAGCAGGGGCCGGGCGGTCAGGCTGCCGGCAGCCGCTGTGCATCCAACCAAGACCCCGCAGGTGGCACTCCCAGTGAACGTTCCGGGGGCGGGGGCGGGGGCGGGAATACGACCACTGGCGGTGGGGGGGCACGACCGGGCCCCGCGGCGGTGGATGTGCTGCTCGCCAAGGGACGCGTGGGCCGATACAAGCTCATCCAACTCATCGGCCACGGCGCGATGGGGAGCGTGCTGCTCGGCGAGGACCGCACCCTCAACCGACGCGTCGCGCTCAAGGTCCTGCCCCACGAGAGCGACACCCCCGAACAGCAGATGTTCTTTGAGCAGTTCATCCGTGAGGCACGCTCGGCCGCGGCGCTCATGCACCACGCCATCGTCCAGATCTTCTCCGTCGGCATCTCCTCGGGCCACGCCTACATCGCTATGGAGTTGCTCGACGGCCCGGACCTTGCCTGCTACGTCAGGGATCACGGGCCGATGCCGGTGCATCTCGCCGCGTCCATCGCCGCAGAGGCGGCCGAGGGCCTCGCCTACGCCCACGACCACGGCATCCTCCACCGCGACATCAAGCCCGCCAACCTCGTCATCACCAAGCGCAACCACTGCAAGATTTGCGACTTCGGCGTCGCACAGATGCTCGGCAGCGAGGAGGATTTCGAGTTGATTTTTAACGTCGTGGGCACACCCATGTACCTCTCGCCCGAGGCTGCGCGTGGGCAATCATCACCCGCGTCGGACCTGTGGGCGTTGGCGGGGGTGTTGTGGTTCATGTTGACCGGTTCGCCGCCGTTCCCCATCCGCGATGCCGCCGATGCCCGCCGGGTCCACACCCAACTGCCGCTGCCCGATATGCGGCAGCTACGGCCCGACGTGCCCGAGGGGCTTGTCCGTGTGCTCGAACGTGCCCTGGCGCTCGAGCCACGCGATCGATACGCCAATGGCGACGAGCTGCTCGCTGCGCTCAAACCCTTCACCGTCCCACCCGCCAACCGCTCCCCCCCCGGAACCACCCCCGGAACCACCCCCGGAACTCCCCCAGCCCCCGGAACTGTCCTCAGGAAATCCCCCGCGCCATCCCGCGAGAAATCCACGACACCCCATTCCAAGCCGCGGCCCCAACCCGACGCCGATGCCCTTGCCGCTGCCGCACGACAAGCCACGCGGCCACGCCACGCCCAGTCTCGTCGCCCTCGGCCAAGCCAGAGCAATGCCCGCCGCACGCGCACGATGATGATCGTTGTGGCGGTGGGGCTGCTCGCCTTGGGTTTGGTCGCGGCAGTGATCTTGTTGCAAGCCAAAGCCTGAAACCGTAGGACGCAGCGGCCGCGAACCGTTCCGGGGGGTGGGATGGCCTGCCGTGGCGACTGGCGTTATAGTTCGCGTTTGCCGCACCCCGACCCTCGCCCGGAGTTTTCCCGAATGGCTGGCACGTTCCAGATCAATGTGGTCACACCTGAAGCCGAAGTCCTCGACCGCGAGGTGGTGTACGCCTCGATCCCCGCGCACGACGGGCAGATCGGCATCCAGCACCTCCGTGCGCCGCTCCTCGTGAAGCTCGGCTATGGGCCCATGAAGCTCGAAGCCCCTAGCAACCAAGGGACCACCATCTACTTCGTCAGCGGTGGCTTCGCTCAGGTCAAAGACAACCGCCTGTCGGTCCTCACCGACCAGGCGATCCTCGCGATTGACCTCGACCCCGCAGCAGCCGAGCGCGAGCTTGATGCGGCCCTGGCCATGCCCACCACGCCGGAGGACCAGCGCGTCAAGCGCGAAGTGGCTGTGTCCCGTGCGCGGGCCAAGGCGGCGGTGGCCCGGGGGTGAGGTGTGTTGTTGCAGCTGGGTGATTGGGGAAGCGGGGCCTGACGGCCCGCGCTAAACGTGGGGGCGCGTCTCGGCGGCCTAAGCACACGCACCAGCCCTTTCACGTGCCGAATCAATCCCGAAGGTCCGGCGCGGCGATTTTAGCAAGGTGCCGACGGATGCAGCACGCAGCGATAAACCGTTCACACTTGCGTGCCAGCACCAGTATCGCGAGAAACACAAGCGTGAGCAGCACGGGCCATCCCAACTGGCCAAGCAGGATGCGCGTGGGATGCTGGCTCTGGTTTATCAGGATCACAATGATCCGGACAACCGCGAGAGCCGTGCCTAGGACGCCGACCACATAACCCAGCAGCACCCCGTGGCCCAGCAGCGCCAGGGCCGGGCCACGCACCCCGCGAAACAGAATCCATGTGCGCCACATGAGGTAGCCCCAGATCGCAATGGCCACCAGCCAGATGGCGGCCAGTATCCAAGGTGTGTCTGTATGCGGGTGCATAGCCGGTGCAATTAAAAAAATGGCTACGACCACCAATGCGCACGGGGTGGGCAGCAACACGGTATTGAAACCCGGGGCCGACCACCACGGGCCTGTCCACCGCATGGTGATGAGTTTGACGATGTCGCAGTGTTCGCCACACTCGGGGCAGTTGACGACCGGGCCATGCAGCCCGCGTAGGTTGTAAGTACACGCTGGGCACGCCACATCCCGGTCCAGCACAGGATCGGTCGTCTGGCCCTGCGCATCAGGCTGCGTCCCCGACACCGGCGGCTGGTTTGGCGTCGTCATCATGCCGGAAGGCTATCTTTGTGGATTCCGGGGTGAATTATACATAACAGTCATTATCAGACGTTGGGCGGGCGGAAGGGGGGGTGGCCAGTTTGTCCGTTCATCCATCTTCCCCGTTTAGCCGCGGGCGTAGGCCCGCGCTGCTTCACCCCGCCCGCACGCCGTCGGCCCCCGTCTCCCCGGCAGACGACTCGCTGATCCGTGTCCGGCGGTTGTCGATGGTGACGCGGCCCTGGGCGATCAGCTCGATCGCCTCGGGATACGCCTCGCACTCCTGCTCGAAGACGCGGGCGGCCAGGGCCTCTGGCGTGTCGTCTTCCAGCACACGGCAGGCCCGCTGCACAAGAATCGGGCCGGTGTCGTAGGTCTGGTCGGCGAAGTGGACGGTGCAGCCGGTCACCTTGCAGCCGTGCTCGATGACAGCCGCGTGTACGTGTTGGCCATGCATCCCTTGCCCGCCGAACGCTGGGAGCAGCGCGGGGTGGATGTTGAGCACCTTGCCCGCATAATCGTCGGGGATGTCCAGCAGGCTGAGGAACCCGGCGAGACAGACAAGCTCGGCCCCGGCATCGCGGATGAGCCCGAAGACGTGCTGCGAAAACGCGGTGGTGTCGGCGTAGGCCTTGCGCGGCACGACGAAGGTCGGGAGCTTGAGGTCGTGCGATCGCTCGATGCCTTTGGCAGCCGCGGTGTCGTTGGACGCGATGACGATGGCGATGCGGGCGTCGAGCCTGCCGGCGGCGATGCGCTGGGCGAGGTTGACCATCGTGGTGCCCCCGCCGGAGAGGAGTATCGCCAGCCTGATCGGTTCGCCCTGCGTGTGCGCCATGCGGTTACGATACCGCTGAAATGCTCGGCCGACCAACCCAGCGTGTGACCCGTCTTGCGCCTTCGCCGACCGGCGCGTTGCACCTGGGCAACGCGCGGACGTTTGTGATGAACTGGGCGCTGGCGCGTCAGGCCGGCTGGCGGATCGTGTTGCGGGTGGAGGATTTGGCGGGGCCGCGTGTCTCGGCCGAGGCCTGCGCGATGTCTGTGGAAGACCTGGCGTGGCTGGGGCTGGACTGGGATGAGGGGCCGTATTTCCAGCAGCACGACCTCACGCCGTACACCGATGCCTTGGCCACTCTGACGGGCCGGGGGCTGACGTACCCTTGCGTGTGTCGTCGGGGCCAGGTGATCGCGGCACAGCCGGTGTCGGTGTCTGCCCCGCACGTGGATGAGCACGAGCTGCGTTACCCCGGAACCTGCCGCGATCGTTTGGCCGGTGATCTAGCTGCGGAACGCGACCTGCCCGCGGGCATACGGCTGCGCGTGCCCGACGAGGCGGTCACGTTCCACGACACGTTTGCCGGGGAGCAGACATTTAATCCGCAGCAGTCGGTGGGCGATTTTCTGCTGATCGGGAAGTCTGGCTTGCCAGCCTATCAACTGACGGTTGTAGTGGATGACCATCGACAGGGCGTGACCGATATCGTCCGGGCCGACGACCTGCTTGGTTCCGCGGCAAGGCAATTGTTGTTGTATCGATTGCTCGGGTATGAGCCGGAGCCGACGTATGTGCATGTCCCGCTGCTATACGGCGCGGATGGTCGGCGGCTTGCCAAGCGGCACGGCGACACGCGGCTGCGCGCGTACCGCGAGCGTGGCGTGCCGGTGGAGCGCATCATCGGTCTGCTGGCGTGGTGGTGCGGGATCGTGGACCGCCCGACCCCCCTGCCATTAACATCGTTTTGCGACCGCTTCCGTCTGGATCGGTTGAGCCACGAGCCAATCAGGATGACCCCCGAGGAGGATGCATGGCTGCTTGCCGAAGTTTCGTGAACTCCGCGTACCCTCCGCTGCGTGTGCTGCTGCCTTTGGTGGTGGTGTGGCTGGCGGTGGCTGGGTGTGTCGAGCAACGCCCCACCGCTTCACCACGGACGCAGGCGGTGGAACTGGGCGGCCGGCGGTTTGTGCTGGAGCTGGCGATCGGGCCTAAGCAGACGTACAGGGGCTTATCCGATAGGGATTACATCGCGCCGGATGGCGGGATGCTCTTCGTGTTTCCGGACCATGAGGTGGGCGTCAAGCGGTTTGTGATGCGGCGGTGTCTTGTGCCGATCGACATCGTGTTTCTGGACACCCAGGGCCGGATCGTGGCGATGCACGCGATGGAGGTCGAGCCTTACGACACGCCGGATCACAAGCTAAAGCAGTATTCGAGCGTGTATCCCAGCCAGTTTGTGATTGAGGTGGCGGGCGGGACGCTGGAGCAGTTGCCGGTGAAACTGGGTGATCTGGTCGACTTGCCGCGGGATGAGCTTAAGGCCTTGGCTCCGCAGGACGATTAGAAGGGGGTATGGCGGTGCGATCCCGCCACGGCTTTGGCCCCCCTCTTTGGCGGATATGAACCAGGCACCCCTCCTGCTGGTGGTCGATGACCAGGCGTGCTTCGACGCTGTGAACGCCCGCGCCGATGCGGTGCTCGCGTTGATAGAGCCGACCGATCGGCCCGGCTTACAGGTTATCACGGCTAGCGCAGTGCTGGCCGACGTGTCGTTGCTGCGTCGCGTGGCGGCGGTGTGGATCATGGTGGACTCCCCGGCCCGCGGGTGGCGGTGGGAAGTCATCAACGCGGTCGCTGAATCGCAGACGCCCGCGATGCTCACCCGGCCCGGCCTTGCGAAGGACCACATCGGCAAGGCGGAGGATGGCGTCGTGCTGTGTGCCGACACCGCTGCGTTGGGGCTGCTGTCGTCCGTGTTGCAGACACTGCTGGTCCAGTCGCCTGTCGTCCGCGCGATGCGGGCGGAGATCAAGCTGATGCGTGCGCACCAGGGCGGGCTCGCCGACCAGATCGGGCGGATCGATGAGGAACTGCGGCTGGCGGCCCAGTTGCAACGCGAGTTCCTCCCCACCGAGATGCCGGGGATGAATGGCGTGGGCTTCGAGGTGCTCTGGCAACCCGCGGGGTATGTCAGCGGCGACATCTACGACGTGATCCGGCTGGACGAAGCGCACATCGGCTTCTTCCTCGCAGATGCGGTGGGCCATGGCGTGCCCGCGGCGCTGATGACCGTCTTCATCAAGCAGTGCCTCACCTTCAAGCGGATCGACAAGACCGAGCCGCGCGGGTACCGCATCGTCGGCCCCGGCGAAGCGCTCGCGCAGCTCAACCGCGACATGGTCACCCAGCAGAACGGCCACGTGCGGTTCGCCACCGCGTGCTGCGGCGTGATCAACTGCAAAACCCGTCGGGTCACGCTGGCGCGGGCGGGACACCCCTACCCGATGCTGCTGCGGGCGGATGGCTCGCACGAGATGATCGAGGCTGATGGCGGGCTGCTTGGTGTCTTTGAAGAAGAACAGTTCGAGCAGGTCACCGTGGACCTGGGTGAGGGCGACCGCTTCCTGATCTACAGCGACGGCTTCGAGATGGCGTTTCCCAACCCCGACCCCAAGGCCTGTGTCGCCAACAACCAATACACCCGGGAGTTCATGGACATGATCCACGGCTCGGGTGCCGAGGCGCTGGACCGGCTGCGTCACAAGCTCGACCAGCAGGCCGGCTCACTCAACCAGCGCGATGACCTGACGGTGGTTTGCCTCGCGGTGGACGCGGAGGCTGCGGCGCTGCCGACAGGCGCGTGTGTTGAAGCGGCGGCGTGAGGTGGTGCGGGATGAGCGCTGCAACGGTGACGTGGTTGAGGTTTTGAAGTCCAAAGCAGAGGGATGGCAATCCCTCGGCTTTACCCCCGCGTAACTCACATCGTTCCCCTACGTTTCACGCATGGTTTTCACTTGCTCACGCAAACCCTGCGCTGCGTAGCAGGTCCATTGTCACGGGTTGTGCCGTGTTGGGTTTGGCTTGGGCCATGCGCTGGAGGGTGGCAACAGTGGTCTTGGTGAGGATGTCTGCTTCCAGATTCACGGCGTCGCCGACGGTACGCTGGCCGAGCGTGGTGAGTTTGAGCGTGGTGGGGATCAGGGCGACCTCGAACGTGCTGTCATGCACAGCCGCCAGCGTCAGGCTCACGCCGTCGATCGCGACCGAGCCTTTGGCGATCATGAAAGGCATGAGTTCCGGGGGCGGCTCGATGGTCATGCGCCACTCCGAGGCGGTGTCGAGGATGTGCGTCACCCTGCCGACCCCATCGACGTGACCCTGCATGAAGTGCCCGCCCAGCGGCTGCATGGGGGTGACGGCTGGCTCGAGATTCACCGCGTCCCCGGGGCCGAGCGTGCCGAGCGTGGTCAGCCCGAGGGTCTGGGGGATGACGTCGAAGCCAAGCGTTGACGCGTCGATCTTCGCCACCGTCAGGCAGACACCGCTGACGCAGATGGAGTCGCCGAGTTCGGGTGGCCGGCCTCCCTGAGGCGACCACCCGCCGGTGTCGATCGTAAGCCGGACGCCCGCGGGCTGGGGTGTGAGGCGGGTGACGCGGCCGGTGGTTTGGACGATGCCGGTGAACATGCACGGCAGTTTAGTTATCATTGACTGTTTTGACACGACCGGACCGGCGGGCACTCCCGCCCCTGACAAGGCACCTCGGCCATGACGCCTCGCACGCACCACTGCAACCAACTCCGCACCGATCACATCGGCCAGACCGTCACACTCGCCGGGTGGGTGAACAACTACCGCGACCACGGGCGTGTGCGCTTCATCGACCTCCGCGACCGCGAGGGCATCACCCAGATCGTCTTCCACCCCGAGGCCGCCGACGCCCACGCCCTTGCGCAGAAGCTGCGGCATGAGGATGTCATCGAGGTGACCGGCAAGTGCATCGTCCGCGAGGGCGGTTCCAACCCGAAGCTGGCGACCGGCGAGATCGAGATCGACGCGACCGCGCTCGAGGTGCTCAACAAGTCGCAGACCCCGCCTTTTGTCCCCGACGAAGCGCAGAAGGTCGGCGAGGAGACGCGGCTTAAGTACCGCTACATCGACCTCCGCCGCAAGCGCATGCAGGACATCCTGCGGACGCGGCACCGTGTGACCAAGGTCGCCAGGGATTACTACGACGAGGCGGGCTTCTGCGAGATCGAGACGCCGTTCCTCTGCCGGTCCACCCCCGAGGGCGCGCGAGACTTCCTTGTCCCGTCGCGGTTGCAGGAGGGCGCGTTCTACGCCCTGCCTCAGAGCCCGCAGCTCTTCAAGCAGGTGCTGATGGTCGCGGGCATGGAGCGTTACGTGCAGATCGTCCGCTGCTTCCGCGATGAAGACCCGCGTGCCGACCGCCAAGCCGAGTTCACGCAGATCGACGTGGAGATGAGCTTCGTCGATCAGGACGAGGTGATGGCCGCCAACGAGGAGATGATCCGCCGGGTGTGGAAGGCGGTGCTGGGGGTGGATGTCCCGCCGGTCGCGCGGATGACCTACGACCACGCGATGAACACCTATGGCAGCGACCGCCCGGACCTGCGGTTTGGGATGGAGCTTGTCGATGTGAGCGACCTCGCGGGGAAGACCGATTTCAAGGTCTTCAGCGGCGCGCTGGAGAAAGGCGGGATCGTCAAGGCGATCCGCGTGCCCGGCGGCGCGGGGCTCACACGCAAGCAGACCGATGCGCTGGCGGAGTGGGTCAAGGGCTTCGGCGCGGGCGGGTTGCCTATCACCAAGATCGAGGGCGGCAAGGTGTCCACGGGCATCGGCAAGTTCATTGAGGGCATCAGCGATGCGCTGGTGGAGCGGATGGGGGCACAGGAAGGCGACCTCATCTGCTTCGGGGTCGATAGCCGCCCCGCCATCGTCCACCGCACGCTCGGCGAGTTGCGTGGCAGGCTGGCCAAGGACATGAACCTCATCCCGGCTGGTCAGTGGGCCTGGGTGTGGGTCGTGGACTTCCCGCTCATCGAGTGGGACGAGCAGACCAAGCGCTGGTACGCCCTGCACCACCCGTTCACCGCGCCGGCGGATGAGGACATCCCCAAGCTGGAGTCCGGCGACATCGCGACCATCAGCTCGATCAAGAGCAAGGCCTACGACCTGGTGCTCAACGGCTCGGAGCTTGGCGGCGGGTCGATCCGTATCCACTCCCCGCTGGTGCAGCAGAAGGTATTCAACCTGCTGGGCATCGACGCGACGCAGGCACGCGAGAAGTTCGGGTTCCTGCTCGATGCGCTCAACTACGGCGCACCGCCGCACGGCGGGATCGCCTTCGGGCTGGATCGGCTGGTCATGCACCTGTGCGGCACGGACAACATCCGCGACGTCATCGCCTTCCCCAAGACGCAGACCGGTGCCGATCTAATGATCGAAGCGCCCTCGGCGGTGGACCCCGCGCAGCTTGTCGAGCTTTCGCTTCGGGTGCAGACCGCGCACAAGCCGACCACCCAGGCGTAACGGCGCGTACGGAGGCGGAGGCGGCTCTCACCCAAGGTGTGTTGCAAGCATGAGCGGTATCGCGGGCATCCTTCGGTTCGACGCGGCCACGCCCGACCCGGCGCGGCTGGAGGCGATGCTCTGCGCCATGCACCACCGCGGGCCGCAGGGCAGGCGCGTCGAGTCCTTCGGACCGTGCACGCTTGGCGCGACACACCTGTCGATCATCGACGCCAAGGCCGCGGACCAGCCGCTGTCCATCGACGCGATCGGCGAGCAGAGCCACGACGGCCGGTGCGCGACGCTTGGCCCGCTGCACATCACCTTCAACGGCGAGATCTATAACCACCGCGATCTGCGCAGCAAGCTGGAGAAGCGGGGCCACCGCTTCCGCTCCACGCACTCGGACACCGAGATGCTGCTGCACGGCTACCGCCAATGGGGCACGAAACTGCCCCGCCACATCCAGGGCATGTTCGCGTTTGCGATCTGGGACCAGCAGCACGGCCAGTTGTTTCTGTGCCGCGATCGGCCGGGCGTGAAGCCGTTGTTCTTCATGCGGACCGCGCGGAGCGTCGCCTTCGCGTCGCTGGCTGGCGCGTTGATGCGAGGGTTGGAGCCGGGCCAAGCCATCGATGTGGATAGCGACGCCTTGCTGACGTTCCTGCGGTACGGGTACACATTTGGTCAGTCACTGAGCGCGGGCATCGAGGCGCTGCCCCCGGCCCACTGGATGACGATCGACGCCAAGGGCGGCGTGGTGCAGGAGCGATACTGGCAGCCGCCGCCGATCTCCCGCACCAGCACGGCGCTGGGCGCAGTGGAGTCGCTGCGCGAGGTGCTGACAGAGGCTGTGCGCCTAGGTGGGGAGTCGGACGTGCCGATGGGCTGTTTCCTGTCGGGCGGGCTGAACTCGTCGGTGATCGCGGCGCTGGCGCAGGAGCAGCTCTCGCTTCGGGGCGGCGGCAAGCTGCAAACGTTCTCCGTCGCCATGCCCGACCTTGCCTACGACGAGAGCCAGCACGCCCGCATGGTGGCGAGCCACATCGGCGCGGAGCACCACGCCATCGACGCCACCCCCGGCCGGGCGTTCGA
>JBGTLW010000315.1:0-1680 GCA_041743835.1 Phycisphaeraceae bacterium | reverse complement strand
CCCGAGCTTCGCGTCACGCTGCGCGTGGAAGGGCAAGGCGGCGCGGGTGGGGTTGCGAAGGCGGGGCCGGACGGCGGCGTGCGTGTCCAGAAGCCGGTGCGTGATGTGCTGCACCCCTACGACTCAGCCACCGCGCTTTGTCTCCACGCCTTCGCGAGCCAACGCCAGCGCGAGGAGCACCAGTCGCGGTACCCGTTCGACGCTTACCACGGCCTGCTGTGGGAGAGCCTCGATCAGTTCAACGCCTTTGCCGCGGCCGCACGCGAAAAGGGTTACGCCCAGCCCCCCGACGGCCGCGAGGGCAGCTTCCGCATCAGCGCCCCGGTGTTCAACCACGCCGGGGAGTTGCAAGCCATGGTCGGCCTGCACCTCCCCAAAGCCAGCAGCCGCACCGACCGCAAGCGCTGCATCGCAGCCCTCGTGGAACAAGCCCGTTTGCTCACCCAGACCCACATGATGGAGACCCCCGCATGACCACCGCACAAGCCGCGACACCAAACCAGCCCGCGATCGGCAAGAAGCTGTCGCTGATCGACACCGACGTCCACCACCAATGGCGTCACTTCGACGAGGTCGCGCGCCACCTGCCACGGTTCTGGCGCGAGACCGGGCTGAGCATGCCGGCCGGGTCGGGCTGGAGCAATCCGCATGGTGTGAACCGCCGCGATGCTGCACCCGATGACGGCGGGCCGGCGGGCTCGTCGGTCGCCAAGCTCTGCGAGCACCACATCGATAAGTTCGGCATCGACTACGCGGTGTTGCAGCCGGGCAACGCGTTGGGGCTATGCGTACACCCCAACACGGACTATGCAGCCGCGCTAGCGACGGCAGTCAACACCTGGCAGGCCGAAGCCTGGTGGGATGCGGACCCGCGATTCCTGGGTTCGATCGTCATCGCGCCTCAGCACCCCGCCACCGCGGTGGAAGAGATCAAGCGGTGGGCCAACCACCCCAAGGTCTGCGAGATTTACATGTCCAGCGCGACACGCATCCCGCTGGGTGATAAGCATTATTGGCCGATCTACGAGGCGGCCTGCGAGGCGGGCCTGCCCCTCGCGGTCCACCCCGGCAAGGAAGGCTCGGGCATCTCCGGCATCTCCATGGCCGGGCACCCAAGCACCTACCTCGAATGGCACACCAACCTCAGCCAGAACTACATGGGTCAGGTCGCCAGCCTCGTGCTCCAAGGTGTCTTCGAGCAGTTCCCCACGTTCAAGTTCATCGCGGTCGAGGGCGGGTTCGGCTGGCTCCCGCACCTGATGTGGCGGATGGACAAGAACTGGAAAGCGCTGCGCTTCACCGTGCCCTGGCTCAAGCGCGCGCCCAGCGAGTACATCATCGAGCACGTCCGTCTCACGACCCAGCCGATCGAGGAGCCGGAGAGCGACGACCACCTCCGCGCGATCTTCGAGATGATCCACGCGGAGAAGACGCTCATGTTCTCCAGCGACTACCCCCACTGGGACAACGACTCGCCCGCCAAGGCCCTGCCGCGGCTGGACGACGCGCTGCGCGAACGCATCCTCTGGCAGAACGCTGCGGAACTCTTCGGCCTCACAGCCTGACGCCAGACATGCCCCACGACCACCCACAACCCCCGCGCCGCATACCCGCGGCCTCACGGGACATCGTGCCCGCCGCCCCCCCCACGGGCCAGCGCCCGCCGTTCGGCTGGCCCTG
>JBGTLW010000314.1:0-4594 GCA_041743835.1 Phycisphaeraceae bacterium | reverse complement strand
GACGCTGGAACAGCGCTACATGCGGGCCACGGGCGTCACACCCGCGCGGGCCCTGCGTCGGATGCGGCTGGACCAGGCCAAGCGGCTGCTGGCGGACACCGAGTGGTCCGTCGCCCGCGTCGGCGAGGCCTGCGGCATTGAACACCCCCAGCAACTGGCCAGGCTATTCCAACGCGAGCTGGGCATCACCCCCACCGCCTACCGCCAGAGCCAACGCTACCGGGAGCGGTGAACACAACCGACCACGCGCCGCATCACTGCCGGTATTCGTCGTCCAGCTCGTCGGGCACGCCGGTGTCGTCGTCGCTGCTGTACACCGACGGCGCGCCGCCATCGATGTCGTCTTCATCGTCATCGCCCTCGTAGCCCGCGGCCTCGGCATCCGCGGCGGCCTGGGCCTTCATCGCCTCCCACTCCTCCTTGCTGATCACCACCTCGCGGGCCTGGCTGCCCTTGTAGGGCCCGAGCATCCCGGCCTCGGCGATCTGCTCGATGATCCGCGACGAACGCGAGTAGCCGATCGTCAGCCGGCGCTGCAACAGCGACACCGACCCCCGCCGCGTCTCGATGACGATGTCCACCGCCTGCTCGAACAGCGGGTCGCGCTCCATCGACTCGGGGTCCTCCTCACCATCGCCGCCGCTGTGGCCCTTGACCTGCATGAGTGACGGCTCGAAGTTCTGCGTCGAGACGGTCTTGAGGAACTTGACGGTCTTGCGGATCTCGCTGTCGTCCACCAGCGTGCCCTGCGAGCGCGTGAGCTTGGAGGATCGGGGCGAGAGGAAGAGCATGTCGCCGTGGCCAAGCAGCAGTTCGCCGCCCTTCTGGTCGAGCACGATGCGCGAGTCCATGCCCGATGCGACCTTGAACGCGACACGGCAGGGCATGTTGGACTTGATCAGCCCGGTGACGACGTTGGCCTGCGGCCGCTGCGTCGCGAGGATCAGGTGGATGCCCACCGCGCGGGCCTTCTGCGCGATGCGGACGATGCTCGACTCCACTTCCTTGTTGGTCATCATCAGGTCGGCCAGCTCGTCGATGACAAACACCATGTATGGCAGCTTCTTGGGGATGCGGGCCCAGTCTTCCTCGCCGGCGGGGTCCATCCGCTCGCGCAGCTCGGCCTCACCCAGCTCGTTGTAGCTGGCGATGTCGCGGACGCCGGCCTCGGCCAGGAGCTCGTACCGCTCGTCCATCTTCGTCACCGCCCATTCGAGGATGGCCGCGGCCTTGTTCATCTCCGTCACCACCGGGCACATCAGGTGCGGGATGTTCTTGAACATGCTCATCTCGACCATCTTCGGATCGACCAGCACCAGCTTCAGCTCGTCGGGCTTCTTGGTGAACAGGAAGCTCATGATGATCGAGTTCATGCACACGCTCTTGCCCGATCCGGTCGTGCCCGCGATGAGCATGTGCGGCATGGCGTTGAGGTCCTGGATCAGCGGCGCGCCCGACGCGTCCTTGCCCAGATACATCGGCAGCTTCATGCCGTGGTCGCTGGCGAGGTGCGCCTGCATCAGCTCCTTGAGCCGGACGCGCTCCTTCTTGATGTTGGGCACCTCGATGCCCACCGTGTCCTTGCCCGCCATGTTGGGCACGATGCGGATGTTCTGGGCCTTGAGCGCCCGCGCCAGGTCGCTGTCCACCGCGCTCAGCCGCGACACCTTGGTGCCGGGCGCAAGGCGGACCTCGAACATCGTGATCACCGGCCCCGAATCGATGCCCACGACTTCGCCCTCGATCTTGTATTGCTGCAACGCGCTCTCAAGATGCATCGCCTGCTCGCGGACGATCTGCTCCATCTCGGCGGTGAAGTTGCCCTCAGGCTCCTCCAGCAGGTCAAGCCCGGGGAACTGGTAACCCGAGAGGTCCGGCTCGCGCACCGCCTCGGGCTGCTTCTTCACCTTCGGGGCGAAGTTGATCGGCAACTGCTTCATCTTCGCGCGGAGCTCGTCCGGGTCGAACTTACGCGGGGCGACCACAGCCGCCTGCTCTTCCGCAGCCACGTCCTCATCTTCTTCCTCCTCAATGTCATCGTCCTCGGCCTCGGGGTCTTCAAGCAGGTTGCCCTGCTCGTCCACGAGGTTGCCATCTTCGTCGTAGTACTCGTACTCCCACGTGCCGTCGTCGTCCGCGGCCCGCTCATCGGGGTCGATGCCGAAGGACTCGGTCCCGCCGATCCCGCCGGTGTTCTCGTCGAGCGCATCATCGTCCTCGGCGTGCTTGCCTTTGTCGGCTCGGGGTCCCCGGCCGGGGCGTGGCTTGAGTATCGTTGCGTCACGGCCGCCGCCGAGCGTCCACCCGCCGGTCTTGAACGTAGCGAGGCTGGGGATGAAGCGTCCGAACTTGAGCCGCGAGGCATCGATGTTGGTCAGCCGCAACAGCAGCTCACCCGCGACACGGGGCACCGCCAGCACAAGCTGGTCCATCGCGAGGATCGCGCCGATCCAGAACCCGACCATGAGGACCACGAGTGTGCCCAGCACGCCGAAGCGCATGGACATCTGGTCGTTGATGTAGGTTGCGATCAGTCCGCCGGGGGCGTGTGGCCCGGGCTCGATGCCCGCCACAACCGCCACCGCGCCGACCCCGACCAGCGCGCTGCTGGCCACGGTCATCAGGAGCATCCCGGTGAGGCGTAGCGGCAGTTGATCCAGCGCCCGGCCGCGGGCGGTGGTGATGAGCGCCAGCAGGGCCGCGGACAGCGCCACCCAGACGCCGGGCCCGACGACCAGATAGGTCTTGTGGGCGATCAATGCCCCGAACTTGCCGATCCAGTTGGCGTACACGGTGTTGGGCACGCCGTGGGTCAGGGAAGGCGCATCTGCCGCGTCGTATGACACCAGGGCCGCGACCAGCAGCAACCACACCCCCGCAGCCGTGGCCCAGAGGACCCCGCGTGTGGCGGGTCCCAGGCTGGCCTCGCCGGTGTCCGCCCGCTCCCCCCCCGCCATTTTGCCGGTGCTTTTCTTCGCCATATCTTTGTGTTTTCTAGGCTTATGGATGTATTGCTGGCGCAGAACCTCCGCGCCGCTCCCGCCTGATATCGGCCGGTTGTGCCCCGCGGGGACAAAGATCCGCCCCCCACCGGCACCCGCAGCCGGGCTGTGCTTGGCCGAGCTCACGTCGCGGGTTTGCTCGCCCAAGGCGCGAAGATGCACACCGCCCCGCCAAAGATCATCGCGAAGCCCAGCAGGGTGTGCCAGCGCGGCGGCTCCTTGAGGTACACCCACGCGAAGCCCACAAACACCACCAGCGTGATGACCTCCTGCAGCGTCTTGAGCTGCGCCCCGGTCAGGCCCGCGAGGTAGCCGATGCGGTTGGCGGGGACCTGGAAGCAATACTCCACGAACGCGATCAGCCAACTGATCAGGATCGTGAGCCACAGGGCCGCGTGCGGATAGCGCAGGTGGCCGTACCAAGCCGCGGTCATGAACACATTGGAGAGGATCAACAAGACAACGGTGGCCCACATGATGGTTGCTCCGGCTGGGGGGGGGTGGCGGCCAGAATCATCCCGTTGGCGAACACAAAGTCAACCGGCGATGCCTCCCCAAGCCCCGGGCGGTTATCCTGAACGGATGGAATCTGCCCACCTACTGTTCGCCGGCCTGACGTTCTTCGCGCTGCTGCTGGGCGCGGGGGTTTTGCACCTGCTGCCCCGGCTTGGTCGGCCGGGGCGGGCGGTGTCGCTGTGGTGTCAGCGTGCGCCGGGACTCGACCTTGTGGTGACGTACTTCACAGCCGCGCCGCTGATCGTCGGGCCGATCGTCGGCGGGTGGTGGGGCCTGCTCGCTGCGCTGGTGGCTCAGGTCGCTGCGCTGACGGTGTGGAGCTGGCTGCACGAACTCGCGAACCTCCGCGCGGTGAAGGGGCCACGCATCGTGAAGGTGCTCAACCAGATCGTCGGTCGGCCACGCAACCACCTCGCGGTGTGGATCACCGCGCTGGCGGTGCCGACGTTCTGGATCATCCGCGTGACCGAGTGGATCGTCTGGCCGTGGCTGGTGCTGCTGGTGCGGTTCCCACGCTACAACCAGGGGCAATGGGTCAACGTCTCCCGGCAGAAGTTCGACGGGCTGGTCGGGCACGACCTGATCTGGTGCCTGTATTGCGACTGGATGACCGGCATCTGGTCGCTGGGCACGGAGATGCTCCGCAACGTCGAGAGCTTCTGGTGCCCGATCCGGTTCGACTCGGCCAAAAAATGCGAGAACTGCCGGCAGGAGTTCCCCGATGTGGACGGCGGATGGGTCGCGGCCCAGGGCAACATGCAGCAGGTCGCCGACGTCCTGCAACAGCAATACGCCAACAACCCCGGCCCCAACGCGTGGTTCGGCCACCCCTCCCGCCTCACCATCGAAGGCAAACCCATCGAACACGCCGCAAACGACAACGTGTAGCGCCAGCACCCCCCTCCCCCGTTTAGCGCCTGGCGCACGCCCGCGCGTCCAGGGTGAAGACATTTACCCCCGATCTCCACCGGTGAGTGTTTGGATGAGGTAGGTGTCTTCGAGGCCGCAGCGGAGGCGTCGGGTTTTGAGGCTGGTGCGTTTGGCTTTGAGCTTGGTGCTGGCCTTGGGGGTCGAGC
>JBGTLW010000313.1:0-4815 GCA_041743835.1 Phycisphaeraceae bacterium | reverse complement strand
GCCCATTCTGCACTTGGAGCGTAACCGCCTCTTCGCTGGAGGGCACCACCAGCACCAGGCGCTTCGCGGTCGGCTGCTTCTCCTGATACGTCGCGTGGCCCAGCGAGAACCATTGCTCGCCATCGTGCCCGGCCATCACCGAAACGCCATCCAGCCCGCCAACCAGGCGCAACCAGACCGCGTCATTGATGAGTTGGGACTGGCCGCGGGCGGAGTCGCGGTTGCGACCTTCTTTGCCGTAGCTGATGAAGCGTGCCTCGCTGTGCACGAAGATCAGCACGTGCGAACCTAAGTCCGCGTCGGCATCGCTCTGCAAGCGCAGGTGCGTGCCGTCCGGTGCGCCCTTGAGTTGCAGCCGCACATCAAACGCATCGGTCGCGGGCAGAGCAAGCGTGGCCGCTTGACGCTCCTTGCCGGCTTCGATGGACACGGCCGTCACTGCGCCGCTTTGCTCGACTTGAACCCCCTGATCAGCGATAGCCTTGAACTTCTCGTCAGTCAGTGGCTCGGCCGCGAGCGCCAGGTCGTGGGGCAGCTTGACATACCGGCGCAGGTCGGCCATGAAGAAGGCAGTCGAGCCGCGCACCACCAGTGCCGACGACTTCGCGGTGAAGTGCTCCGAGGCGACCGAGACAAGCTCGATGCCCGCGCGGGATAGCGTGGCCCGGCCGTCACGCACAGCCAGGTCGAACGGCATGGTGCCCAGCATCGCGCCGCGGAAGCTGTCGGTCACGGTTAGCTGGACGGTCTGCGGCTCCTGCGTGTCGGTGTCGGGCCGCGTCGTGAGGAAACCACGCCAGCGGTGGTCGCGCCACTCCAGCCGGATGCCATGCGTGCCTTGCCACAGGTCCAGGACCACGGGCGAGGACTCGCTGAAGCTCACGCGCAGCATCTGATCGCCACGCAGCGGGTCTATGAGTTCATACACACCCTTGATGCCCATGTTGTTGGGCTTCTCATCCCACGCAGCATCGCCGAGTGGTTTGAAGAGTTGCTTGATGGTCTGCGTGGCGTCTGTGGTGCTGGTTGTGAAAGCGTCCACATAGTGCCGGGCATCCAGCGGCAGCGGCGGGGCGAGGGGCGCGTCATCCGCAGCTTTCTTCTTCGCTGCGCTGTCACCGCTGCCCGCGTCGATCACGGTGCTGGTGGCGACGGCGTCGGGGATGCGACCATCGTTGATGTTGTCTTCCGCCTCCGTGCCGTCGAGCGGCTGCTTTGCCACGGTGGGGTCCGCGGGTTGTTCGGCGGGAAGCCAGAACCGGGCCGTGGCAAACGCCACCACTACGAACAGGGCCACCACCGCCACGCCAT
This sequence comes from Phycisphaeraceae bacterium, assembly GCA_041743835.1. Taxonomy (GTDB): domain Bacteria; phylum Planctomycetota; class Phycisphaerae; order Phycisphaerales; family Phycisphaeraceae; genus JBGTLW01. The sequence continues at coordinate 3,504 of JBGTLW010000313.1, read as the reverse complement.
ACACCCGCCGCGTCTGCTGCCACCGCCGAGCGCGCGCCAACCGCTCAAAGTCGCTGGCCACTTCGGCGGGGTCGATCCCCGGCGGAGCGTAATGCGTGGCGATCGCCTGCTCAAGCCCGACCTCCGTAGCCAGAGCCTCACGCACCTCCGGGCTGCGCTTCATCACCTCACGCAGCGACGCGATCTCATCGGGCGTCAGCCCAGCGGGGGTCCGCTCCGACAACAGATCGATCAGTTCCTGGTCGCTCCGCTGGTTCATCCCTCACCCCCCATCGCAAACGCATCTTGTGCATGCTCCCCCTGCCCCGGAAGACTCGCGACCTCTGCCTCAACGCACTTGCGTAGCGCCTGTCGGCTACGCACCATCAGCACCTTCACCGCGCCAAGCGTGCGGTCCATCTCCTGAGCGATCACCTTGAGCTTCTTGCCCTGCATGTAGTGCGCACGGATCGCGTGCCGGGCCGAGTCGCCCAGCTTGCTGATGCACGTCGGAAGCAGGCCCAGCCGATCGTCCTCATCCATCGCCTCGCCGATCAGCGCGTCAAGCTCCAGACAAAGCTCGGTCCAGCCGCACTCCTTCCGCCGCTTGATCCGACGGATGTGCTCGCGCAGGACGTTGCGGCTGATCCCGCGGAGCCACGGCCGGGCATCCTCGTTCCGCGACGGGTCGTAACGCTCCAGGGCCGCATAAAACCGCAGGAACACCTCTTGGGTCATGTCGTCGGCGTCGGCGTTGTCCAGCGTGCGGGCACGCAGATACCCGAAAATCACCCCGCGGTGAGAGGCATACACCTGCTCAAACCAGGCCTTCTTCTGCTCGGTCGTGGCCTTGCCTGACGTGGCGATCACGGCAGCGCGGCCGCGCTCAGCGGTGGGTGTGGCGGGGGTGTGATCCATAAGCAGCCGAGCAAACGCGGTCATAACCGCCCATTGACAACACAACAAGCGGGGTTACGCCACAAGCCATACAAGCCCGTGCAGGCGTCCATACGAAGGAAGCATAGGAAGCAGGAGGCACACGGGACACGGTTGGCAGGGTTGGCAGGTGGGGCAAGGGGTACGGGGGCAGTTGTGAGCAGGGGGTCAGGGTGGGGGCAGTGTGAGGTACATCCACAAGCACCGCAGCGATCATCGCCACACAGCCCCACATGGTATCGGACAAGCCCCGAAAAAGGTACCCCGCTCCCAATCCCAACTTCGCTGCTGATGATGAGGCGACACCTTACCAACGCCCGCAGTTGACCAGCCATATCTGCCACCGGACCCAGAAGGCAAGGAACATGCACGCCACGAGCCCGGCCCAGACAAACTACCCCGAGGCCCGCCACCATAGTCACCTGGAACGCGGAAGCAGCAAACCCCCGCCCCCCCCCAATCGCCAATCGAAATTCCCCAAGCCTCACCATGAAGTTATAATGCCACCTCACACTGTGTATTCGTTCCGGCCCACTGCCTTCCGGTCCTCTCTACATGACAAACTCTCCGAATCCCGACCGCCAACAACGACTCCAGACATTCGTCGAATGGGCTAGCCAGCGCATCACCGGCGACGAAAGGGGAGAAGCCCAGATTTTCCTCGACCGTCTTTTCCAAGCCTTCGGCCAACCCGGAGTCATGGACATCGGCGGCACCTGCGAGTTCCGCGTCCGCAAAACAAAGGGTACCGCATTTGCCGATCTCGTCTGGAAGCCCCACGTACTCATCGAAATGAAAAAGCGCGGCGTTGACCTGGCCACCGCTTACCAACAGGCCTTCGACTACTGGACCCGACTGGTCCCCGGCCGACCCAACTACGTCGTCCTCTCCAACTTCGATGAGTTCTGGGTCTACGACTTCGATGTCCAGGTCGATACCCCCGTTGATAAGGTCAAGCTCACCGACCTGCCCGAGCGCTACGGCCCGCTCGCCTTCCTCTTTCCAACCCACGAAAAGCCGACCTTCGGCAATCACAACGAGCAAGTCACGCGCGATGCCGCCGATCGGCTCGCGGTGCTCTTTAACAAACTCGTCACACGCAAAATCGAAAGACCGATCGCCCAGCGCTTCGTCCTCCAATGTCTGGTTGCACTCTTTGCCGAAGACATTGGCCTGCTGCCCAAATACTGCTTTTCCCGCATCCTCAGTGAATGCGACTCGCCCGAAAAAGCATATGACCTGATCGGCGGGCTGTTTACCGCCATGAATACCCCCGGCATCACCACCGGGGGCCGGTTCAAAGGGGTCGATTACTTCAACGGCGGGGTTTTCGCCGAGCCGGTATCGATCGAGCTTCACACCGACGAATTGAACCAACTCAAGGTCGCAGCCGAAGAGAACTGGTCTAAAGTCCGCCCCGAAATCTTTGGCACCATCTTTGAGCATTCGCTAGACCAGAAACAGCGCCACGCTCAGGGCGCACACTTCACCTCCGGCGTCGATATCCAGAAGATCATCAAGCCCACCATCACCACCCCATGGCAGACCGCAATCGCCAAGGCCCGAACCGTGGGCCAACTCGAAAAGCTCCGCAACCGCATGTACGGCTACCGTGTCCTCGACCCCGCCTGCGGTTCGGGCAACTTCCTCTACCTCGCCTACCGCGAACTCAAACGCCTCGAACGCGAACTGCTCGACAAACTCGACCGTGTCTCCGGCAAGAAGCACACTACCGGCCGACTCGGCGGCGTCACCGCCCGGCAATTCTTCGGCATGGATATCAACCCCTTCGCCATCGAACTGGCCAAGGTCACCATGATGATCGCCCGCAAACTCGCAATCGAAGAATTGCACATGGATGAGGATGCGTTACCACTCGACAACCTAGACGCCAACTTCCGTGCCTGCGATGCCCTGATGGTCCCCAGCGATTCGCCCTGGGCTCCCCCGCCCCCGGAAGCTGATTCAGGTGGGATGGGCGTCCCGCCCGTCGTCGGCCCGGAGGGCCGAGCATACCTCCCCACCTTGTGGCCCGAGGCGGATGTCATCATCGGCAACCCGCCATTCCTCGGAGCCAAACGCATGAAGCCCGAGATGGGAGCAGACTACGTCAACACAGTCCGAAAGCTCTACCCCGAAGTGCCCGGCATGGCCGACTTCTGCGTCTACTGGTTCCGCCGCGCCCACGATCATCTTCCGGCGTGTACGCCGGAAGACCCGGTCCGGGGGCGTGCCGGGCTGGTCGGCACGCAGAACATCCGCAACAACAAATCCCGCGAAGGCGGGCTGGACCATATTGTTGGGACACATTCCGGCGGCGGCGGTGTTGTCATTGACGCCGTGGATAATCAGCCGTGGTCAGGCGAGGCCAACGTCCACGTCTCCATCGCCAACTGGGTCAAACGCGACCTCAACCCGGATGGCACGCCCAAACACGACGATGCCGACCTGAGCTTCCCCCCAAGTGACGGGCGCGGGGAACAACATGGTTAAGCGGCCTGGTGCTTTGCTTCGTAGGCCGCGGGACTCATATAGTTTAGCGTCGAGTGCAGACGCTGGCGATTGTAAAACACCTCGATGTAGTCGAAC
>JBGTLW010000312.1:0-2655 GCA_041743835.1 Phycisphaeraceae bacterium | reverse complement strand
CGCGTAGTGGAAGCCGCCCATCGGCTGGTTGTCGAACGCTGGCGTATCACCCACGCGGGCCCGGGCCTCGGCGAACACCAGCAGCCCGCTGGCCCGGCGGACCTCGTCGCGGTCGAAGACCACGTGCGCCCCGCGGTGAGGAACCTTCTGACCCGCTTGGATCACGAAGCCAGCAAACGGCCCCTCGTGGCCGCCGACGTACACCGAGTTGATGCCATACGTCGGGCTGATGCTCAGGTGATAGGCCTTGAGCAACGCGGCACCCTCGTCTTCGCCGGGCTCGGGCAGCGGCGGCGTGGTGGTGTGGCTGTGCAGGATCGCCCAGATGTCACCGACATACGGCGCGAGCCGCCAGGGATAACGGTCGGCCACGGGCAATCCGAAGGTGTGGCCCGAGGACGACCGCACGGTGACGGGGTTGCCCGCGATGGACGACGGCGTGTATCCCCAGAGGACCTGCCCGCGGTGGTCTTCCTGATACATCGTGTAGCCGAGCATCATCTGCCGCAGGTCCGAAAGCCCGCGGGCCTGCTTCGCGGAGTCACGCGCCGAGCCCAGCACCGGCAGCAGGATGCCGACCAACATCGCAATGATGCTGATGACCACCAGCAGTTCCACAAGCGTGAAACCGTGAAGGGGCCGTGTGGCGCAGGGGAATGCCGAGGGATGGCAATCCCTCGGCTTTGCGCTGGTACCGATGTGTGTAGTGGGGCACCCACCCAACGCCGTGGGTTGGCCATCCCTCGGCTCCCCATCCCGTTTGATGAGTCCAAAGTGTTCACGCATGGCGCACCTCAGCGGCGTTGACGGCGGGCACGGCCAAGCACAAGCAAGCCCCCAAGCCCCAGCAGCGCCACCGACGCGGGCTCGGGGATCGGGTTGGGCTCCGCGTAGAAGCCGAGCGGCTTGATGGCGGTGTCGATCGACAAACGATCCAGGCTCATCGAGCTGCCCGCGGCATTAAACGTCAGCGTCAGATTCTCAACCGGTGTGTTGATGCCATCGAAGTCGCCGAACTGCGCGTAGGGCACGTTGAAGAGGAACCACGTCTCCACATCGCTGCCCCCAAACCCGCCGAGGCTGGCGCGGAAGAGTTCGGCGGTGTCCACCGGCGACAGGCCATTAAGCTTCACCGAGCTGTAGTCCAGCTCCGTGCCCTGGGTCTTGATCTGCACGATGGCGGTGACGTCGTGGGGTGGCGCGGGTACGTCGGCCTCGGGGATGGTGACGGTAAAGTCCGTAGCGACCGCGAACGAGTAGATGTTGCCACCGCCGGTGACGAACGCGCCGCCGCTGTTCTCGGTGAGTGATGCCGAGCCGTTGGGATTGTTGTCCGCGACATCGGGGGTTTGGTCGGACAGCCCGGTGAACACATCCCATTCTTGATAGGTGACGCCGGTGGTGGCGCGGCTCCAGGAGACGGGTTCGACGAATGTGGCGTGGGCCGAGACACCGGCGGTGAACATCGCGGCCGCGGTCGCGGCCAAGGCAAAGCGTGGCTGGGTAGCCATGGCAAAACTCCTCTTGCGTCCGGTCGTGGGGCGCGGGGGCCCCGTGGGGTTAAGCCGAGGATTGCCAAGACGCATCGGACGCATGACAATGCGCACGGCGACCCACGGTCGTCACGGGCGATCGATTGAGGTTTACCGGCCAAGGTCGATCGCCCACATTTTTAGTCGCACAACCAATGAGATTGTGTCTCATTTGCTGTGCTGGCGCCCACTATACCGCTCGGCAAGAGTCTGTCAACCCAAGTGCGACAGAATCTCAATTACGTCTAAATACCCTGCACATAGCGCGGAAGCCCAGGGATTGCAAAGCGCGGAAGCCCAGGGATTGCAAAGCCCCGAAGCCCAGGGATTGCAATCCCTGGGCTTCGGGGCCCCCACCCCACCCACCCCCCTCACAACCCCTCCCATCCCTAGACGCCGCGCGCACACCCCGATACCCTCCACCGATGACCCAAGCCGCTGCATCTGCTCCCGCCATCCATCAGGCAAAACTGCCCAACGGCCTCACGGTCCTCGCGGAACCCGTGCCCGGAGCTGGCTCGCTTGCCATGCGACTCCTGCTGCCCGGCGGGGTCAAACATGAACCCGCCGAACGCCAAGGCCTCACCGCCATCCTCAGCGAGATGCTCCTCCGTGGCTGCGCCGACATGACCGCACGCGAGCACAGCGATGCACTCGACCGCCTCGGCGTCCAACGCTCCGCAGACGCCACCACCCACCACACCCACCTAAGCGCCACGCTCGTCGGCGAAAACCTCCCCGCCGCCCTGCCGCTGATCCTCAACATGGCCCTCGCGCCGAGCCTCGACGCACAGGCCCTCGCCCCCGCACGCGACCTCGCACTGCAGGCGCTCGACGGGCTGGAGGACGAGCCACAACACCGCGTCATGCTCGAACTCAAACGACAGTTCCACCCAGACCCCTTGGGACGCGCCGGCCTGGGCATCCGCGAGCACCTCGAAGCCGTGACCCTCGACGACCTCCGCCGCTACGCAGCCCGATGCTTCGTGCCCGGCGGCGTGGGCGCGTCGGGCGCGATCCTCTCGTTCGCCGGCGCGTTCGAGTGGGAAGCGCTGCTCGAGCGAGTCACGGAGCTGACGTCGGCGTGGGCGGGCCAGGGGCCAGCCGAGCCGGTGTTGACGCC
>JBGTLW010000311.1:0-4901 GCA_041743835.1 Phycisphaeraceae bacterium | reverse complement strand
CGCAACACCGTGCCACGCAGCGGGACCGGGCCGCGGTAGGTGACCTGCTCGGCATCGTCACGCACGGGCACCACCGCGACCTGCCCGGTGCGGTAGCCGATGCCCGCCTCTTCCGCGAGGTTGCCAAGCCCCAGCACCTGAAGGCTGTTGCTGATGAACACCGGGAAGCTCACGTACAACGGCCAGTTGCTCTGCAAGACATCAAAGCTGGTCATCACGTGACGCACGCCCGCGGCATCGACAAGCTCGGCCATGAGCGGGCCGTGCTGCCCCGTCGCCAGCACCACGCCGCCCATCGGCAAGGCGATGCGGCCGGGCTGCGCGAGCACCACGTCATCGAGCACGACGTAGCGCATGATCGGGTGGTCCCGCCGCCAATCCAGCACAAGTTGTGTCGCGGCATCACCCTCGCGTGGCGGGGACAACGCCAAGCCCTCCACCGGCGGTACGCCGCCGAGGTAAAGGCTGTCCACCGTCGGCATCTGCTTGGGCGAGTAGCCATCGAACACGATGACATCGAACCCCTCGGACCCGCCAAGCCCCGTGCTGTCCCACCCGCCCCGGCTCAGCAGCATGGGGTTCTGGTTCTCGAACTTGTCAGGCGTCATGCGCACAAGGTCACGCACCTTCACGCTGCTGATGACGCGCTCGATGAACGCGTTGCCCGGCGTCACCAACAGCACGCGCAGCCGGCGGGCCGGAGCGAGCATCAGCCAAGCCGCGTCGTCGGCAGCCAGGTCGTCGGCGTAGTCGTGACGGAGCTCGATCATTGCCGAATCGGTGAGGACCAGGTCGAGCTGGACGGACTGGGTCCCCGGCGCGTCGGCGGTGGTTGCGTCGCCGGGCTGCGCGGGCGGGACGTTGAGCGGCTCGACGCGCACGGCCTGGCCGTTGATGGAAAGTGTGAGGTTGGCGCGCACGGCTTCGGCGCCAAAGTTTGCGACACGGGCGAAGACCTGCACCCGCTGCGGACGCTCAAAGTCCCGCCGGGCAGAGAACGAGACGATGGCCAGGTTCTTAGGCGGCTGGGTCGAGCCGACCTGCGCGAAGACCAGCTCCGCGCCGTCCAGCGACAGCGCGCCCGAGGCGGGGAGGCGGACCCGGCCGTCGGTGAAGGCGTGGACGGTCAATCCCTGGTCTGCTCCGGTCTTGGATTGCTCGAACGTGCGCACCAAATCGATCGCCGAGCCGATGTTGGTGACCTGGTCCGTGGGCTGGATCGACCGCACTGCCAGCCGCAGCAGCGACGGGTCGCGGGTGAACGGCTGCACAGGATGGGCGCGGTGCGCGAAGGAGACCACCATCGTGCCGCCCCCGGCGGTGTTGCCCGCGCTGCCCGCTTCGATCGCGTCGATGAGGTCCATCGCGCGGCGTTTGGCTTCGTCAAGGCGCGTCCCCCCGCCGCGCCCGTCGGTCGCGTTCATCGAGGCAGAGTTGTCGATGAGCAGGATGACCTGCTCGCCCGGCTCGACCCATGCGTGGCGGGTGGGCCGGGCCATCGCGATGAGTAGTGCTGTGAGCAGCAGGAGCTGGATCAGCAGCAGCAGGTTCCGCCGCATCTTCTGGAACGGCGCGTTGACCTGCATGTCCTGCACCGCCCTACGCCACAGCAGCGTCGATGCGACCGCCACCCGCCGCCGCTTGAGCTTGAGGAAGTACAGCAGCACCAGCGCGGGGACCGCGATGCCGGCGGCGATGAGGGCGGTGATCGGACTTAGAAAACCCATGTCAATTCCCTGTTCCCGTTCAGCGCGGGCCGTCAGGCCCCGTGACGTTGCGTGCCGCGCGAAGAACGCTGGGCCTGACGGCCCGCGCTAAACATTTATTAGCCCAACAACCCGCGTTGGCGCAGGTACTTCATCACGACCGTCTCAAACGGCACGCTGGTTTCGGTAATCATGTGCGCGATGCCGCGCTTGTTGCATTGATCGCGGATGTGGTTGCAGTAGGCCTGGAGCGTCGCCTGGTAACGCTTGAGGAGCGCCGGGGTGATCGAGACCTCGGCCACGTCGCCGTCTTCCAGGTCCACCATGCGCAGGTCCCCAACCATCTCGCCCTTGACCGGGTCCACCTCCTGCGGGCTGAGCAACTGCACGGCGTACACATCGAATCGGTCGGCGGCGAGGTAACGCAGGGCGGCGTTGAGGTCGCCCTTGTCCATGAAGTCGGACACGAGGATGACCAGGCCCGGCTGGCGGTTGAGGATCGCGACACGTTTGCACGCCGCTTCGAGGTTGCCGCCGACGCCTTCTGCCGCGACGCATTGGTCGAGGAAATCGAGCATCCGCGGGAGCGGGCGTCGCCCGCGGAGCCCGGTGATCTGCGCATCGACCGTCTGTGTGAAGCGGAAGAGGGACACGCGGTTGTAGTGTGTCAGCCCGATGTATCCCAGCGCGGCACACAGCCGTTTGCCGTAGAGCAGCTTGTCCGGGTCACCGAAGCCCATGGACGCGCTGGTGTCGAGGACGATGGCGACGGTGAGGTCTTCTTCTTCCATGAACAGGCGGAGGAAGAGCTTGTCCAGCCGGGCGTAGAGGTTCCAGTCGATGAAGCGCAGGTCGTCGCCCATGACGTAGTTGCGGTAGTCGGCGAACTCGACGGACTGGCCACGCTTCTTGCTCCGTCGTTCGCCCTGCATCTTCCCACGCAGCATCTTCCGGCTCATCACGTCCAGCTTGTCGAGCTGGTGCATGAAGTCGGGCGTCAGGAGCTTGGCGGATTGTGTGCTGGCTTCGGGCATGGGGTTAAACCGCAGAGGCGCGGAGGGCACGGAGCAATGCGCTTATTTCGTTAGTATGACACGACGAATTCCGTCGCGCATCAGTTCGACGTTGAAGTTCAATAGTAATCCGACTTGCAAACCAGTTGCTTTTAAGTACGAAATGACTTGCGATTGATGAATGGGGTGGATTTGATCAACCGTCTTGAGTTCGACAACCAAGACGTCTTCAACCAACAAATCGATTCGGCCGTCACCAATCGGTTCTCCTTTGTAACTCAATCGAACCGGTGCTTGCGGTTGCGTTCGAATCGTTCGCAGGCGCAATTCAATCAACAACGCCTTCTCATACGTTGATTCGAGGAACCCAGGCCCTAACTGCCTGTGTACTTCGATCGCCGCACCAATCACGGCTTCAGTCAACTGATTCAAGCTGGCCTCAACTTCTTTCATGGTTGAACTCTGCGTTCTCTGCGCCTCTGCGGTTCAATCCTCACACGGGCAGGCCGACCGCTTCGGTGGGGAGGGTGTCGAGCACGTCGTTGATGACCATGTCCGCGGTGACGCCCTCGGCCTGTCCCTCGAAGTTGAGCAGGACGCGGTGGCGCAACGCGGGCAGGGCGATCGCGCGGATGTCATCGGTGGCGACGTGGGCCCGGCCATCGAGCAGGGCCTTGACCTTCCCGCCGAGCACCAGCGCCTGCACCGCGCGGGGGCTGCCGCCGATGCGGAGGAACTGCTTGGCCATGCGCGTGGCGTACTCGCCGTCGGGGTGGGTCGCGAGCACGCAGCGGATGGCGTAGTCCTGCACGTGCGGTGCGATGATGACCTGCCGGACCAGCTTCTGGTACGCGATGATCTTCTGGGCATCGAGCTTGGGCTCGACGGTCGGGTGCTCGGCCCGGGTGGTGCGTTTGACGATCTCGTGCAGTTCCTCGCGGGTGGAGTAGCCGACTTCGAGCTTGAGGAGGAAGCGGTCGAGCTGCGCCTCGGGCAGCGGGTAGGTGCCCTCCTGCTCGATGGGGTTCTGCGTGGCCATGACGAAGAAGGGCTTGGCCATCTGGTGGGTCTGGCTGCCGACGGTCACGCTCTGCTCCTGCATGGCTTCGAGCATGGCGGCCTGGGTCTTGGGTGTGGCGCGGTTGATCTCGTCGGCGAGGATGATCTGCGAGAAGATCGGGCCCTGCTGGAACTTGAACACCCGCGAGACCGTGCCGTCGTCGTTGCGTGCTTCGACGACGATGGTCGTGCCGGTGATGTCGGCGGGCATGAGGTCGGGTGTGAACTGGATGCGTGAGAAGTCCAGGTTCAGGGCCTGTGACAGCGTGCGGATCAGCAGCGTCTTCCCGAGGCCGGGCACGCCTTCGAGCAGCGCGTTGCCGCCGACGAACAGGCAGGTGAGCACGCCGTCGATGATCTCGGTGTGCCCGACGATCATCTTGGCGACCTGCTCGCGCACGGCCTTGTAGTCACTACGGAACGCGTCGGCTTGCTGGAGTACGGAATGTTCGTCGGGGTGGGCCATGGGTAGTTGCCTTTCAAATAACCGCGAAGGCGCGAAGGACACGAAGGATAAAAGGTCACGTCAGGACAATACGCCGGATACCGTCTTTGAGGACAGGGACATTGAAATTGATCAACAACCCGAGTTGGCTCCCGGTGGATTTTAAGTAGGAGATCACCTGCGCCGAATGGACGGGCGCGAAGTTTTCGACAGCCTTGAGTTCAACCACCAGCTTACGCTCAGCCAGGATGTCAACACGTCCCTCCCCCACGTCGTGTCCTTTGTAGGTCAGCGAAATCGGGTGCTGGCACACATGTTCCACGCCACGCAGCCCCAATTCAACCGACAGCGCCTTCTCGTAGACCGACTCGAGATAACCTGGCCCCAGTGCGCGATGGACCTCGATCGCTGCGCCGATCATCTCATGGGCGAGAGCTTCAAGTTTATGATTAAGGTCCAATGGCATGGCTTCGCGTCCTTCGTGCCTTCGCGGTTCAGTTCCTGTTGTCTTTGTCGGCCAAGCGCTCCTGCGCGCGCTGCTTGGCGGCGAGGAGGCGGCTGGTGGTCGCGGGCTCGGTGGGGTCGGCGGCGGTTTTGCTCTTGCGCATGGCGGCGGTCATCAGGGTGCGGCTGCTGCCATCTTCCTGCGCCCCGCCCACGGCGTCGGCGAAGTTCTCC
>JBGTLW010000310.1:0-11549 GCA_041743835.1 Phycisphaeraceae bacterium | reverse complement strand
GCCTCGCGCACGCGCCAGTCTTTCGCGGCCCGCGCCGCGGTGAGGCCCCCGGCCGCGGGGTTAAACGTGTACGCCGTGTCCATCACCAAAGGCCCGCCATGCACGGTGTCGCGGTCGAGCACGGGCTTGTAACCGCACGATTCCAGCAGCAGCCATTGATACACCAGCAGCGCCGCCTGGTGGTTGCCGCCCGCCAGCGCGTCGAGCAGTCGGCGCATCGCGTCGAAGACATCCGTGTGCGTGTCCAGGTCGGCCAGGAGCGCGGCGGTGAGTTCCGCGGCATACATCGCCAGCCACTGGGCTTGGAGGTCGGTCCGCAGGTGCGGATAGGCCGCCTGCTGGTCCCACTCGGTGATGCTGGCGAGTTCCGCGGTGTGTTTGGTGTGGGCGATGACTTGGCCGAGGGTGAGCAGTTCGATCCCGCCGGAGAACCGCTGGAGGAGTGAGGGGCTTTGGCGTTTGCTGCCCTTGGCGAGGCCGCGCACCTTGCCGTGATTCGCGGTGAGCAGCACGACAACCTGCGAGGTCTCGGACCACTCGTACACGCGCAGCACAATCGCATCGTCCTTGAAGCGGGGCATGGGCACATGGTAGCGAGCGCGGGAACGCGCGGGGGAGGGGAACACGGGGCCGGACGGCCCGCGCTAAACAATCACGTGTCGCGGTTGCGGTGATCACAGACCCGCGAGTTGTTCGCGGACGCTGTCGCGTTCCTTGACCGCGGCCTCGCGCTGGTCGCGCGTTTCCTGCACCAGCTTCGCCGGGGCCTTGGCGGTGTAGCTTTCGTTGGACAGCCGCTTGTCGAAATTGGCGACCGCACTCTCCAACTCGGCCAGGCGTTTACCCAGGCGCTCGCGCTCGGCATCCTTGTCCACCAGCCCGTGGATGTAAAGCTCGCACCCCGCGACGCTCACCACCACCGCATCCGCGGGGCGCTCGATCTGTGGCCCGACGCCGCAGCCGACGGTGTACGCCAGCGTGGTCGTGATGCCGCGGAAGCCCAGCAGCTTCTGCGCGATCGGGGCCGGGGCACGGCAGGTGGTCTCAAGCAGCTTGCGGGGCGGCACGTTGTGCGTCGAGCGCACCTCGCGCACCGCGCTGACGATGGAGCGGATTAGCTCAAAGTCGCGCTCCGCCTGCTCGTCGATAAGCTCGCCCTGAGCCCGCGGCCACGCGGCGGTCATCAGCATCGCGTTGCCCGGCAGGGTCAGGCCTTGAACGCCGCGATGGGGCACGGCTGCGTTGAGGCCTTCCCACAGCCGCTCGCTGACAAACGGCATGACCGGGTGCAGCAGCCGCAGCGACGCATCGATGCAGGCCGCGAGCACCTGTTGCTGCTGCGCGCTGTCCTTCACCGTGGGCTTCACCGCCTCGATGTACCAGTCACACAGGTCGCGCCAGATGAAGTCGTACAACGCCTGGGCGTACGGCGCGAATTGGTAATCCTTGAGGCTCTGGTCCGCGAGCCGCACCGTGCGCGCCAGCCGTGAAAGCACCCAGCGGTCGGCGACACCCAGCGCGTCACAGTTAACGCTGGCCGCATCGCTCGGGGCAGCCGTGGAAGAGTCCGCCGACCGTAGGTCGGCGGCTAGGTTTGTGGGGGCTGCGTGGGCGGGGGTCAGGTTGGAGAGCGCGAAGCGCACGGCATTCCACAGCTTGTTGGCGAAGCGTTGCCCGAGGTCGAACTTCTCGGAGGTGTTGCGCGCGACGGGATATGCGCCGCCCATTTCCGGGGGCTTCACTTCGCCGGACGCGATGCCGTAAGACGTAGCGAACTTCTTGCCGCTTCCGGGTGGGTGTTCCTGCACGGGTGCCATGACCTTGTAGCCACCGGGCCCGGTGATGAACTTCGGGGTCACCGTCTCCCCGCTTCCGGGGACGATGCAATCGACGGGCAGGCGCACGTCCTGGGTCTGCGTGGTCATGGCCGTGAGCGTGTAGCGCATCGCATCCGAGCCGTGGGAGTGGATGATGTCGGACGGGTCCACGCCGTTGCCCAGTGACTTGGACATCTTCTGGCCGTGACCATCCTGGATCATCGCGTGGATGAACACGTCGTGGAACGGCAGCTTGTGGTTGAAGTAGAGGTTGAACATGACCATCCGCGAGACCCACAGCGTGATGATCTCGCGCGCGGTGGAGAGCACGGTGGTCGGGTTCCACGTGTTGAGTACCGCGTCTCCCTCGGGGATCTGGTCGGGGAAGTTGGCGGGGTTAGGCCAGCCCATCGTGGACATCGGCCACAGGGCGCTGGAGAACCATGTGTCGAGGACGTCGGGGTCTTGGGTGAAGCCTTTCGACTCTAGGTGCTCCACAGCTTCGCGGTCCCCTTGATCGCGTACGCAGGCAAACCACTGTCCACCGAAACTCTGAAGTGCTACGCGGTCAGTCGAGTAGAGCGTCGAACTATCCTCGGTGTCATCGAACGCTTCGCCTTCAGAACTGATCCACACCGGTATCCGATGCCCCCACCAGAGTTGTCGGCTGATGCACCAGTCGCGGATATTTTCGTGCCAGTTCTCAAACGTCTTGGCGTAGCGGTCCGGGTAGAAGCGCAGCTTGCCCCGCCACGCCTCATCAGAGCCGCGCCCGTCAGGAAGCGATCCCACTGGCTCATCAGAGCCGCGACCGTGAGGGAGCGGTTTCCCCTCATGCGGGGCCGGCGCCAGGGGGCCGCCCTGCTGATCCAGCACATACCGCTTGGCGGCTTGCACCGCGCTTTGGTCCCACAGGTATCGGGTGCTCCCGTGACGGGTCCAGACTTTCTGGTCGGAGCTGACAAGGCTGGCGTCTCGCAAACGGCGGGTCGCGTAGGCCTTGAAGTCATTCATCACCTTTTCTGGCTCGGCATCGGACGCCACCACCAGAGCATGAACATGATTGGATCGCACGTGCAACGCGAGCAGCCCCCAGCCACGGTGCTCGGCGGTTTCAAGGATGGCGTGCTGAATCGCACGGCGTTGGGTTTCCTCAAAAACGATCGGCGGTTTTTTAAGTTTCTCGAACTCTCTGCGTTCCACCGATTCATCGCCAACAGGTATGGGGTCGCCGAAGGTATTGTGATCCGGGTCGATCCATCCTCGGCCGTCGCCCTTGAGCCATGAACCGTGGGCGGTGAAAGTGATGAGGTAGGCGACGGGAGTTGGGTGTACCTGTGCAGGGGGGACCGCTTCCTTACGGTCGCGGCTCTGTTGAGGCGGGGTTGCGTCCCGCCGCTGGTCGGGGGCCATGGCTTGGAGGGCGACGCCGCGGAGCCGGTCGTCGGTGACCTTCACGTACCACTGGTCGGTGTAGTACGGCTCGATGGGGGCGTGGCTGCGGTAGCTGTGGCCGACGCTGTGGCGGTAGGGCTTCTGGTCTTCGAGCAGATCATGTTCGCGGAACCAGCGCACGATGGCGCGGCGGGCGTCTTCGCGGGAGAGGCCGAGCAGGGTGTGCATGAATGTGTGAGCGCCAGACGCTTCGCTTTGCTCAGCGTCGGCGTGGGTGGTGGTGGTGTTCCATTCTTCTGCGGGCCAGCCGTGGTCTTTGGAGATGGATGCGTCGGGGGCCATGACGTTGATGATCGGCAGGCTGTGGCGTTGGCCGATGTCGTAGTCGTTGGGGTCGTGGGCGGGGGTGACCTTGAGGAAGCCGCTGGCCATGGCGGCCTTGCCAGACGCTTCGTCGCTGCGCTCCTCAGCGTCGGCGTGGGGGAGGGCCTTAGCGTCGGCGTGGGGGATCACGACGTAGTCGTCGCCGATGATGGGGATGATACGGCCGACGATCGGCAGCTTCACGTGCTTGCCGATGAGGTGGCGGCGATGCTCATCGTTGGGGTTCACCGCGACGGCCGTGTCGCCGAGCATCGTCTCGGGGCGCGTGGTGGCGACGGTGACGTATTGGATTTCTGATTTCTGACTTCTGATTTCTGATTGAGAAGCAGCGTCCCACAGCGGGTACTTCATGTAATAGAACTGGCCATCGACCTCCTGCATCTCGACTTCATCATCCGCGAGGGCGGTCTGCGTCACGGGGTCCCAGTTCACCAAACGTTTGCCGCGGTAGATCAGCCCGTCCTTGAACAACCGGAAGAACGCCTCGCGCACGGCCGCGGCACAGACCTCATCCATCGTGAACCGCTGGCGGTCCCAGTCGCAGCTACAGCCCATCTCCTTGAGCTGGTCGATGATGCGCTGCTCGTATTCATCCTTCCACTTCTGGACCTTCGCGATGAACGCATCGCGCGTAAAGTCGGTCCGTCGTTTGCCTTCCTCGGCAAACACACGCTTCTCGACCACGGTCTGCGTGGCGATGCCCGCGTGGTCCGTGCCGGGCATCCACATGACGTTGCGCCCGAGCATCCGGTGGTACCGCACCAGCACATCCTGCAGCGTGTTGTTCAGCGCGTGCCCAAGGTGCAGCGCGGCGGTGACATTGGGCGGGGGGATGACCACGGCATAGGGGGCGCCGGGGCTGTCGGGCGTCGCGTGCCAGGCCTTGGCGTCGTCCCACTTCGCGCGCATGGCGGGCTCGACATCCGCGGGGGTGTATTGCGGGGGGAGCGCGGCATCGGTGGGCACAGCGGGCGTGTCTGTCGGCGGGGTCATGGGAACACCTCGGGGCGGTGGGAGTCGGGCTGATAAAGATAACGGGTTTGCACGGTGCGGCGTGGCTGGGCGTGTTAAGCGCCCCTGGTCGCCTGGTCGATCCTCTCACGGTCGCGGACGCCAAGCAGATAGAGCAGCGCGTCGAGCCCGAGGGTCGAGACCGCGTGCTCGGCCTGCTCGCGGACGATGGGCTTGGCGTGGAAAGCGATGCCCAGGCCCGCGCGGTTGAGCATGGGCAGGTCGTTGGCCCCGTCGCCGATCGCGATGACCTGCCTGCGGTGGATGCCCTCGCGCGTGGCCAGTTCATCGAGCAGCTCGGCTTTGCGCTGGCCATTGATGATCGGCCCGACGACCCGGCCGGTGAGCCGGCCGTCGATAATCTCAAGCTCGTTGGCGTACACGTGGTCCAGCCCGAGGATGCCCTGGAGGTGGCGCCCGAAGTACGTGAATCCGCCGGAGAGCACAGCCGTCTTGTACCCGAACGCGCGGAGGTGGTGCAGCAGCGTGGCGGCGCCCTCGGTCAGCTCCAACCGATCCGCCACGGTGCGCAGCGAAGACTCGGGGAGGCCCGCGAGCGTGGCCACACGCTGGCGCAGCGACTGGTCGAAATCCAGCTCGCCACGCATCGCCGCCTCGGTGACCGCGGCGACCTGTGGCCCGGCACCCGCTTCCTTCGCGAGCTCGTCGATCACCTCCGCCTGGATCAGCGTCGAATCCATATCAAACACAACCATCCGGCGGGTCCGGCGGTACACATCGTCCTTCTGCCACGCGATGTCCACGGAAAGCTCCGTGCCCAGCGACATGAAGCTGGCGTGCATGGCCTCGGCATCACGCGGCTCGCCACGCAGCCAGAACTCCACACACGCACGCTTGGGTTGCCCGTCATCCAGACGCGGGGGCCGGCCCGACAAGCGGTGGATCACGTCGATGTTCAGCCCCTGCCGGGCGATCACACCCGTCACCGCTTCGAGCTGCTGCGCGGTGACGCTGCGCGTGAGCAGGGTAAGGATGTGACGCGGCTTGCCCTGACGGGCGACCCACGAGTCGTAGTCTGCATCGGCGATGGAGCGGGCCTTCATCTTAAGGTCCAATCCGCGCGCAGCCTTCTTGACCTGCGCGATGATGCGCTCGGCCTGCTTGTCGCTTATGGGCTCGGGGAGGCGGACCATGATGCCAAGCAGCAGCGACTGGTGGATGACCGCCTGATTGATATCGATGACCGCCGCGCCGTGGGCCGCGAGCGCCGCGGTGAGCTGGGCGGTGAGCCCGGGCCGGTCTTCGCCGGTGAATCGGAGGAGGTACGTGGTTGGCGTCTGGGGCATGGGGCGCGTGGGTTCGAAGTTCGTGGAAGCCTTATCAGAGCCGCCTCGTCCCCGAGACGGGGCCGCCGCTGGCGGCACAGAAGCGAGCGTTGCTCGCCCCGTCGTGTGGACGCGACGGCTCAGTTCACAGCATTTCTACAGGACAGCCGCCACACAACGCTATCGCTTGCGCTTGCGTTGTTTGTACTTGGGTTTGTTGGCCTGGGTCGAGCCCTTGGCCTTGGGCATGCCGCCCCGGCCACCCATCATCGCGGCCTGCATCGCGGGGCTGCTCATCCCGGCCATCGCCTTCATCTTGCTCATCGCGCCCATGCTTGACATCTGCTTCGTGAGCTGGCTCACCATCTCGAAGCCCTTGACCAGTTGCGATACGTCGCGCTGGTCGGTCCCCGAGCCACGGGCGATGCGGCGGCGGCGGGAGTTGTTCAGCAGCTCCACGTCCTGCCGTTCATCATGCGTCATCGACTGGATGATCGCCTCGGTCTGGTCCACCTGCGCATCATCGAGGTTCAGGTCCTTGAGCTGCTTGCCGATGCCCGGGAGCATGCCCAGCAGCGCCTTCATCGAGCCCATCTTCCGCATCGTGCGGAGCTGCTTGAGGAAGTCGTCCATCGTCATCTTGCCCGCTGCCATCTTCTCCTGAAGCGCCAGCGCCTCTTCTTCGCTGACCTCGGCCTGGGCCTTCTCGACCAGCGACACGATGTCGCCCATGCCGAGGATGCGCGACGCGATGCGGGTGGGGTGGAACTCTTCGAGGTTGTCCAGCTTCTCCCCGACGCCGATGAACTTGATCGGCTTGCCGGTGATCTGCTTGACGGTGAGCGCCGCGCCGCCACGGGTGTCGGAGTCGAACTTGGTGAGGATGACGCCGTCGATCTCGAGCTGGTCGTTGAACGCCTTTGCGGAGTTGACCGCGTCCTGCCCGGTCATGGCGTCGATGACGAGCATGATGTGGTGGGGCTGGGTGGCCTGGTTGACCTGCCGCAGCTCGCCCAT
The DNA here is from genome assembly GCA_041743835.1 of Phycisphaeraceae bacterium. Taxonomy (GTDB): domain Bacteria; phylum Planctomycetota; class Phycisphaerae; order Phycisphaerales; family Phycisphaeraceae; genus JBGTLW01. The sequence continues at coordinate 4,639 of JBGTLW010000310.1, read as the reverse complement.
CAGGTCGTCGTTGATGTGCAGCCGGCCCGCGGTGTCGAGGATCAGCACGTCGATGCCCGAGGCCTGGGCTTTTTTCACGGCGTTCCTGCACACCGTCACCGCCGCGCCCACAGCCTTGCCATACTCCGCGACCTTGTCCGGCTCGCTGTAGAACGCGACACTCCCGCCGCCCGGCGCGTCGTCCTGCACCTGCTGGGCCACCACCTGGAGCTGCTTCACCGCGGCGGGGCGCTGGAGGTCGGCCGCGGCGAGCATGACGTGCTTGCCCCGACGCTTGAGGTACGCCGCGAGCTTGCCGCACGTCGTCGTCTTGCCCGAGCCTTGCAGGCCCGCCATCATGACGATCGTCGGCCCGGGTGACACAAAATAGAACGGGGGCTGTTCTTTAGTCGGGGCTTCCTGCGCATCGGGGTCGTCCCCGCCCAGCAGCAGGACCAGCTCATCGTGCACGATCTTGATCATCTGCTGCGCGGGCTTGAGCGATTCGAGCACCGCGGTGCCGATCGCCTTGCGCACCACGCCGTCGCAGAATGCCTCGGCCACCTCGTAGTGGACGTCCGCTTCGAGCAGGGCCTCGCGCACCTCACCCATCGCGTCGCGGATGTTGGACTCGGAGATCTTGCCCCGGCCCGAGAGCTGGCGCATCGCGCTTTCAAACTTATCCGACAGGGAAGTAAACATGCGGTTGCCTCACCGTGGTGTGCTGCGGGGCACACGGCCGGGGGCAGGCTCTGACCGGAGCGTCCAGCAGTATAACCGCTTCAACGCAGACGGTTGGTCTGGCACGCGGCGTACGCGGCCCCGAAGCCGTTGTCGATGTTCACCACGGTCACCCCCGATGCGCACGACGTGAGCATGCCCAGCAGAGCCGCCAGCCCGTCGAACGCGGCGCCGTAGCCCACGCTCGTGGGCACCGCGATCACGGGCACATCCACCAGCCCGCCCACCACGCTGGGCAGCGCGCCTTCCATGCCGGCGATGCAGATGAGCACCCGGCAGCCACGCAGCTCACCCACGCGCTCGATCAGCCGATGCACGCCCGCCACACCGACATCGTTGATCCGCCGGGTGGCGTGGCCGAGCGCTTTGCAGGTGAGTGCGGCTTCCTCCGCCACGCGCTGGTCGGCTGTGCCCGCGGTGATGATGGGGATGGCCGGCTGCTCGGCTGGGGGGATGGGCGGGTGCCCGATGATGACCGTGCCGCACAGCGGGCCGACCTCCACGGGCCGGTCTGTGAACGCCACCGCGACCGCGTCCACCTGCTCGGGCCGGGCACGGCTGACGAGCACGCTGGTGTTGTGTTCAAGCAGCGAGCGGGAAATGCGCACGACCTGCTCGGCCGTCTTGCCCGGCGCGTAGATCACCTCGGCGTGCCCGCACCGTCGGGCGCGGTCGTGGTCGATGGTCGCGTCGCCGAGGTCCTGCGTCGCGGGGCGCACCATCGCGCGGACGTGGGCCACGGCATCCTCGGGGGATACCTCCCCCGCGCGGAGTCGCGCGAGCAGGGCATCAAGCTGTGGGGCGAGGTCTTGCATAGCGGGGTACTGCGGCGGGCGGCGCACAAGGCTCTCCAACGCATGTTAGAGCAACACGCATGATAATTCTTCACACGCGCACGACAGAGCATGGAAGTCACATGATCTGTTCGCGCAACGCTTCCAGCACCGCCGCGGGGTACAGCCCGAAGAACCAGTCTCTGCGGGCCGCGATCGCGCGGTTGGCGAGCCCGGCGGTGGCGCGATCCAACGCGGTGTCCGCGTCGCGGATCACCTGTGGGTAGGCGTTGCGCAGCTCGGCATTGATGCGGTGCAGCTCATCGAACGCGGCGCGTCGGCGGGCCTTGTCGCGGTCATCATCCATGTGCGCCAGCAGGTCGCGCTTGCGCTGCGCGAGCGGGTGGCCAGCTTCCGGGCGGTTGACTGCCGCGTGGCGGTCCACGTTGTGCTTGATGTGCTGGCGGTACCACACCGCGTGGCTGAGCGCGGCCTGATCGTTGACCGGGGCCTGGAACTCCAGATACGCGTCGGCTGTGACGCAGGCCATGGGTGCAAGCGCCTCACCCCGCCACGCGGCCCACCAGCGCTCGGTGATGCGGTCGTACACCCAACCGCCCGTGCCGTGAATGAAAAGATCGCAGCTATCGGGCCGACGCATCAGCGCGGTCATGAGTAGCGCACGCGGGGCAAGCTCGCTGCGGTTCTCGATCGGCTCACCCGCTTCGGTGGTGAAGATGGGCGTGGAATCCGCGCGATCCACGAACACCCTTTCGCGCGGCCGCATCCATCGCAAGCGCCACATCGGCACTTCCACGCGGTCCGGCTCGATGCGCATGGGTGTGATGCCCGCGTCGGGGACCTGCTCTGCCGCGGTGTTGTAGAGCAGGGCGGCGCGGTGCGCATCGCGCAGGAGGTCGCGCACCACTTCTCCCGCGTGGTCCTCAAGCAGGGCCGAGGCGTAGGTGTGCGTGATCCATTCGCGCGGGGCTGCGCTTGGCGCACACCACGGCCGCATGACCATCGCGAGAACCCCCGCCATCTGCTGCGCCAGCGTGCGCGGCCGCCCCACCGCTTCAAACGCATCCAGCAGAGCCTGACGCATCGGCATGGCTTGCGGGTTGATCGATTCGAGCGCCTGCCGGACGTGCTTCACGTCGGCTGCGGGCTGGCACCCGATGGGCACCTGCGGCACGACGGGCGCGAGGTGGCGCGTGTCCACCGCCAGCCGATCACCCTCCTGCCGCGGCAAATCCAGGCGCAGCGGGTCGTAGGCGTCCTGATCGACGACGACGTTGACCAATGGCAGGCGGCCGCCATAAGCATGAACCGCCGCGAGATACTTGGCGAGGATGCCGGGGTGGAAGAGCTGCGCCTGATGGCCGGTGACGACGCGTGGCGTCGGCGGAAGGCCAATCGCATCGGGCGAGGGATCGAGGTGGACCCGCATCTTCGGCACTCAGCGGTTGCCCGTGTGCGTGCCGTTGCTTGTCATGACCGCGGCCTTAGGCAGGCGCTCGGCGTGGCGGGCAAGCTCAGCATCAAAGACCTTTTCATAATGCGCAAGCCGGCTGGTCGGGTTGTCCAACGGCCCGCCGAAGGAGCGGTTGGGGTCGTTGTAGATCAATCGGATCGGGACCTCGCGGACCCGGTGGCCATACGCCGCATGTTGCACCCACGCCTGCAGCGGGATCGCGTAGCCATCAACATCCAGGTCCAGATCGCTGAGCGTGCTGACGCGGTAGGCCTTGAACCCGCAGAACGCATCGGTGATGGACAAGCCCAACCGATCGTTGACCATGCCGGTGATCTGCGCGTTGATCTTGCGTCGGTCTTCGGGCGGCGGATCGCCGCAGCGCGTGCGACACATGTAGCGCGAGCCGGAGATCACGTCCGCGTCGTCTGCCTTGATCGCGTCGTAGAAGGCGGGGAGGCTCTCGGGCTCGTGCTGTTCATCGCAGTCCATCGTGATCAGCCAGTCGTACCCGAAGCTCTGTGCCCAGGTGAACGCATCGCGGATGCTTCGGCCGTAGCCCAGGTTCTCGCGGTGGCGCACCACGTCCACCGGCTGCATCGCCAGCAGCATCGGCGTGTAGTCCGTCGAGCCATCGTCGATGACCAGCACGTGGTCGGCAAAGCGGATGAGCTTCTCGATCACGCGCTGGACATAACGCTGTTCGTTGTAAACGGGCACCGCGACGAGGATGCGCATGGAAGGGCTCCTGGGGAGGCGTGGGACAGGGTCACTCACTCTAGGCTCATGGAGGGAAACGATCAATCCCACGCGCAGTTGAGGGTGGTCATCATTGTTTCGCGCGCGGCGTCCGCCGCGGCGTTGGTTCGGCGCATTTCAGTGCTCGGGGGCGTGGTTTCGGAACGCGGGGGAACACGGGGCCTGACGGCCCGCGCTAAACGGGGGCGGGGGGGCCGTCAATCCAACGCGCGAGGGCCACCAGTTGTTCCACGGCCAGCGTCTCGGGCCGGGCCTGCGGGGAGAGGTCGGGCGGCAGCGGTGTGTCCCGGCCGAGGATCGCGCCCAACTGCTTGCGACGCCTGCCAAACAGCCGGTGCACAAACGCGGCGAACGCGTGCGGGTTGTCGCACAACGGATGAGCCCGGCGGGTCAGTTTCACCACGGCCGAGGCGATCGTGGGCGGGGGATAAAAACAGCCCGGCGACAACACGCACACCCGCTCCACCGAGAACACCGCCTGCAAGATGATCCCCAGCGGGCCATACGCCTTACCGTCCGCCGGGGTCCCGGCCATGCGGTCGGCGACCTCCTTCTGCACCATCACCACCGCGCCGCTCATCGCGGGGTGGTCCAACGCAAGATTCACCAGCAGCGGCGACGCGATGTGGTAAGGCAGATTCGCGATGAGCTTGTAAGGCGCGGTCTGCGATGCAACGCGCGACGCATCCTCTGCCTGCTCGCTGCGCGGGCGCGACGCATCCGCTTGTTCGAGCAACGCGAGGACATGCGGGTTGATCGCGTGCTTGCCATCCAGCGCATCGCCGACGTGGAGCGTGAGCCGCCCGTCCGCCATCGCTGGCCCAAGCCGATCGCGGAGGATCGGCTCCATGTCGGCATCGATCTCCACCGCCACGACGCGCGCGCCCGCGTCGATCAGCCGTTCGGTCAGCGC
>JBGTLW010000309.1:0-7517 GCA_041743835.1 Phycisphaeraceae bacterium | reverse complement strand
CGCCCGATCGCGCGCTACGGCCTGATCCCCGCGGCTCACCTCGCGCTGGTCCTCTGGCTGGCGCACGACGGCCAGACGGTCATGCGGCAGACCCTCGACCGCTACCACGCCCGCAACGACTGGCCCATGCTCCACCACGTCCGCCAGACCGCGGCGGCCGACCACGTGTATCTGGCCGCAAGCGGTTGGCAGGACTTCCGCGCCCGAGCGCAGGCCCCCATCGTCATCACCCACAAGTCGCACCCGATCAAGGACACCGAGGTCCTCGCGTGGAAGGCCAGGCTCGATGCGGTCCGGGCGTTCGAGCAGGCCCGCTCACCCGATCAGGCCAACCCCGCGCTGAGCCACCTGATCGGGGCCTACGGCGTGAGCCACGTGGTTCTCAGGATGCGTGACCGGCCCGTCCGCTGGATGCGGGACGCCTACCCCGCCGCCTTCCGCGATGAGCATTACGTCGTTTTCGATGTCCGCCCCACCCCGCCGGACCCCTCGTGAACCCGCCCGGCCGGGTGTTTGTGGTCCATGCCACACCGCTGCGGCAGGCCTCTAATCCTCACACGAAACAAACCCCCGCCCCGCCCCAAACCGCTGCCCACAAGCGGGGGTCGCGCTATTTCAACTTCCGTTTGATACAATACCCCGCTTCCTTCCCCCCAGACCCGCCAACCGGGCACTGCGCCCGGCCTGTTTACATCCGAAGCCTGCCATGACCACCACCGCCCGGCCCAATCTGCGCAACGTCGCTGTCATCGCTCACGTTGACCACGGCAAAACCACACTCACAGACCAACTGCTCTACCAGTCGGGCACCTTCCGATCCGCCGACCTCGACAAGCTCGCCGGCGGGCAGCACGGCCTGATCATGGACACCGGCGACCTCGAACGCGAGCGCGGCATCACCATCACCGCCAAGAACTGCGCGATCAATTACACCACACTTTCTGGCGAGCACTTCAAGTTCAACCTCATCGACACGCCCGGCCACGCCGACTTCGGGGGCGAGGTCGAACGCGTGCTCTCCATGGCGGACGGCGTGCTGCTGCTGGTCGATGCGTTCGAGGGGCCCATGCCCCAGACACGCTTCGTGCTCCAGAAGGCGCTGAGCCACGGCCTCAAGCCCGTCGTCGTCGTCAACAAGATCGACAAGCCCAACGCACGACCGGATGATGTGGTCAACGAGGTGTTCGACCTGCTGTCCGAGCTTGATGCGCCAGACGAGGCGCTGGACTTCCCGATCGTGTACGCCAGCGCCCGCGACGGCTGGGCCACGCGCGACCAGGCCAAGCTCGGGGCCGACGACCAGCCCACGGACATGCGTGACCTGTTCGAGGCGATCATCGACCACGTGCCGCCGCCCAAGATCGCGAAGGACGCCGCACTCGCGCCGCTACAGATGATGGTGACGACGCTGAGCTACTCCGACTACGTCGGGCGTGTGGCGATCGGCCGGGTGGTCACCGGGACGCTGGTCGGCGGGCAGAAGGTCACCGTCATCAACCGCGCGGGCGAGGGCTCGCAGCAACGCGCCCAGAAGGTGTTGCAGTTCGACGGGCTGGGTCAGAAGGAAGTGCAGTCGGTCACCGCGGGCGACATCTGCGCGGTGCAGGGGCTGGACCCCATCGACATCGGCGACACGATCTCGTGCCCGGATAAGCCCTCGGCCCTGCCGTCGGTGAAGGTCGATGAGCCGACGCTCACGATGACCTTCCGCGTGAACGATTCCCCGTTCTGCGGCAAGGAGGGCGAGTATGTCACCAGCCGGCAGGTCGGCGACCGCCTGCGGAAAGAGCTGCAATCCAACGTCGCGCTTCGGGTGGAGCCGGGCGAGTCCCCCGAGCAGTTCGACGTGTCCGGGCGCGGGCTGATGCACCTTGGCGTGCTGCTGGAGACGATGCGGCGTGAGGGCTACGAGCTCCAGGCCGGCCGCCCGCGCGTGATCTACAAGCAGATCGATGGCCACACGCACGAGCCGATCGAGCAACTGGTGATCGACTGCCCCGCGGAGTGCCAGAACGATGTGATGTCGCTGGTGAGTAACCGCCGGGCCGAGATCGTGCGGATCGACCCCAAGTCCGGCGCGGGCGGGTACATCCACATGGAGTTCACGATCCCCGCGCGCGGGCTGATCGGGCTGCGGACGCGGATGCTCACCGCGACACAGGGCCGGGCCATCATGCACCACAACCTGCTGCGGTACGACCGGATGCGTGGTGAGGTGCCCCAGCGTGCGGCGGGGGTCATCATCTCCTCCGAGGCGGGGCAGGTCACCGCGTACGCGCTCACCGGGCTTTATGACCGCGGCGTGTTCTTCGTGAAGCCCGGCGACCAGGTCTATGCCGGGCAGATCGTCGGCGAGCACTGCAAGGAAAACGACATCATCGCCAACCCCGTCCGCGCCAAGCACCTCTCGGCGGTGCGCCTCAAGAACAAGGACGAGAACGCCCAGGTGCGCCCCGCCCGCGAGCTGTCGCTCGAAGAGTGCCTCGAATACATCCAGGAAGATGAGCTGGTCGAGCTCACACCCAAGAGCATCCGGATGCGCAAGCGCCTGCTCAACGAATCCGACCGCCGACGCGAGACACGCAAGGCGAAGTCTTAAGCCTTGGACGCGATCATTCACGCGAGAGACGCGCGGGCTTACGCCCGGCGCTAAACATTGGACACATCATGCAGGACAACCACACCATCCTCACCGGGCTCATCACGATCGAGGCGGCGTTGTCGTCGGGCTTCCGCGAGGTCCACAAGGTGATGATCGACGAGGCCTTGGACTACCGCAAGGTCGAGCCGCTCCGCCGCGTCGCCAAGAAGCTCAACATCGAGCTGACCCCCACGCCCCGTGCCGAGCTCGACACCCTCGCGGGGGACGACAAGCACGGCGGCGCGGTCGCACAGGTCGGGCCCCGGCGGGTGTTCGACCTTGATGCGCTGGTGAAAAGCACGGGCAAGGGCAAGCCGTTTATCGTGCTGCTCGATGGCGTGGAAGACCCGTACAACTTTGCGCACGCGGTGCGGGCGTTGTGGGCGGCGGGCTGCACGGGCCTGATCGTGCGTGAGCGGAACTGGTACGAGGCCGCGACGCTGATCGGCCGAGCCTCTGCTGGCGCGACCGAGCTGATCCCCACGGCCGTGGTCGAGTCCCCCGCCGAGGCTGCCCAACACCTCAAGGCTAAGAAGCTCACCGTGATCGCCGCCGCGCCAAGCGACCCCGAATCGGTGCCCATGCACGACGCCCCGCTCACGCAGAGCCTGCTGCTCATGATCGGTGGCGAGCACCGTGGCGTGCAGAAGGCGGCGCTGGCGGAAGCGGACCAGACGATCTACATCCCCTACGGCCGAGACTTCCCGCTCGCGGTCGGGACCGTGGCCGCGGCAGCGGCGCTTGGCTTTGAAGTCGTGCGTCAGCGCGACGAAGCATCTTAGAACGCGTACGAGATGGGCCTGGGTGCCATGGTCAAGCGCAGCGCAGGCCATGAATGACGCGAGCTGGGGGTCACGCATGGCCTGCCTCGCGGCGCTCGTTGACCATGGCACCCCTTCTCATACAAGTTCTTAGCGCGGCTGCGTGTGTACCTCGGCTTTAGGGAGGTAGCTAAACGACTGCCCGCCCACCGACGCCTCGTACATCAGCCCCTTCTCATCGAGCGTGAACACCGCGACGCCCCGGTCGTACTTCGCGTTCGCGCCGGCGCCCGCCGCAGCCGCCACAGCCGACACCTGAGCCGCGAACGCAAACGTGCCGGACTTAAACGAATTGAGCGCTTTGTCGTCTTCAAAGAAGATGACCTCGCTGTACGCCTGCCCGCCAAGCTGTAAGCCGACCGTCGCCTGGGTCAGGTCGCAGTAGCCCATCAGCACATCGCCCTCGAACAGCACACCCTTGCCATACGCCCCACCCAGGCCGACCGCCCCCTTGCCGACGGTGGGAAACACCGCGTAACCCTTGGCATTCTTAAAGAACGAATCGGACAGCGAGGGGTCGCTTGTCTTGAAGCGGTCCACCGTCAGCCTTGCACGCTCTTCGAGCGAGCGGCGCTCGGCCACGGTATCAGGTGCCGTGGAGCAGCCCGCCTGAAACAGCAGCACCACACACAGCAGCGCGTTACTTGTCATCCATCGCATCGCCTTGTCTCCATGAAGTTGCGTGAAGTTGCGGAAACACACACCCGCCTGAGTATATGCGCGGCAGTGGCGCCACGTTATCGGGGGCACCCCTACGACCTGCTAGAATACACCTATGCACGGGCCGGCCCAAACCAACAAGACGCAGGCGGTCATTGGTTGGCGTGAGACGGTGGCGCTGCCCGAGTGGGGTATCGACAACATCATCGCCAAGGCCGACACAGGCGCCCGCTCCAGCGCATTGGATGTGATGGAGATCAAGGAGTTAAGCGGGAACCGCGTGCGTTTCCAGGTCGCGCTGTCCCGGAAGAACCGCGTGAAGGAGCGGGCCATCGAGGTCGTCGCCCCCATATCCCGCCGATCGCGCGTGCGGTCGGCGCATGGCACGACGCAGGACCGGCTGTTCGTCGAGACGCTGCTGCGCATCGGGGATACGCAGCGGCGGATCGAGCTGGGGCTGGTCTGCCGCAAACGCATGATCTGCCGGATGCTCATCGGCCGGTCCAGCCTGGCGGGGACGTTCTTAGTGGACTCCACCGGCAAGCACGTGGTCACCGACCGCCCGCTGCGCAGGCCCAAGGCCGCGAGCAAGACCAAGAAGGCGCTATAGTCACCTACCACCACCGACCCGCGGCGAAGGCCACGGTCAGAAAGACGCCACCATGAAGGCCCTGAGTATCTGTGTGCTCACGCGCAACGCCAAGGGCTACACCATGCGCCGCTTCCGCGAGGCGGCGAAGGCGCGCGGGCACAAGCTCCTGGTGCGCGACACGCTCAAGTTCGCGATCTACACCGAGCAGGGGCTGCCCGACATCTACTACGCGAACAAGCACGTCGGCCGGGTGGACTACATCATCCCCCGCATCGGCGCGTCGATCACGCACTACGGCTGCGCGGTGGTCCGGCAGTTCGAGCAGATGGGCATCCCCGTGCTCAACTCGGCGGCCGCGATCGGCCAGTCGCGCGACAAGCTGCGGTCCATGCAGATCCTCTCGCGGCACGACATCGGCATCCCCCCCACCGCGTTTGTCCGCCGCAAGGAAGACGTGCTGCCCGCGATCCAGAATGTCGGCGGCGCGCCGGTCATCATCAAGCTCCTGGAGGGGTCGCAGGGCGTGGGCGTCATCCTCGCGGACAACGTGAAGATCGCCGAGGCCATCATCGAGACCCTGCAAAGCGCCAAGCAGAACGTGCTGCTGCAGAAGTTCGTCGCTGAGAGCAAGGGGCGGGACATCCGCGCGTTCGTGGTGGGCGGCCGGGTGGTCGCGGCGATGCGGCGGGTCGCCGCCGGGCAGGAGTTCCGCTCCAACATCCACCGAGGCGCCTCCACCGAGACCGTCAAACTCAGCGACGCCTTTGAGCGCACCGCTGTCAAGGCGGCGCAGATCATGGGCCTGCGCGTCGCGGGGGTCGATATGCTCGAAGGCGCGACCGGCCCGCAGATCATGGAGGTCAACTCGTCCCCGGGGCTCGAGGGCATCGAGACGCAGACCGGCGTGGATATCGCGGGGGCGGTCATGGACTACATCCAGGAGCAGGTCCAGTTCCCCGACGTGGACGTCCGCCAGAAGCTCACCATGCGCGCGGGCTACGGCGTGGTGGAGTTCGTGGTCGATAAACTCAACCCGCTGGCGAACAAAACCATCGGCGAAACCGAGCTCCGCGACCGCGAAGTCCTCATCGTCAACATCGAACGCGGCAGCGTCGTCATCCCCGCGCCGCACGGCTCGCAGAACATCCTCCCCGGCGACAAACTCACCTGCTTCGGCAAGCTGCTCACGCTCAAGTCGCTGGTCCCCGCGCGGGCCAAACGCATCCGCAAGAAGCCGGCGAAGGTGAAGCGGTAGCTCCGCACGCACGCTTTCCATAGCCCCAGACAACGCCCGGCCGCCCCCGGCAACCCGGCCACGGGTTCCGCTTTGCGTGTTCGGTGTTACCATCTGCTCCCATGCCCCGCGCCAAACCTTTTCGCATCGGTGGTGTCTCCGTCCCGCTGGGCACGTCGCGCGACATCCACCTCAAAGTCTCCGAGCGATACACCGGCGACCCGATCTCCCTGCCGATCCGCGTGATCCGGGGTAAGACCGATGGCCCGCGATTGTTCGTCACCGCGGCGGTCCACGGCGACGAGGTCAACGGCGTCGGGGTCATCCACTCGCTGATGTTCGAGGACGCGGTCCTGCCGATGCGCGGCACGCTGGTGCTTGTGCCGGTGGTCAATATCTTCGGCTTCGAGAACCAGCAGCGGTACATGCCCGACCGCCGCGACCTCAACCGCAGCTTCCCCGGCTCACCCACCGGGAGCATGACCAGCCGTGTCGCGCACAGCGTGTTTACCAACGTGGTGCAGAACTGCGACTGGGGTGTGGACCTGCACACCGCCGCGTGGGGCAGGACCAACTTCCCCAACGTGCGTGCGGATTTTTCCAACCCGCGTGTGCGGAAGCTGGCGCGGGCGTTCGGGTGTGAGCTGATGCTCAACAACAAGGGCCCGGAGCACTCGTTCCGCAAGGAGGCTGTGAAGGCGGGCTGCGCGGTGATCGCGGTGGAGGCGGGTGAGCCGTTCAAGATAGAGCCCGGCGTGCTGGATGTGGGCCGACGCGGGGTGATCAACGTGATGAAGTCGCTTGGCATGATCGAGGGCGAACCTATCAAGCCTGCGTATCAGACGAAGATCGACAAGAGCCTGTGGGTGCGTGCGGAGGTGGGCGGGATCCTGCGGTTCCACATCGCGCCGGGCGCGACGGTGGACCGCGGCCAACCCATCGCGACCAATGCGAGCACCTTCGGCGAATCGCAGAACGTGCTCACTTCGCCGCTGGATGGTGTGGTGCTGGGGATGACGACGCTGCCGATGGTGAAGCCAGGCGAGCCGGTGTGTCACATCGCTGTGCCGGGGCGTTCGCTGCGTTCGGTCCGCCGGGCGATCCGCGATTCCCACCCCGACGACCTGCACCGCCGATTGCGCGACGACCTTGCGACGAGCATCACGGTGAGCGAGCGGGAGGGCGAGGCCGTGGCCGACACCATGAACGAATCGGATTAAGCACGTGGTCACCCCGGACGCTCACCATCACGGCACCATCACACCCGACCAAGCCGGGATCACTCGCGCGGCCGAGGCCCTGCGGGCGGGGCTGCTGGTCGGCATGCCGACCGAGACGGTGTACGGCCTTGCGTGCAACGCGCTGGACGACACCGCCGTCGCGCGTGTCTTTGAAGCCAAGGCCCGGCCGAGCTTTGACCCGCTGATCGTCCACGCACCCGACACGGATGCCGCGTGGCGATACGCGGCGGAAGTGCCGGCGATCGCGCGTCGGCTGGCGGAGGCGTTCTGGCCGGGGCCGCTGACCCTGGTGATGCGCAAGACCGACGCCATCAGCGACCTGGTCACC
>JBGTLW010000308.1:0-11700 GCA_041743835.1 Phycisphaeraceae bacterium | reverse complement strand
AGCCGGGCGCGGGCCGAGGCGGTTTACGATGTGAATAAGGTCAACGCGATCATCCTTGATGCGTTGGGGGGGGGTGGGTAGGCGCTGGGGGTTAGGGGTTAGGCGCTTGGGAGTGGGGAGGAGTTAGGCGCTAGGGGGTAGGGGGTGGGCTGGTGACTGCGGCGGTTGGTTTCCTGAATTCAAGAGTTGATTTCCGGAATTCAAGGGCTGATTTCGTGAAATCAAAGCCTGATTTCCGGGATTCAGGGACTGATTTCCTGAATTCATGGGTTGATTTCAGGGATTCAAAGACTGATTTCCGGAAATCAAGGGTTGATTTCATGAGTTCAAAGGTTGATCTCCGGAAATCAAAGACTGATTTCATGAAATCAAGGCCTGATCTCCGGAACTCAAAGCCTAATCTCCTGAAATCAAACGCTGATCTCATGAAATCAAGGGCCGGTTTGGGGGGGGGTAGCCGCCAAGGCGCGGAGGACGCCAAGAAATGCATTGTTATAAAGCCATGATTTGCTTCAGCTTGGCGCTCTTGGCGGCTGGGAGGGTAGGCGCTGGGCGCTAGGGGTTAGGGAGGTAGGCGCTTGGCGCTAGGGATTAGGCGCTTGGGGAACTGCTGGGTGTCTTGATTTTAACCCTCCTTGGTGTTCATCGTGCCTTGGTGGTTGATGAATCGGGGCGCGGCTGATGAGCGGTTGGATGTAAAACCAGCATCGGTCCTGGCTTGGCGTCCTTGGCGGCTGGGAGGGGTAGGCGCTAGGCGCTAGGGATTAGGCGCTTGGGGAACTGCTGGGTGTCTTGATTTTAACCCTCCTTGGTGTTCATCGTGCCTTGGTGGTTGGTGAATCGGGGCGCTGCTGATGAGAGGTTGGATGTAAAACCAGCATCGGTCTTGGCTTGGCGTCCTTGGCGGCTTGGCGGTTGTTGTGCCTTGGGGGTTGATGATGCTTGGCATGCAATTGGGACTGTTGCCTGTAAATCCGGAACTTGTCTTGACTTGGCGTCCTTGGCGGCTTGGCGGTTATTTTGGGTTTGGGGATTTGGGAGATTTTTTTCGGTTGTACTGGATTGGCGGATTGTGTGGGCCGATGGTGTGGTTATCGCGGGGCTTGATTCGGGCGGCACGGGGTCGCCGGGGCTTTGCGGGGAACCATGTGGGAGCAATCCGGGAGGTGCAAAACCTATGAACACAATCTGGGGAGGAGGAAGGGTTTGATCGTCCCACGGCTGTAGCCGTGGGATAGTTTCGGGGAATGTTCCGGGGGGAGGTTCCGGGGAAAGTTCCGGGGGGGTTCCGGGGGGGGTTCCGGGGGGGTTCCGGGGGGAAGTTCCGGGGGGGGGGTGGTTCGTTGGTGATGTTTTGGGGTTTTTGTGCTTCGGGGATCGTTTCGTGTTGTATGGAATCGATCGTTTTTCCGTGGTCGGGAACTTCAGGCGTGGCTGACGGGCTGCTCTGTTGATTGTGTTTTTTTCTGTTGGTTTTTTACTTTTACACGTGAAGGAGATTTCTGATGGCTTTTCTACCAAACTCGGATAGTGGCCTGTTGGCCTGGTCGGTCAACTTCAAGGCGAAGACCTCGGCTGACCCGTTCCAGTACGGGCTGACGGAGGATCAGGCTGTGGCGTATGCCGGGCTGCACGATGCGTACGCCGCGGCGTTTCAGACGGCCATCGACCCGGGCACCCGGACCAAGGGTAAGGTCGCGGCCAAGAACACCGCTCGGTCGGCGCTCAAGGGCATGGCGGGTGATCTGGCGAGGATCATCGAGGGTCATGCCACGGTGACCGATGAGCAGAAGATCGACCTGGGGCTTAATGTCAGGAAGCACCCATCTCCGATCCCCGCGCCTGTCACGTCGCCGGACATCGACATTGTGTCGGTGGTTGGTCGGCGGGTGACGGTTCGGCTGCACAGCTCTGCGACACCCGGCCGGCGCAAGCCTGTGGGTGTGGTGGGGGCGTCGGTGTTCAGCTTCATCGGTGAGGTCGCGCCCAACGACCCGGCGGTGTGGAAGTTCGAGGGGAACACCACGCTGTCGACGTTCGGGATGGATTTCCCGACCGAAGTGCCGGCCGGTGCGAAGGTTTGGGTCACCGCGTTCTGGTTCAACCCCCGCGCCATGTCAGGCCCGGCTGCTTCCCCGGTGAGCACCAACCTGCAGTACGGCGGGATGAGCGAGGCCGATGCGGGCGAGCTCAAGATCGCGGCGTGATGCGGGGGTGATGAACCCCCGGAACCGGAACCCCGGAACCGGAACCCCGGCCCTTGAACCGCGAAGGCTCAAAGTGCGCCCGGCTGACACTGGCTATGACAGGTCAATCAGCCGAGGCGTGCTTTGGGTCCTTCGCGGGTTTTGGATTGGGAGGTATTGAGGTAGGCGTTGGGCGTTAGGGGTTTGGGAGGTAGGCGCTTGGCGTTAGGGTTAGGCGCTGGGGAGGTGGGGGGGGCTTTTCATGCTCCGTTTCAGCTTCGCGCACTTTGTGTCTTTGTGGTTACTTATTATCGCGGAGGGTGCGGAGGGGGGGATGGGTAGGCGCTGAGCGCTAGGGGTTAGGCGCTTGGGAGGTAGGGGTTTTTTCATGCCCTGCTTTGCTTGGTGTACTTGGTGTCTTTGTGGTTGTGTTGGATCGCGGAGGGGGTGGATAGGCGCTGGGCGCTGGGCGTTAGGTGTTAGGCGCTGGGGAGGGCGTGAAGGATTTGGCTTTGGCGCTAGGCGCTCACCCTAGCGCCTAACACCTAGCGCCAAGCGCCTAACTCATTACTCACCCGCCTCGCCGATCTGGCCGATCATGGGGGTGTGGGTTGCGGTAGAATCCGGCTGCGTGATTGAGGTGTGTGTTATTGACCCGCGGCGGGCTGGGGTGGGCCGCACAGATCAAAGGAATCGGACGTGAACCAGCAGAACCAGGGCCTGAGCGGGAAGATCGCGGACAAGTCGGCGGTGATCGGGGTGTTGGGCCTCGGCTACGTCGGGCTGCCACTGATGCGGGCGTTCTGGACGGCTGGCTTCCGCGTGCTGGGCTTCGATGTGGACCCGCGGAAGATTCAGCAGCTTAAGGCGGGGGAGAACTACCTCAAGCACTTCGGCGAGGACTACGCCCGCGACATGGCGGCGACCGATCGGTTTGATGCCACGGCTGATTTTGCCCGGCTCGGTGAGGCGGATGCGGTGCTGGTGTGTGTGCCCACGCCGCTGGGTGCGCACCTTGAGCCGGACCTGAGCTATGTGGAGCAGACGACCGATGCGATTGCCAGGACGCTGCGGGCGGGGCAGTTGATCGTGCTTGAATCGACGACGTACCCGCGGACCACGCGCGACATCATGCTGCCTCGGCTGGAGGCGAAGGGGATGAAGTGTGGCCAGGACTTTTTCCTCGCGTATTCGCCGGAGCGCGAGGACCCCGGCCGGAAGACGCACAACACGCAGACCATCCCCAAACTCGTCGGCGGGATCGACGCGGTGTCGGGCGAGCTTGCCACCGCGATGTATCGTCATGCGATCGCGCAGGTGATCCCCGTCTCCAGCGCGGAGGTGGCGGAGGCTGCGAAGATCCTGGAGAACGTGTACCGGGCGGTGAACATCGCGCTGGTCAATGAATTGAAGGTGATTCTCACAGCGATGGACATCGATGTGTGGGAGGTGATTGACGCGGCGGCGACCAAGCCGTTTGGCTTCCAGGCTTTCTACCCCGGCCCGGGGCTGGGCGGGCACTGCATCCCGATCGACCCGTACTATTTGACGTGGAAGGCGCGGGAGGTTGGCCACACGACGCGGTTTATTGAGTTGGCGGGCGAGGTGAACCACCAGATGCCCGAGTACGTGGTGCAGCGGACGATGCTGGCGCTCAATAGTCAGGGCAAGGCGGTGCGTGGCGCGAAGGTGCTTGTGCTGGGTCTTGCGTACAAGCCGAACGTGGACGATGTGCGCGAGAGCCCGAGCTTCGAGTTGATCCGTCGGCTGCTTGCGCTGGGTGCGGATGTGTCATACAACGACCCGCACGTGCCGGCCACACATGCGATGCGTCACTACCCGGACCTGCCGGCGATGCAGAGCGTTGAGTTAAGCGAGAAGACGCTTGGCGGATACGACTGCGTCCTGATCGCGACGAACCACGAGGTGTACGACTGGGCGATGATCGGCAGGGCTGCGAAGCTTGTGGTGGACAGCCGGGGCGCGATGCGCGGGCAGAGCGGCGAGCACATCATCTCCGCCTAACCCCCCCCCGGAAATTTCCCCCCGGAAACTCCCTCAGCAAGCCGGTTCCTTGGAACACAGCAATCTCCAGCAATCCCGAACGACAAGGACTAGACATGGCACTATTGCAATGGCGCGAGCTGCATGGTCAGCACTTTGAAGGCACGCGGGCGCTGGTGACCGGCGGGGCGGGGTTCATCGGGTCGCACCTGACTGAGGCGCTGATCGATCTGGGGGCAGAGGTGGTGGTGCTCGACGACCTGTCGGGCGGGGACCCGGCGAACTTCGACAGTTACAGAGACAGGGCGGGAGATCGGCTGCGATTTGTCGAGGGCAGCATCCTGGATGAAGCGTTGCTCGCGGAGGTGATGGCGGGTTGTGAGTTGGTGTTCCATCAGGCGGCGCTCGGCTCTGTGCCTCGGAGCGTCAAGCTGCCCCGGCTTTACAACGAGGTGAACACCACGGGGACGCTTAACGTGCTGGAAGCGGCGCGCGAGGCGGGGGTGAAGCGCGTGATGTTTGCAGCCAGTTCGAGTGCGTATGGCGACTCGCCGACGCTGCCTAAGATTGAGACGATGCCGACGCTGGCGCGGAGCCCGTATGCGGCGAACAAGGCGGCGTGTGAGTCGTTGATGCGTGCGTATGCGTGCTCGTATGGGTTGGACACGGTCAGTCTGCGTTACTTCAACATTTTCGGGCCGCGGCAGAACGCGAACTCGGCTTACGCGGCTGTGATAGCGGCGTTTGCGAAGTCATTGTTGGCTGGGGAGCGGCCGGTGATCTTTGGGGATGGCGAGCAGTCGCGGGACTTTACTTTTGTCGATAACGCGGTGCACGCGAATCTGTTGGCGGCGGGTCATGAGGCATCGCTCGCGGGTCGGGTGCTCAACGTGGCGTGCGGGCAGAGGGTTTCTGTGACGGAGTTGGCGCAACAGATGGCGCGGATGTTGGGTCGGCCGGACCTGGAGCCGGAGTACCGCGAGGAGCGGGCGGGGGATGTGAAGCACTCGCTGGCGGATTTGACGGCGACACGGGAAGCGATCGGCTATGAGCCGCGGGTCAGTTTTGAGCGGGGTCTTGAGCCGACGGTGCGGTGGTATCGGCAGGTGATGGGGACGCCTGTTTGATGCGATCCGCGATGGCCGCGAGGCCGGCCGGTTTCGGGGGCAGGCCTTGGAACCATGTCTCGTGTGGTCGGCTGCCCGGGCTGATCACGGCCCAGCCGGTGGCTAGGACGATCTTCAGGTCCAGCCAGAGGCTCTGGTGGTCCTGGTACCACAGCTCGAGTTCGCCTTTGTAGGGGGCGATGTCTTCTTTGTACACGCGCTCGGGGGGTTTGTCAGCTGAGGCGGTGATGGCTTCTTCATCGCGGAAGACGATGGAGCCGATGCCCGTGAGGCCGGGCTTGAGGTTGATGATTTTTTCCTGCACGTGCTCGGGGTAATACGCGAAGCTCTTGGGCATCAGCGGACGCCAGCCGACGACACTCATGTCGCCGATGAGGATGTTGATGATCTGCGGGACCTCGTTGATCTTGCCCTTGCGGAGGTAGCGGCCGACGGGCAGGACGCGCGGGTCGTTGCGGAGGGTGATGTCTTTGTTGCCGGTCCACTCCGAGTCGGTGCGCATGGTGGCGAACTTGTAGACCTTGAAGCGCCTGCCGTGTAAACCCACACGCTCTTGAAGGAACCAGACCTTGTGCTCGCCCGTGAGCTTGAGGATCAGCATGATGGCCAGCAGCGGCACGGATAGGAGGGCCAGCCAGAAGATGGCGAAGAGGATGTCGAAGAGGCGTTTGATCATGGGGTAGTCGGTTGTCGGTAGTGGGGATGAGGTGTGAGCGTTCGCGGCTAATCACTCGCAATGAGGGTTCGCTGCTTTCAGTGTATCGGCCTGCGGAGGCGCATGGTGACACGCGTGCCGATGCGCTTGGCGACGAGAAGGAACGGGGTTTGGAGGTCGGGATCAGCGTGGCGGATGGCGTCGAGGGTGGCGATGGTGAAGGCGGGGTCGATGTGGCCGGGGCGTAGATAGATGATGCCGATCATCGGCTGGCGCTGGTGGATCGCCATCGCGCCGAAGTCCGAATCGTGTGTCAGGATGACGCGTTGCTGCTGGTAAGCAAGGTCGAGGACTTGTTGGTCGGGGCAGCCGCGAAGGCCGGTGTCGTAGACATCGGTGACATCGAAACCGGCTTCCCGCAGATAAGCGGTGACGCGTGGATCAATGTTCTCATCGCTGAGTAGCCGAAGACCGTTCACCCGGGTACCTCTTCGGTGAGCAAGACGTCGTGGCGTAAAGCGGCGGCGGCGTAGGCCAGTGCCTGATCGACGCCGGCGACGCTGAGGTGGGGATGACGGCTGAGGATATCATCGCGCGTCGCGCCCGAGGCGACCAGTTCGAGGATCATCTCAACGCTGATACGTGTGCCACGGATGACGGGTTTGCCACCGAGGATCGCTGGGTCACTAGTGATGTGGTCGTACATGTCGTGCTCCGGCTTGTTGCCCGCCCTTACTCCGCTAAGTTTATCCGAATTAGCTGAGGCCGCGTGCAAACGTTCATTGGCCAGCAGCAAAACCACATCACGATAGCTTTTTGAACGCTGAAAGCTGTCGCATCCTTCTCACATCTTCCCGTCGAGGTACTTACCCGTGTCTTTGTGGTCGAAGTTTGGGAGCATCTGGTTGAAAAGCGTGACCAGTTCGGGTTTGTCCCAGCGGCCCGCAGCGCGGAGTCTTTGGATGGTCTGCTCGAAGTGGTCCAACGCTTTGGCGTCCCATGCGACATCGTTCTTCACCACGCCGACGTCGGCGAAGGTGTCCCAGTCCACATCTTCCTGGTCGGTGTAGAACTCCTCAAAATCTTTCTCGCCCGTGGTGTCGCTCTTGAAAAAGAAGACGGGCCATTTCCCTTGAGCGGGTAGATCGGCCATGCGCGCGCGGGCTTCATCCTCACTGGCGCACTCAACAGGTTCATACCCGACCGAGCGCAGGTAGCGGACCGCCATCTCACTGAAGGTGATCAGGTGCAGCTTGGCGGAGAGCTTGGGGAAGAAGATGTCGCGGGTCTGGCCAAGGAAGGTTGAGAGGAGGCAGAGGATCGCGCCCTCATCGTCGGTGACGAAGTAGCGTCGGACATCGTTGGGTGCGACGATCGGCTGGCGCTTGCGGAGGCGGACGGTCCAGCCGTGGGGCAGCGAGCCATCGCTGAACGCGACGTTGGCGAACCGCGCACTGGACACGGGCATCTGCCCGCTGCGCCGCATGAGGAACATCTCCATGATGCGCTTGGAGGCACCCATCATGTTCACGGGGTTCGAGGCCTTGTCGGTGGAGACGCAGAAGTATTTCTTCGCCCCCATCGCCATCGCCTGAGCGACGGTCTTGTCGGTGTTGAAGATGTTGACCTGGATCATCCGCATGAGTGTGAAGGGGTCTTTCTCGCTGCGGACGTGCTTGAGCGCGGAGAAGTTGAGGACGTAGTCATAGGGGCCGCAGGCGTCGATCATGGCCTCGAACTCGGCCCCGCCACAGTCGAGCGCAAACGCGCGGAAGTCGCCTTCGATATAGCCCATGGAACTGCGGATGTCGCGCACCAACTCGGCGAGGTTGTTCTCCGAGATGTCAGCCACGTGGAGGACGCGGGGCTTGCGGGCGAATAGCTGGCGCACCACAGCCGAGCCGATGGACCCCGCCCCGCCGATGACCAGGAAGCGGCCGCCGCGCACCATCTCGTCGAGGGGCCCGCCGTGGCTTGTCAGGTCTTGATCGAAGAGCGGTTCGTCCCGGCCGATGAGTTGAAGCATCTGTTTCATATGTCGATCTGGTATCGGTTTTTCGTCGCTACGGGCTTGTGCGGCTGGGCACGGTGCGTTCATTCAACCAAGGAGTTCCAGCAAAGGCGATGGGTCAGAGAAGTCGGGCAAAACCAAATCCGCCCCGGCGTCGCGGAGCTGTTGTTCAGTGTACCAGCCGGTCGCCACCGCGACCGAGCGGCAGCCGGATGCTGCGGCGCAGGCGACGTCGCGGGGGGTGTCTCCGAGGACGAAGACGCGCGCGGGGTCGATCGGCTCCCCGTGCTCGGCCGCCCAGCGCTCCAGCAAGAACTTCACCAGTCCCTTGCGGGAGGATGCGTCCTCTGCGAACGCGTTGTGCGTGAAGATTTCCATGGACAAACCCGCCGCCGCCAGTTTCAGTTCGACGCCGCGACGGTAGTTGCCGGTGAGGAGGCCGATCACTACATCATCGCGCGCGGTGAGTTGATCGAGCAGGCTTCGGACCCCCGGCAACACCCGCGCCTCGTCGCCCGCTTGCCCCAGTTCCTCCCGAAGCGCTTCGAGGTAGAGGCGCCGATAGTCGTCGTGACGTTCGTCGGGCTTAGCGACACCATTCTTCATGGCCAGTTCGGCATAGATTTGCGGGTCTAGCAAGCCCGGGGTGATCGGATGCCAAGCGAAGTGGTCGCCGAGTAGATGTGACATCGCCTTCTTGATCGCCCGGCTGCCCGCCCCCCCGGTGACCAGCAGCGTGCCATCAACATCAAACAGGACCAGCCATCTGGGTATGGTCATCATCACGTCGCGTCAAGCCCCGCCTGCTCACGAGTCACATACACCGCCTCGTCGTATCGCAGCATGACCAGGCCATCCTGCCAGGTGTCGTCGCGGGCGGTACTAGGCAGACCCATGGCTTCTTCGATCATCCAGCGGGTCATGTGGGCTCCGGCCGCGTGGGTCAGCGGGTAGCCGCCGCCAAAGCGCGGGTTGATCTCGATGACGTTGAGTTGGCCGGTGGTTTGGTCGTAGAAGATTTGGATATTCATGACGCCCCACGCACCCGGCAGGGACTCAACGACGCGGCGGGCGAGGTCTTGGATGCCTTCATGGCGCACCGTCACGCCCTTGGTCACCTCCCCGCCTCGCGTCTCCAGCCGCAGGCGTGGCACGGCACACCGACATTGGCCCGTTCGATCCACGTACACGTCCACGGTGTACTCGTGACCGGGGGCCACGGTCTGCACCAGGTAGTCCCCGTTGCGAACGATGTGATGTAACTCGTCGATATCACGAACCGTGGCCACTCCGATGGATGAACTGCCGGACAGCGGTTTGACGAACAGCGGAAACTCCCAGTCCGGCGGATGCTGAAGGTACGCATCAGCGTCCATCTGATTGACGGTGGGCAAACCCTTCTCAACCAACCATTGATGAGTCCGCCGTTTGTCGTTGCCGATCTTCACGGTATCTGCACTGCCGATCATGATCTGGACACCGATGTCACGAAATCTTTCGAGATGCCGAGCGTAGAATGTCAGATCGGGGTCGATCGTCGGGATGATGAGCCTAACACCATGCTCGCCGCATATCGTTAACAGGACCTCAAGACATTCAGATCGTTCATACGGAGGTACCGTGACGGCCCGGTCGGCCGAGTGGTAAGTGGGATTCAACGCGGACACATCCGCCGCGATTACCGACGCAACCATATCCAGTGATCTGCCTGACTCCATTAGCAGGCGCATCAATCCGACGCGCCTGCCTGATGCGGAAAGCATGATGGGATACGCAGGCCGACTCTTTTTTGTGTCGGGGGCGATCGTTACCCGCGGCCTCGCCGGTGAGCCAAGTAATACGGTTCGATCCGTCGCGTCGCGAAGCACGAGAGAGCCGGCACCAACTAAGACTTTTGAGCCAAGTTTGACGCACTGAATCAAGGTTGATCCTGCACCGATATGCGAACCGTCACCGATCCGGACACCGCCGCATACCGTGACGCCAGGCGCGACGTGAATGTGCCGACCGATCGTACAATCGTGGCCCACCGACGCGCGCGTGTTTACCAGTGTGTTGTCGCCCATGACAACATTGTGCTGGATGACCGCGCCGGCCATGATCTGCACACCTTCGCCCAATTTGGCACTGGAGGAAACAATTGCTTGCGGGTGGATCACAGAGGCAAAGTGATAGCCAACATTTTTGAATCGCTCGAAAACGGCTCTCTTCAGATCGGGCACATTCGCCGATCCTACGCCATTGACCAGTTCTATGGAATCCGGGGAATGATCTAGAATTAGTTCGTCATTGCCTCGGATCTCAACTTCATTGCACCGCTTGCCGAACTGCGCCGCGTCCGAATCAGTTGAAAAGAGAATGCGTCGATTGAGCATGCCGAGAATGTGTATCAACACTCCCGCATGACCTCCTGCGCCAATCACGATAATGGGCAATTCACGGGTGTGTTCGGGTTTCTGAGTCATGTGTTTTCCTGCATATTATATCAATACCAGATTTTACGAGATCGTGGATTTCGATGGATGCGCGGGTTGAGTATTATCCGATGACTCGAAACTCAAACATCGCCTAATTAGCGGTGACTGCGGTGTCGGCAGCCCCTTGAACCATGAGCGATGCCATTTGCTTCGCGGAAACAAAACCACCCACGCGGTGGCAGTTATGATCTTCATGTCCAGCCGAAAGTTCCGATTCTTTTTATACCACAGTTCTAATTCGCCCTTGTAAGGCTTGATATCCTCACGATAGCAAGTCATGACATCTTTACCCCGCGCGACGGCTTCTGTCACGATTGCCTCTTCGTCGCGAAAAATGATTGAACCGATCCCTGTAAGACCCGGTGACACCTGCACGATCTGCTCCTTCACGTGATCCGGATACTCCGCGAAGCTGCGTGGCGTAACCGGACGCCAGCCAACAAAACTCATGTCGCCTTTCAGGATGTTGAGAATCTGCGGTAATTCGTTCATTTTAGTTTTTCGCAACACACGCCCCAGTGGTAACACACGTGGGTCATTTCGTAGCGTGTAACCTCCGTCAACCATCGTTTCACTGCCCGAGACCATCGTAGCAAACTTCAGTGCATGAAATGGTCTGCCCTGATGTCCGACGCGATTCTGGCGATACCACACGTTCCCCTCACCAGTCAGCCTCAGCATGAGCATGGTGATAACAAACGGCACCGCAAGCACTAGAAGCGCCGCCGAGGAGACGAGAATGTCAAACGTGCGCTTCAGCATGAGTGAAATCACTGGCACTTTGGTTCATACCCGGCACTTGTTTAGAATCGGCGGCTTCATGCTTGGCGTAAAGTCACCAGCCCAGCACTGCTGGGCACATTGATGGCGCGGTGGGCGAGGGCTTCGGTGGTGGTGGTGCTTCCGCAGGGACAACCGGCGTAGATGTCGAGCTGATGCATCGGTTGCCAGATGGGGCGGCTCTGGAGGCCGGCGTCGTTGAGTGCGTCCAGGAGCGTGTCCCTGCGGTCGGACAAGGCGGGATCGAGCATGACGGCATTGAGCCAGTGATTGCTTCGGCAGTTGGCGGGCTCGGGGAAGAGGCTCACGCCATCGATGTGTGACAATGATTGTGCATAACGTTCGGCGAGGCGGCGTTTGCTGGCCAGCAGGTCGTCGATGCGTTCGAGTTGGGCGCAGCCGAGGGCCGCGTTGAGGTTGGGCATGCGGTAGTTGAAGCCGGTCTCGTCGTGTACGTACT
>JBGTLW010000307.1:0-10579 GCA_041743835.1 Phycisphaeraceae bacterium | reverse complement strand
GCCCGGCAGCGGGAACAAGCAGACCGACTACCGTGGCGACGAACTGCTCCGCCGACTCGCGGCCCAATTCGGCATCAAACGCAGCGCACTGCTTGAAGCCAACCCGGCCCTGCTTGAGCAGGTCGCGGCGGACAACGCGGTCGCGGCCGAGGCCGTGCTGTCACGCACCGATCGTGGCGACGAACTGACGGTGGTGCTCCGGCCGGGGCTTGAGCTGACGATCCCCAACGTGAACCAATCGATGCTGATCCAGGTCGCCATCGACAGCGTGTCGGTTGCGCCCGATGCGCCGCACGGCTACAAGGTCGCCACGAACATCGCGACGGCCCTGACCCTGATGGATCAACTGTCGCGCGATGAAACGATCCGTCGGCGTGGTGTGGTGTTCGCATTCCTGGATGGTGAATCGCAGGGCGGCCTCGCCAGCCGGGCGATCGCGGGCCAGGTCCTGCCGCTGGGCTCGGGTGAAGCCGCAGCCTTTTCGCCCACCCTGATGGTGGTGGTGCTGCTCATCGTGACACTGCTCGGCGTAGGCTTGACGTGGCTGCTCAGCGCCCGAGACATCGAGGAACTGGCTGAGCGCAGGGCACGTAAGCGCAGGATGGTGCTGGTCGCGTTGGTGCCTTATCTGGCGCTGGGCGCAGCGGCCGGGGCCTTGCCCCAGGTCTTTTCCGCCGCATCCACCCGCGCACAGATCAGCGAGCAAGCCACCTCCGCCTGGTATCAGGAGGCGATGAGCGTGTGGACCGGCGAGGCGGGCGCGGCCATGTCGGATGAGGCCGGGGCTTGGTTTGTCGAGGAGTGGTTGTTCAGCGTCATCGAGGCGGCCCGCAACAAAGTGTTCGAGCAGCGGATCGCGTTGCAGCAGCTCGCGCGGACGATGCCCACGGACACCGCGGAGCAGCGCGATGCGCGGGCCGCGGTCGAGGCGCGTGTCGAGGAGCTTCGGCCGCTCTCAAGCATGCTCGGCGAGTTGCGGAGCGAGACCGTCGAGATGCCCGGCAAGACCTATGTCGAGCGTGCGGCATTGCTGCGCGAGCGGCTCACAGCAGACGGCGGGGCGTGGTCGGCCTACGACCTGACACCCGAGGCGATCCGCGACCGGCTCGAGCGCGAGCTTGATGAGGAGCGGCAGTTCGAGGCCGTCGCCACCGCCAACGTTGATGTGGTCCGCAGACTCACTGATTCCCTACACCCCCTGGACCCCACCTCCACCGACCCAGTCTTCGCATTTTTCCTGGATGTGTCGGATGGCTCGGCTTCGCTTGGCATCCGCAACGCTCGCAACACCGGGCCGCACTTCCGCGAGGCCGCATCCGTCATCGCACGCGACACACTCAACCTAAGCCGGCACTGGCGCAACGTGCTCGATGCCGCCCAGCGTGAGGCGGGTTGGCGCGAGTCGTGGACCCTGCTGACCCCCGATGACGAGGCGGTGCACCCTGTTGTTCACACCCAGTCCCCGGCCTACAGCGAGTTCTGGGTCCCGCTCAACGTCGGGGTCATCGCGGTCGGCACGATGAACGACGCGTTGGACCGGCTGGACAGCCCGGCCGACATCCTCGATGACGATTCCCGGCTGGACCACATCGCGGTGCAGGTCCGCACGCTGTCGATGCTCATGCGGCTGATCGCCGAGCGCCCCGCCGACGCGCAGCCACCCGCCAAGCTCAACGCCCAGCCCTTTGGCCAACTGGTCGGCAGTGTCGTGCGGTTCAACGCCCGCTCCGGCGTTAACGCGACAGAGCCGTTGCCCGGCGCGGCTGTGTACTACCCCGCGCAGCGCAGCACCGCCGATCTGGGCGGGCACAACCCGGCCACCTATGTGGGCACACGCCGAGGCATCACGCGGATTGTCCGGCTCAGCGGCGCCTACGCGCTCCCCGTGGAGCACGAGCGATTCTCGACACGCAGCTCCAAACGCAGCGTCCACGCCTACCGCCTGAGCCCCGAGGACGCGGTGTTCGAGGCTGTGGTCAACCAGGGCACCATCGGCACGCAAAAGCAAACCCCCCAGTTCCAACTCAGCGACCAACTGGTCACCGAGAAGAATCTCATCATGACCGCGGCCTACCCGCTGGTCTTCTTCCCCGGCCCCGACCCGGTGGATTACAAGATGATCGGCGACAGCGGCCAGACCATCGAAGTGATTGACGCCGTGCTCGATGGTCAGCCCCAGCACTTCGCGATGGACAACCCTGTGTCCGGCTATGCCGAGCAGGAGCTCCGCGCGAACGTGCTCTATCTCCGCGAGGGCAGGCGGGTCCGCGTCCGGGTCCGCGCGGGGGCGGGTTACAAGATGCTGCTGGTGGGGCAGGTGAGCGACGAACACCCCAAGGGTGAGGGGTTCCTCGTCGGCCCCACGCGCGATCTGGCGGGGCACATCACCGACCGCAACATCGCCATCCCCCGCACCGACACGCAGGTCGCCCGCGGCATGCTCGAAGCTGCGCAGCGCCTCTACACCGTGATGCGCGACAAGGGTGTCCGCGATCAGTCGGTGATGGCTGCGCTCGATGATGCGGCCCGTCGGCTGGATTCCGCCGAGGCCTTTGCCGCGGAGCACCAGCACCGGGCCGCGCTGGGCGAGGCCCGGCAGACGTGGGGCACCATGGTGAAGTTCTACCCACGCCTGCTGCAACTGGGACGCGAGGCGGTGTATTCAGCGGTGTTCCTGATGATCATGCTGCTCCCCGCCAGCTTCTTCCTGGAGCGTCTGATCGTGGGGGGCAAGAGCATCGTCGCGCGGCTTGCCGGGTCGGTGGTGATTTTCAGCCTGCTGACCGCGTACCTGAATCTGGTGCACCCCGCGTTCCGCATCTCGGTTTCGCCATTCATCGTGATGGTCGCGTTTGCGATGATCCTGATGTCCGCGATTGTGCTCCTGATCTGCTATCAGCGGTTCGACGTGCTGATGCGTCGCGCGAAGGCTGGGGCGGGCGAAGTTGAGGGCGAGACCATCTCGCTGGCGTCGTCGCTGGGCACCGCGATGTCGCTGGGCGTGTCGAACCTTCGCAAGCGACCGTCGCGGACCTTCCTCACGGCTGTGACCGTGACGGTGCTGACGTTCTCCATCATCACGTTCGTCTCGGTGTCGGGCCAGGACGCGTTCACCAGCCGCGTGCTGGAGCTGGACCGTGAGGCGGGCAACCGCACGGTGGAGCCTTACCAGCCGAAGTATCAGGGCGTGGTATTCCGCTCGTTTTACTTTGTGGGTCTTTCGCCGGTGTTCATCGACGCGCTGCGTGCGGAGTTTGGCAGCGAGTTCGAGTTGGCGGTGCGTGGCTGGTACATCCAGACCGAGGGCGGCAACAACGCCGACCGCGAGGGGATCAACCAGGAAGGCATCACCCGCGAGGGTGGGCCGGGCGACATCGTGACCGGGGTGATGACCTTCGAGCCGAGCGAGCGGCGGATCTCCCGGCTGCACGAGGCGGTGAGCAACCACCAATGGTTTGCCCCCGGCGACCGCACGGTCATCATCCTGCCCGACACGGTTGCGCGAAACCTGCGCATCACCCCAGCCGACCTGTACGACGGGACGCCCGAGCAGATTGAAGCGGGGGAGGCCACACTCAAGCCGATCGACGACCTGCCCCGCGTCTTTATCCGCAGCCGGTGGTGGTCGGTCATCGGCATCCTCGACACCGCCGAGGCGGACCGTTACCGCGATGTCACCGGCAAGAGCCTCGCGATGGTGGACTACCTTAAGTCCGGCATCACCTCCTCGGTGGGTGGCAGCGGCGACCTGCTTGATGAATCGCCAAGCTACTTCATGTCCTGGCGGGAGCTGGTCATCGTGCCCGGGCAGGCGGCGGTGGATGTCGGCGCGACACCCCGTTCGGTGGCGGTGCGCTTTGACAGTCCGGAGGAGGCCTCGGAGTTTTACAGCCGGGCGCTGCTGCGTCTGAACATGCCGATCTTCGGGTCGCGTGTGCAGGTCGATGGCACACCATCGGGCGAGCAATCAGCGCAAGCAACTGTCGGCCCCGTTGCGCTTGCGGCACCGGTGACGTATGAGCTATTGACTTCGCGGTCGGCGGTGAGCCTGGCGGGCCTCGCCAAGATCATCGTGCCGGTGATCCTGTGTGTGCTGATCGTGCTCAACACGATGCTCGGCAACGTGGAGGAGCGCAAGGGCGAGGTGAACATGCTCGGCGCGGTGGGCCTGTCGCCGGGGCAGATCTCGTTCCTGCTGCTCAGTGAGTCGGCGGTGTTCAGCGTGCTGGGCATCGTGATCGGTTTGCTGATCGGGCTTGGCTTCGGCTTCGTGGTGAATCTCATCAATCCGACCAACGACCCGGCCGGGTTCATGGGCGGGTTGTCGTTGAACTTCGCGTCGCTGACATCGGTGGGCCTCGCGCTGCTGTCGGGGCTGGTGGTCTTGGTGGCGACACTGGCCCCGGCTCGCAAGGCGGCGGCACTCGCGGCCCCGTCGGGCATGGGGCGGTGGACGCTCCCCGAGGCTGATGACCGTGGCGTCATCCACTTCACGCTGCCGTTCACCCTCACCCGAGGCAACGCCATCGGCATGACCGCGTTCTTCCGGCAGTTCATGGCCAACCACAGCGACCCGGCCTCCGAAGCGTTCAACTGCCGGGACATCCAACTGGCGCTGGAGACCCAGCCGATCGATCGCATCGCGCTGTCTGCGCGGATGTGGCTCGCGCCGTATGACCTGGACGTGGCGCAGACGATGGTGATGGCCATCGTCCCCACCGACGACGCCCGCGTCTTTGCTGTGCGCATCACGCTTGGCAGAACGTCCGGCTCGGAGGAAGCGTGGGTCCGCACCAACTACCGGTTCATGGACCTGGTCCGACGCCAGTTCCTGCTCTGGCGGAACCTCAAACCCGCGCAGCGGAAGCAGTACATCGATCAGGGCGTCAAGCTGATAGAGCGAGCGATGGAGACACCACGATAACCCACGTGCACAGGACCGGCGATGGCCTTCGCCGGGCCGCACAAGGCTGACTTGACCATGGCAAAGCAACCCCCCAAACCCAAACGCGAGAAGAAGCCAGAGACCTTCTACGACGCGAAGCTGAGCATCGAGGCGATCCAGCACGAGCCGTATGAAGAGGGCTTCACGTGGCGCTCGGTGCTCGGCGCCTTGTTCGTGTCCTTCGTGATGCTACCGGGCATCATCTTCATGGGGCTGATGATCGGTCAGGACCTGGGCGATGCCGCGGACTGGGTCGTCATCATCCTGTTTGTCGAGCTGAGCCGCCGGTCGTTTGTCCAGCTCAAGAAGCAGGAGCTGTACATCCTCAAGTACACGCTGAGCCAGCTCACGCACGTGTCGGGCGGCATGATGCTGGGTGGCGGCATCTTCGCGTCGCTGGTGTGGAACCGGTACATGCGGAACAGCGAGGCCTTCCGCAGCTTCGGCATCGATCAGGATGTGCCCGACTGGGTCGCGCCGTTCGGTGATGCGGCTTATGGGTCGCTGGTTTCCTCGGCCTGGTGGCCTGTGATCGGCGTGATCGTCGGGTCCATGCTGCTGAGCAAGTTCACACAGTTCTCGCTGGGGTACCTGGCTTACAAGATCACCTCCGATGCGGAGAAGCTGCCCTTCCCCCTCGCGCCGATCGCCGCGGAAGGGACCATCGCACTGGCGGAGACCTCGCAGGACAAGAACAAGCGCGGCTACCGGTTCTACTGCTTCTCGCTGGGCGTGATGCTGGGCGGCGCGTTTGGCCTGGTCTATGTCGCGCTGCCGGTGCTGACCCAGGCGTTCCTTGGCACACCCGTCGAGCTGATACCCATACCGTTCTGGGACGCGACGACCTACGTCGATAGCTACCTCCCCGCAGCGACCATCGGCATCTCGCTGAACCTTGGCATCCTCCTCACCGGCTTCGTGCTGCCCTGGCGCATCGTCATCGGCATGTTCGTGACCACGATGGTCTTTCAGTTGATCGTGAACCCGGTCTTGCAGATCAACGGCATGATCCCCCACTGGGAGCCGGGCAAAGACGCGATTGAAACCCACATCGCCACCACGCTGGATGTGTACCTGTCGGTCGGCATCGGCACAGCGCTGGCGATCGCGATCGTGGGCTTCGCGGGGATCGGTGCGGCGCTGCTCAAGTGGCGCAAACGCGCGGGGGTCGATCAGGATACCTACGGCCACGAAGACATCGAGGCCGACGGCGTCCACACCCGCACCGGGTTCGACCTCAAGGCATTCTGGCGGCGTGACAAGGAGCGGGGCGACCCGCCGACGTGGGTGCCCATCGTGGTCTGGATTGTCGCGTCGGTGGGCTTTGTGTGGATGTCGCATTACCTCATCAACGTGTACCCGGATGTGCCCGCGGAAGAGCGGTTCTCCATGTGGTGGCTGATCGCATTTGCGTTCATCTGGACGCCGATCAACACCTACATCAACGCGCGGATGTCCGGCATCGCGGGGCAGAGCGCGGGCATCCCCATGCTGTCCGAGGCCGCGATCTTCACCTCGGGCTACAAGCGCGTGGACATCTGGTTTGCCCCGCTGCCGCTGCACAACTACGGGAACATGGCCGACCGCCTGCGTGAGACGCAGTTGACCCGCACGAAATTCACGTCGCTGATTAAGGCAGAGATCCTGATCTTCCCGCTGCTTGCGATTACGTCGCTGATCTTCTGGAGCTACATCACCGGGCTTGGGCCGATCCCCTCGGATGCGTACCCGTATGTGCAGAAGTTCTGGCCTCAGCACGCGACCATGCGCGCGGTCTGGGCGTCGGGGCTCAGCGAGGGCGACTCGCTGCTGCTCACCTCGCTTAAGCCCTGGCTCATCGTCGGCGCGACGGTGGGCACGGTGTGTCTGTTCGGCGCGTTCTCGTTGCTGGGCGTGTCCACGCAGTACATCTACGGCGGGCTTGGCGCGATGAATGGCTACCCGCACATGGCGCTGCCGCTGTTCGCCGGGGCTTTGCTGGGGCGGTACGTGTTTGCACGGGTCTTCGGGCGGGAGCAGTGGGTCAACTACGCCCCGATTCTCGCGGCCGGGTTCGGGGCGGGCATGGGGCTGATCGGCATGCTGGCGATCGCGATCAACTTCCTCCAGATGAGCGTGAAGGGGGCGATGTGACATGAGCGAACGCCACTGGGAAATCAAGAAGCTTGAGCTGTCATACGACGTGGTCTGGTCGTTGGCGCTGAGCTCGATGAAGGTCCGCAAGGGCGGGGCGATCCTCACCGCGCTGACGGTTGCCACGGCCGCGGCCTTCCTGATGTTCCTGCT
Organism: Phycisphaeraceae bacterium; assembly: GCA_041743835.1. GTDB lineage: Bacteria > Planctomycetota > Phycisphaerae > Phycisphaerales > Phycisphaeraceae > JBGTLW01. The sequence continues at coordinate 3,348 of JBGTLW010000307.1, read as the reverse complement.
CTCCACGCCGCGGGGCGACAGCAACGCCGAGGTGCAGAGCTGGTGGCTGATGCTGTCGCTGTCGCTGCTTGTCGCGGCGGTGGGGGTGCTCAACGCGATGCTGATGGCGGTGGCGCAGCGCTACCGCGAGATTGGCACGATCAAGTGCCTCGGTGGGCTGGATCGGCTGATCCTGATGTCGGTCATGGCTGAGGCCATGGTCGTCGGTGCGGCGGGGGCGGTCACGGGCTCGGTCGTGGGGCTGATCGTGGGCGTTGGGGTTAACTGGGCATCTGGCGGCGAGGCGGTGCCGGCCGGGGCGCTGCCGCTGCGGCTGGTGATGGTGCTGGGCATCGCGCTGGCGCTCACCGGGCTCGGTGCAGCGTTTCCCGCGTTCCTCGCTTCGAAGATGCCGCCGATCGAGGCGATGCGAGGGGAAAAGTGATGTGGATTTTCGATTTTCGATTATTGATTTTCGATTCCAAGGCGGGGAGGGCTGCGTGATGAATGCGTCTGCATCCAACCAATCGAAAATCGACAATCGACAATCGAAAATCCCCTTGGATTGGCTCTCCAACATCGACGAAGCGATCGACGTCACCGTGATGGCGGAGGACGTGTGCAAGTTCTATCACGAGGGTCAGCCCAACGAGGTCCGGGCGTTGGGTGGCGTCTCGCTGGAGATCTACACCGGCGAGTACATCGCGATCGTCGGGCCCTCGGGCTCGGGCAAGTCCACGCTTTTTAATTGCATCGGCGGGCTGACACGACCGACCGGTGGAAGCGTCTTCATCGACGAGATCGATATCGCTCAGCTCGACGCCAATGAGCTGGCGTGGCTGCGCTGCCGGAAGATCGGGTACATCTTTCAGGCCTACAATATCGTCAAGGTGATGACGGCGCTGGAGAATGTCACGCTGCCGATGCTCTTCGCGGGTGTGCCAGGCGACGAGGCGCAGGACCGCGGCGTGGAGATCCTCAAGCGCGTCGGCCTTGGTGACCGCCTGCTCCACACACCCAAAGAACTCTCCGGCGGTCAGCAGCAACGCGTCGCCATCGCCCGCGCCTTTGCCAACAACCCAGCCATCATCCTGGCCGACGAGCCCACCGCGAACCTCGATCTGAAGACCGGCGCCGAGATCATCGACCTCATGCGGGCCATGAACGACGAGCAGGGCGTCACCGTCATCTGCGCGACACACGACTACAAGATGCTCGACGTGACCGACCGTATCGTGTGGATGGAGGACGGCCTCATCCGCAAAATCGCCAAGCGTGGCGAGATCGAAATCAAAGTCGACCAGATCAGCGACTAAGGCTTTGTTTCTCAACCTGTATAAGGAACTGCAACCATGAATACGCTCTCATCGCATCTATGCATCCTGCTGGCGCTGGGCTTTGGCTTCTCGACCCTGGCGGCTGCTTGGGAACTGCCCGACCCCGCGACGACAAAGCACCCCGGCGCTGAGCAGGCCCCGGCCTCCAGCCCGACCACGTATGCCGACGCCGAGGGCTTCGACGCCCGCGCGAGTCTGGTTGTCAAGGCTGTAGCCGATGGCGGGCTGGAGAAGTGGCGTACCGGCTACTTCTCCGGCGGCGATCCCGGCAAGTATCTGCCCGGCCACGCGATGGCCAAGCTGCTGCTGGACCCCGACGATGCGGAAGTGGCGCGGTACATGAACGACGACCGATCCTTCAAGGAGCACTACCACTTCGCCGCGGTCAACTGGGCCCGATTCCTGCCGATCTTTGGCGATCCGATCCTCACCGATGACACACGCCAGAAGCTCGCACAATCCGCGGGCAACTACGACGCGTACATCACCGGCGGGGGCACGGAGAACCACCGGACGATGTGGTGGACCAGCGCCAACGTCCTGCCTTACTACCTCGAAGGTGGCCGACTCGCCAAGCGCGACAAGGCCCGCGCCTTGGCTGAAGCCAAGCAAATCCTCCGCACGTACGTCAGCAACCTCTACGACGCCGGTGCGGGCGAGTGGGACTCTTCCACCTACACCATGTTCACGCTCAACGGCCTGATGAACATCTACGATTTCTCGGAAGACGAAGAGTCGCGCCTCCTGGCCAAGGCCGGCCTCGACCTGCTGGTCAGCGCGTATGCGCTCAAGTACACCGATGGCGTGTATGCCGCGCCGAACCAGCGCGGCTTTGCGTTCCAGTCTCACCAGTCGATCGCCGACCAGACCGGCTACGTGTGGTTCGGGTCCAATGCACCGGTCGATCACGAGGCCGCCCGCGGGTATCGCTACGCCATCCATGCGGTCACCAGCGCGTACCGCCCCAACCAGGTGACCACCAACCTCGCCCGCAAGAACGTCGCCACCCTGCCCGCAACGCAGCACAACCGCAAAGCCAACTACTGGCACGGCCACAACAGCGAAGCCAGGCTTGCCACACATGAGACCGTCCACCTCGACACCGCCTTCACGATGGGCAGCCTGTGGGACGGCCACGCCAGCCAGCACTCGCGATTCCAGGTCGTCGTGCCCACCGACAACGGCGCACGCACATTCACCGGCGGCCACCCGCGAAAGAGCGACCACACTTCCAAGAAGATCGGCCTTGGCTTTGCCGATGGCACCGGCCGGTACATCCAATCCGCGCAGGTCGGTTCAACGTACATCGCCCTGGCTGTCGCTCCGGAAGATGAAGAGGCCCGGTACACCTACTTCCGCTTCCCCGACGATGTCGAGCCGCAGATGCTCGGCGATTGGCACACCTTCACCGCAGGCAAGGCTGTCGTCGCGGTGCGGCCTGTCGTGGGCAAGGGCGAAGTGGTTGAGGAACAGGAGCGCAATCAAACCTTCAAGATGCTGCGTTTCCCCGGCCGCGTCTCCGGCTTCGTCGTGGAAGTGCTTCCCGCCGAGCCACCCGATGTGCTGGCGCTAAGGCTTGAAGCAGCGCAACTCAATGCCGATGACCTGGCGGGCAATCTTTCACTGGACTACCACAGCGTCGCGGGGCAGGAGATCGCGTTCAAGTTCAACCCCGATCCCAACGGCGATAACCACGGCAACCGCCTCGCCACGGTTGCTATCGACGGCGAGCCGATGGCGATGAACTGGCCCGCGGCGTGGGGCGGCCCGTTCATGACGCTCAAGGACCGTGTGCTGAAAGTCAACGACGGCCGGGAGGGATTCGTGATCGACTTCACCGGCGACCTGCCCGTGTACAAACCTTGGAGTAAATGATGATGCGATACTTCCGGGCTTTATGGACGGTGTGCTTCGTCGCGGTGGCAGGTTGCGCGGCGTCGGGCCTGCCCAGGAACTCACTGGGCGCGCCGGCGGAGGTCGCGGTGGACCCCCGCACGCTGCCGCCAATCTCGCCCGCCACGCTGCCCGACCC
>JBGTLW010000306.1:0-1646 GCA_041743835.1 Phycisphaeraceae bacterium | reverse complement strand
GATGGAAATGTGAACGGTGGGTGGGTAGTCTGGCTCATGGTGGCGTACTCCTCGGTGTTCGGGGACGGGCGTGGTAGATCACACCCAAAGTACGCCGCCTTTTTCAATTCGTCATCCACAACATTCAGTCATACCTCCCGGAGGGGCCGAATGACGCAAAGCCGGGTTCGTCGTACCAGTCACTCATGGCCAGGCCTTGTCCGGGTGGGACCGAGAATATTTCCCTTCACAACCGCAAGTCGGCTGCCGATCAGCCTTACCTCCTCGGTATCGACCAATCACGCCCCTAAATTCCGATGTAGTCGTCAGAACCGTTATATTTTTCCAGATTTGTGAACCGAATCCGGCTCAAATGCCTAATCTATTGGTAGAAGAAACGCTTGTGCCGTCCTGTTCGCATAGCAGGGCAGTGAAGTGACGCACGACGATCAGGTATCGGGAACACCGCTATAGTGGATACCCGATCAATCTGCTGAACCAGCCATGCACATGACCGCCTGCCATAACATCATCGTGATCCTCGGCCCTCGCCTGTCGCTGCGCCAGCGTGTGAAAGCACTGCTCGGCTTGGTCTTGGCGTTGGCGATGGTTCTCCCAGCCTATGGTCAGACGCCAGAGGGCGATGCCGTGGTTTCCGCTTACCAGACGCTGGTGGGGCCGGGGCAGACACTGGCCGACCGCACCGCCGCGGCGAGGGTGCTGCTGCTCACCGGGTCTAAGGACGCTGAGCAGGCGCTTAACTCGGCCCTGGCGTCGGGGCAGGATGCCAACGCCTGGCGTGCGGTGTTGTTGGCGGTGGCATCCGGGGTGTCGGACCCGCCGGAGGAAGTCGCGTTGCCTGTGCTGTCGCTGATGATGCGGATCGACGCCGACCTGGTGCCCGAGTGGGCCGACGCGATGGGCCGCTTCAGCGCTTCGGACAAATGGCGGCGGGAACTGGATCGCATCGCAGCGGACACCACCAAAGGCGAGCTTGAGCGTGTGCGCGCTATCGCGGCGCTGGGGCGGTTCCGCGAGAAGGTGGTCGCGGAGCGGTTGATTGCCCTCACCGATGTCGGGCAAGCTGCGGCGGTACAGCAGGCCGCCTTCGAGTCCCTCGCCACGCTGACGGGCATCGAAGCGTTTACCTCCGACCGCAACATGTGGAATCAGTGGTACGCCCAGTCCCGTCGGCTCAGCGATGCCCGGTGGCACCGCCACCTGGTCGAGAACTTCACCCGACGTGCCGCGGCTGGCAACACCAAGCGGCAGGAACTCGAAGACCGCCTGCTCGAATCGCAGCGGGCGCTCTACCGCACCACATCCCCAGACGACCGCTCGGCGGTGCTGGCGTACATGCTCGCTGACCCGCTGATCCCCATCCGGCTGCTTGGCATGGACCTTGTCCAGCAGCGGCTGGTGGGTGGCGAGGCGTTTGATGAGCCGTTGCGTAAAGCGCTGCGGGCGCGGCTTGAGGACGAGTCCCCCGTGATCCGTCAGCGGGCCGCGCTGCGGCTGCGTGACCTTGGCGATACGGCGGCGGCAGACCTTATCGCCACGCGGCTGGCGGACGGCAGCGAGCAGGTTGCTGCGGTCCTGCGTGCCGACCTGCTCATGATGACCGCCGTCCCCCGTGCAGTCGCTGCGGACGCCGCGTTGGCGCTGCT
>JBGTLW010000305.1:0-3842 GCA_041743835.1 Phycisphaeraceae bacterium | reverse complement strand
GACAGGCGCTGCGGCAGGTCCCGTGCGCGGCGGATGGTCCGCGGCTTGTCGTCGCTGTGGCGGTGGTACACGCGGACGCCCTCATCCATCGGACGGACCTGCACCAGCCACAGGTGCGAGCCATCTCCCGACACCGGCAGCATCACCGCAGCCGGGGCGTGGGCGGCCGCGGCAAGCAGCAGGAGCAGCAGTGACAATCGTGGGGCCAACCGGATCATGGCCGATCAGTGTAGCCATCTGCCGCAGCCGGGGCAGGTTCTGACGTTGTGCACGGGATACAGATTCATGCGATTCGCTCGCAAGTGGGTAAGATGCCCGCCCATGCTGCGGCACCGACTGGTCTTTGGGACGCTGATGATCGCCCTGCTTTTGCTGGCGTTCTGGGCCGACGCGCAGCTCGACCGCGTCTCGCTGGTGGGGACATGGCTAGGGGATGTCACGGGGCGGGCGCACCTGCCCGCGGGGCTGATCATGTTTGCGCTGCTGATTACCGCGATGGTGCTGACAAGCTCGGAACTGCACCGCTTTTTCACGGCCAAGGGCACACGCATCAGCCTGACCATGACCGCGTTCGCGGGCGTGGCCGGGGCACTGATTGTTTACGCGGCCCCCGCCAACATGTCCGCCAACGAAACGCTGGCGCTGTTCGCCACCGTGCTGGTGCTGGTGTTTCTCCTGTCGCTGCTGCGCCACTGCTGGGGCGGCATCGTGGAGGGCTCGCTCAACGCGGGGGGCGCGGCGGTGTTCGCGTTTGTCTATCTGGGCACGCTGCCGGGCTTCTACCTGCTGATCCGCCGATGGAACTCGCCTTGGGTCATCATCGCGCTGATCCTGATTGTGAAGAGCTGCGACATCGGGGCGTATTTCACCGGCCGGGCTATCGGGCGGCACAAGCTGATCCCCTGGCTTTCGCCGGGCAAGACCTGGGAGGGCCTGGCTGGGGGCCTGGTGCTGTCGGGTCTGGTCGCGGTGGTGGCGGTGGCGCTGGGCAATGCCTATCCACTGACGACGCCCGCCTCGGCCAACCCGCAGGCCATCGCCACGCTGGTCTGGCCCGTCCCGCTGTGGTACGCGGCGATGGCGGGGGTGATCCTCGGGGCGGTGGGCCAACTGGGGGACCTGACCGCGTCGCTGCTCAAAAGGGACGCGGGTCTGAAGGACTCGGGCCGGTCCATTCCTGGGTTCGGGGGCCTGCTGGATGTGGTGGATTCGCCGATCGTGGTTGCTCCGGTGGCCTACTGGCTGGTGCGATTGGCGCCGCAGGTGGGTGGTTGAACGGGGGAGAGTTTCGGCAAAAGCACGGGGCGTTGGAACGCGCCCGGCCCGCCCCGCGCCACGATGCAACCAATCGTCCCCGCTTCGTTTACTTGATTGACAGGGGCTGGGCGGTTAGATTGCGTTGACAAGAGCGCTTGCCCTGTGAAACAGGCTGCGCGTTGGCTGACGCCGTGATGTCAGCATGTTGAACCGTTGCCACCCTGGAGACACTGACCATCGCACGAGGACGATTCCGACCCCAGCCGAAAGACGCGGGCAAGAAGCTCCGCATCAACGATCAGATCCGCATCTCACCTATCCGACTCATCGGCGAAGAAAACGAGGTGTTCGGTGTCATTGACACCGATGAAGCCAAGCGTCGCGCGCGTGAGGCCGGGCTGGACCTTGTCGAGGTCGCTCCGAATTCCGAGCCGCCGGTCTGCCGGATCATGGACTACGGCAAGTGGAAGTACGCGCAGCGGAAGAAAGAACAGAAGGCCAAGTCTCACGCCAAGCAGTCCGAGCTCAAGGGCATGCGTCTGCGTCCGAAGATCGACGATCACGACCTTGAGATCAAAGTCAAGAAAGCCCGCGAGTTCCTGGAGGATGGCGACAAGGTGCAGTTCACCATGCTTTTCCGCGGCCGCGAGATGGCCCACCGGGACCTGGCGCTTAAGCAGATGAACGACATCGTGGACACGCTGGCCGACTGCGCGAAGGTCGAGCAGTCCCCGAAGATGATGGGTCGGCGGGCGACGATGGTGCTGGCCCCCGACGCCGGGGCTAAAGCCAAGCGTGAAGCCGCCGAGCAACGTGAATCCGCCGAGCAGCCCGCGGGCTGACCCCCGTCCCCCGCCACATACCCGGGATCGCCCCGGCAACCAGAAGATCAAGACCGCCGCTGCACCGCCTGGCCGCAGCGGCTTTTCTTTGTGGGGATTGCTTCGGCTATAGTTTGGGGCCGCGCACCACCCGCAGACCCTCGGGCCCCGAGACCACGACATGCCACCCCCGCCCGATTCCGGAACGCTGCGACCCGGCCGAAAGCTCGGCAGGTCCTACGTCGTGGTCGCGCTCATCGGGTCCGGCTCCGAGGGTGAGGTCTATCACGTCCGCGACACACGCACCGGCATCCATCGAGCCGCCAAGCTCTACCACAAGCACATCGACCCCGACGACCGCAAGGTCGCCCGCCACGCACGCAAGCTCGACGCGCTGCGCCACTGCCCGATCGTGCTGCAGTACCACCACTCCGAGGTCATCACGATGCGTGGCCGACAACTCATCGCGCTGGTCAGTGAGCTGGTCGAGGGCGAGCCGTTACAGATGTGGATCGATCGACACCCCAAACACCGCGTCGATCCTTATGTCGCGATGCAGGTCTTCTACAACCTGGTCCGCGGGCTGGAGGACATCCACGAGCGTGGCGAATACCACGCCGACGTCCACACCGAGAACATCCTCATCCGCCCGCGCGGTGTTGTGTTCGATCTGAAGCTGATCGACTTCTATGACTGGGGCCGACCGAGCAAGGCCAAGCAGACGCAGGACATCACCGATGCGGTCCGCGTGTTTCACGGCATGGTGGGCGGGTCCGAACACTACCGCCGCCTGCCCGCAGAAGCCCGCTACCTGTGCGCGGGGCTCCGCAACACGCTCATACTCAAGCGATTCCCCACCACGAAGTCCCTGCGGCAGCACCTCGAAACCTTCGAATGGCACACAATGATTTAAGCGCTACGAGTTGTGCGTCAGCGCGATGGTCAGTGGCTTTTACTCCGGCTTCGCTTCACCCGCACCGGTCATCTCGCGGGCAAGGCCGTAGAAACCACGCTTGCGGTCCGAGCCAATCGTCCAGTCCACCGGGACGCTTTGAAAGCCCTGCTCAAACCCCTCATCCTTACGGCGAAAATCAAAGAACCCCCAGCCCGCGTGCTCGCTGACCGCCGCGACCATATTGTTGTCCGGCTTATCAAAATCGTAGTGGTCGTCTTCGTTGAACACGATAGGCTGGCCACGGTATCCCTCGACGGCCCGCGTCTGCCGCACCATCTCACGGATGCGCTCGGGCCGGTTCACCCCGTTGCCGTGCAACAGCACATAGTCCGACGCCGTGGCGACGTTGGGCTCGACCACCTTACCCCCGCCGTAGCTGGTGCTCACCAGCAGCCGGCCATCGCTCTGCTGCTTGACGCGTCGGATCAACTCGTGGACCCGCGCGGGCTTGAGAATCGCGTGGTCGTATTTGACGTTGCACTCATTGTTGATCTCGATGAGCAGGTTGGTGTAGCCCTGTTCGAGCAGCCACTGCGTCGCGTGATCGACCGCGTCAAGCACCGCCCGCTCGTCGCGCAGCCGCTGGTCCTGACCGAAGTAGAAGTAGCCGACGATGGGGACCATGCCCAGTTGGTCCGCGCGGTCGAGGACGCGTTCAAGCCGCGCCATATAGGCCGGCCGCAACGCGCCGTCTGGCGCGAACGCCGAGTTTTCCCAGGGTTGCTCCTTGCTGTACCCCTCGGGCGACCCGCCTTGCAGGTTGATGGTGAACCCCAGCACGCCGTGGTCGCGCCACGCGGGCATCGCCG
>JBGTLW010000304.1:0-6864 GCA_041743835.1 Phycisphaeraceae bacterium | reverse complement strand
GTACTACGCCAAGCAGTTGCGCGACGCCATCCGCACCGTCACCAGCATGATCGAGCCGATCATGATCATCCTCATGGGTTCGGTGGTCGGGTTCATCGCGATGGCGATCATCCTCCCGATCTTCAAGCTCTCGACGCTGGTGAAGTAGTGGCGGATGGGCGATGGCGTATGTGACGGTTGGGCAAGATTGATCCGGCCCGGAAAGCCGGACATGGGTTTGGCGTAACGGATGATGAATCGCAAACTTTGGGATGATCCACGAGTAATCGGCATGCACCCTCCGCCATCCACCCTCCGCCATCCGTCATCGCGTCGGCGTCCCCGCCGCCGCGGCTTTACGCTGATCGAAGCGTCCCTGACGACCATCATCGTCGGCACGGGGGTTCTGGCGATCGTCGCGGCGCAGCAGGCGTATCACCAGAAAAACGACTGGGCCCAGCGCACCGGCACCGCGATGCTGCTCGCCAACGAGATCCGCGAGATGACGCTCTCGCTCCCGCTGCACGACCCGATCACGGGCAAGCAGAACTTTGGCCCAGAGCCGAACGAGACCTCGGTCTTGCAGTACGACGACCTGGACGATTTTGCGGGTGTACCCACAGCCGGGGGTGTGTATCCCGGCACGGTATTCAGCCCGCCCATCAACGCGCTGCGTATGCCCGTGCCGCACATGGAGCGGTGGTCGCAGCACATCATGGTCGAGAACGTGCTGCCGGATTACATCAGCGCCGCGTTCGCCCAGCCGATGGGCACGACCGACACGATGCGTGTGACGGTGAACATCCGCTACCAGGGCAACATGGATGCCCAGCCCGAGACCGTGGCTACGCTGACCTGGGTGGTGACACCATGAGTACGGCCCCGTGCGTGGCAACACCCGGCAGTGATGGCGATAGCGTTGGAGGCTTGGAGCGAGACCATATGCCGCGTCAGCACAACCAACTCCCAGCCGTTCGCGTGAAGTCTCCCTGCTGCGCAAGTGCCCGCTCGCGTGGTGCCGCGGCTGTGCTTGCGATGATGTTCCTGGTGATCTTCGGGTCGCTGGCCGCGGCGATGGCGATCGTGTCGCAGGGCAACCTCCATGCCGCGAGTTCACAGATCAAGGTCAACCGTTCTATCGCGGCCGCGGAAACCGGGATCAACCTGCTGGCCTACCGCATCCAGAATGCAGCGCTACAGGTGCGCACGAGCGACGGCATCATCACCGGCGGGACCAATGGCAACGCCAAGGCCCTGTGGCTTGAGGCCGCGGCATTGGTGCGAGACGACTTTGCGGGCGACTTCCACAACCTGGCCGAGCCTTACCTCAACCCCGCCACCGGCGTGCTGAGCATCGGGCCGATCGCCCTTGGCGCCGGCCAGCCCAGCTTCGAGGCAACACTTATCCCGCACCCCCTAGCTGATGAGGACTACACCAGCAGGCGGTACGACGCGGGGGGCTACGACATGCTGATCCGCGCACACGCCGAGGAAACGCACGACAAAGCTTACCACCTGCTCACCGCTGCGGAGATCGCATCCGCCCGCGCCGCGTGGAAGCCGGACCAACGGCTTGTGCGTTGCCGTGTCGTGGCGGGCGATGGGCCCTCGGGCACGCGCATCTTCCGCACGATCGAGATGGACTTCCTGATCGACAAGAAGATCAGGTTCGCCATCCTGTCCGGCAGCCGCATCATGGTCGGGCGTAACGTCATCATCGAGGGGGACATCGGCTCGCGATTCATGGAGACCCACCTGCCCAACGGCCACCCGGTGCAGATGGAGTCGGACTTCCTCGGGCTGGACCCGGACACCTCGGCCCAGGGCCTCGATGCCCAGCTTGCCGCGCTGGTCGCCACGCTCATCACCAATGACGCGGACGGCGACAACCGCCTCGCGGTGCAAAGTGCCGCCGAAGTCGCGGGCATCAGTGACCCGGCCTCGCTGGACACCAACAACGACGGGTACATCGACGACTGGGACTTTTTCCTCGCGAAGTTCAGTGTCGGGACCAATGCCGACGGCTCGCCCCGGGTGACCCAACTGGACATGGAAAACGCCGGCGTCCCCGCGATCCTGGCGTCTCAGCTTGTGGAACTCATCGATACCTTCGGCGACCCCAACCGCGCGGGCTATGGCGACGGCATCCTGGACGACCGTGACCGATACGCGAAGTTGCGTGGTGAGGTGTATATCAAGGCGGACCTCAGCGGTTGGCTCAACGGGGCGTCGGGCGGGGCCTACCAGGATTACTTCCAGGGGCCGATCCACCCGGACCACGGCTCGGACCCGCTGACGTTCGACGCGACCCAGACCGATGCGTTCATCTTCACCGCAGCGGACTTCGACGTGTCGGATTACAAGGCCATGGCCACGGGCGACTTCGAGGCCCAGTCCGACCCGACCACCGCCACACCCTACGACCCGCTCCAGCCCACGGTCTACCGCCCGCCCAGCGACGCGACGCGGGAGGGTGTGCCCTATGGCTCGCCTTACCCCTACGATTTTTACGATCGCCCTGTGTATGAGAACATGGTCTTCACCGACCTGCGCATCCCCAAGGGGACCAATGCGCTGTTCAAGAACTGCCGGTTCATCGGCGTGACGTTCATCGAAACAGAAACACAGAACACCGACGACGAGTTCCTCTATGCCGGGATGCAGGAGTCCGACGGCTCCCAGCGGTTCCCAGGCAAGCAGGCCAACGTCGGCGGCACGATCCACAGCGACACCAAGCCCCTGTCCAACAACCTGCGCTTCGACGGGTGTACGTTCGAGGGTGCGGTGATCGCGGATGTGCCCAGCAAGTTCACACACACCCGCAACAAACTCGCGTTTACCGGCGGGACCAGCTTCCTCGACATGCGAGACCCCACCGCCACGCCGAACCTCACCCACGCGGAACGCCAACTATTCCTGCGATCGACCATCCTGGTGCCCAACTACTCGGTTGAGATCGGCACCTTCGTCAACCCCGAAGACCCCGACGAGAAGATCAACCTCTCGGGCACGATCGTCACAGGCCTGATCGATATCCGTGGCCTGGTCGATGTCAACGGCACGCTGCTCACCACGTTCGAGCCCGTGAGCAACACGATGCCCGTGGTGGGCAACAGCAGCCCGAACTTCAATACCACGCTCGGCTACTTCTCCAGCGCTTCTGGCGACCTGGAGGCCGAGGTGCCCGCGTCGGGCCTGGGCGTCATCAAAATCCGATACGACCCGACGCTCCCGCTGCCCAACGGCTTGCAGGGGCCGATCGAGATCATGCCGATCCGAGGCACGTACTACGAAGGTGGGCAGTGATGCACGATTCACGACGGGCTGACCGCGAAGCACATTGCGATACCCGGCCAACGCCGGCCGCGCGACCGGGGCGTGTCTCGCGCCGCGCGGCCCGCGCGTTCAGCCTCATCGAGCTCATCATCGCGCTCACCATCACCGCGATGCTCCTGACCGCGACGATGGTGGCGATCGATGCGTCGTTCCAGGCGTATGCGGCCGCGGCCGAGTCGGCCTCGACCCAGACCACAACCCGCCTGGTGACCCACCGCCTGCTCTCCCTCATCCGCACGTCCAGTGCGCACGGCCCACTGCTCGCGGAAGCCGCGTACACCGATGGGGCTGGTGTGAACTGGCCCGCCGTCACGCTCGATGGCGACACCATCACGAGCCATTACCTCGAGCTCGTGGATGCCAAGGGCGACCTGATCCGCATCGAGTACCGCGCGGGTGAGGAGGAGTTGTGGATCAGCCGCACCCCGTTGGTGGGGATGCCCCAGCCGTCGCAGCCGCTGCTTGGCGGCGTGAAGGCCGCGAGCTTCTTTGCTAAGCGGCGGTACGACCGTGATGGCGTGCTGGTGCTGGAGCGGGCAAGTGTCGATCTGCTGGTCGAGGCGGATGATGACAGCTCGCTGGAGATGGAGACCGCGTCCATAACGCAGATCCGCATCATCGCCTCCACCATGCCCCGCCGGCTGGACTGACGCCGCGACCTGATACCCGATTCCAACACGGAGCGCCCGCGACTTGTCGCGGCAACTCTTCCCCATGCGCCCTCCGAGCGCATCACCCGCGACACACCCATGTATGGCTTTGCGGTTTGTAGCGGATGCCTTTTACCCGGACGCAGCGCGTGGCGATGAAATGCTTGACGGGGGGCCGATTGAATTGGTTGTTTGGGGTGGCGTTGCATAGGCCGATGGTCTTGCAACCCGGCGCACGAGGCGTGCCCACGGTGAAGTCAACCGTCGGGCCCTGTGCCACAAGGATCGTGATCAGGGCATAGGCAAGCGAGGATTCGCTCATGCGCTGTCAGTCATTCAAACAAACCGCGGTCGCGATGGGCCTGGCGGTCGCGGGTGCCCTCCCCGCAGCGGCCGAGCCGGTGGACCTCACGGGCCTGGTGATGTACGGCTTCAACCGTGACAACGCCTACCTGGGCCGATACGACTTCGCACAGCAGTCATACAGCCACGTAGGGACGGTGACGGTCAATGGTGCCCACGCCACCGGCATCAACGCCTCGGCCTACCTGCCGGGCTTCCAGAACATCTACGCGTTCTGGCGAAGCCCCGAGACCGAGCAGACCCATCTGCTCTACGTCGATGTGAAGGACGCCAGCGCAACCATCGTCGGCAGCCCGATGGGGCGCGGCATGGTCACCGGGGGCACCGCCGCGCTCATCAGCGGCAGCCCGCAATGGCTCCACCCCACCTCCAACTCCCTGCCCATCGCCGGGACCATGAACATCAACCCCAACAACAGCCCCGACAACGAGTTCACCCTCGTGACGGGCAACGGCGTGACCTACACACGCGACCACCTGCACCAGAACTCACCCGTCGGGGGCGATGGCGTGTTCTACGCCGGGGCAGCCACCAACGTGCGCGTGCGGCCTAAGGGCCCGGGCAACCAGAACACCGTGACCCTGGGCGGTCAAACCTACAGCATGCACAACAACGTGACCTACCTGTTCACCGGGAACTTCGAGGTCAAGGTGTTCAACGACCACATCCATCACAACGGCAAGGCGATGGGCAAGTGGCACATCGAGTTCACCGGCGGTGAGGTCGAGGTGCAGGACAGCGGCAGCGAAGAAAACGATGGCTCGGGACAGCAGTGGCTGGTCTTCGCGCTGCAGAGTGTCGAACCCGAGGAGGACGACGAGGTCGAGTTTGATATCGAGGGCGATACGGTGGTTCCCACTGAGGAGTTTGCCGTCAAGGTCAGTATCCTCGGCGCGGCGATCAGCGCGGGCGGGGCCTACGACGTGCCGGTCGGTGCGCGGGTGAAGGTCAACAACCAGACCTTCAACCCCTGGGGCGACTTCAATAAAGCCCTGGCTGGCAACGTGAACGATGGCAACAACCCGCGGACGTACATCTTCCCCAACAAGTTCCCGGCCGGGACCTCCGTCTCCGTGCTTGGCAGGTCGTGGCTCAAGAAGAACAGCAACAGCAAGGGAACCAACGAGAACCACTGGCAGACCTACATGACCGTGGACGGCTCAAACACCAACTCGCAGCAGCTCATCGTGCTGCGCAATGGAGACAACGCGCCGAACATCACCGGCTTCATGAACCAGGACAACGTGGTGGATTACATCCGCGACTTCATCAACCCCGACACCAACAAAGTCACGCTCGATGAGAACCAGGCCATTTTCCTCTACGAGCTTGGGACGACGAACCTCAACAGCGACGCGGCCGACTTCCAGGATTTGGTGGTGCTGGTGACGCTCGCCAAAGAAGTCGCCGCACTTGAAGAAGACGACGACCAGGACGACATCGAGAACGCGCCCAGCCGTCTGATTAAGGTCGATCATAAGACCGGCGGGTTCCAGCAGATCATGACGCTGAGCCGTGAGTACGACTCGCTCGCCTGGCACAGCGGCCACACGTTCTACGCGATGGACGGCAACAACCTCTACCGCATCGACCCCGAAGCGCAGACCGAGGCGCTGGTCGATCCGGTGACCCGCAGCGCCTACTACGGGCTGGAGTTTGCCGGGCAGCACCTGATGGGCTTCGACTCCAACGTGAACAAGCTCTCGCACATCGACCACGTGGTCGGTTCGGATGATGATATGAATCAGATGTCCGTGATGATGCACAACCTCGGCACGATCGTGTTCATGCCCGGGGCCGACGACCCATCGCTCAAGCCCGAGACGTTCGACTAAATGACACCCAACACGCAGCGTGGTGTGACGAAAACCCGGCACCCAAGATGCAACCCCCCCAAGGCCCGGCCCGAGCAAGACTCAGGCTGGGCCTGCTTCTTGCTCGCCCAAGGCGGCGCACTTCGCGAACAGGTCGGCAAAGATCGGGTCGCGCTCAGCGCGCTGCGCGACGCGTATCGGATGGCGACGATTGTCTCGGCTCCAGGTCAGCTCGTGGGTGAGGATCGGGCTCGGTTCGAGCGCGGCCATCACCCAATCGGGATTGATGAGCCAGGCGATCGCCGCCAGGTCCCAGATGACCTTGGAGCGGCCGGGGCTGGTCAACGCCGGGCCGTGCTCGAAGGCCCGGAGGATGTCGGCCAAGTACTGGCCCACCGCCGAGCGCCCGGCCAGGTGAGCATCCAACTCCGCCACGGTGGTGGCGATCAGTTCCGCGACGCTGCGGCAGGGTACCAGCACCAGCGGCACGCCCGAGTCAAGCATCACCCGTGAGGCGTGCGGGTCCTGCTTCAGATTGAACTCATTCGCGCTGGGCCAATGCAGCGGATGCCCGGCGAGCCAGACGACGACGATCTTCTCGCGGATGTCCGGCGCGGCAAGGATGGCCGAGGCGACGTTGGTGATCGCGCCGATCGCCGCGACGTACAGCGGCCGATCGTCCGGCTGCGCGCGGGCACGCTCGATCAGGTCATCGCACGCCG
>JBGTLW010000303.1:0-2280 GCA_041743835.1 Phycisphaeraceae bacterium | reverse complement strand
GTCGCAGATCAGGCTCAACGTCGGGTGCTCGAAGAACGGGTCGATCTTCGCGGTGTCGGCGACGGGGACGATGAGCATGTCGCTCTCGTTGATGGCCTGCCACCCGCGGATGGACGAGCCATCGAACCCGAAGCCGTGGATAAACGAGTCTTCGGTGAGCTCGGAGGCGGGGTAGGTGGTGTGCTGCCAAAGGCCGGGGAAGTCCATGAACCGGCAATCGATGAATGCGATTTTCTTGGACTTGACGAGTTGAATAACCTGCTTGGGTGTCATGTGCGTGTCCTGGCTGCGGATGGCTCATGCTACACCACCCCCGCGTGCTTCGCGCCGGGGCTTGTGCGTCGGGCGATGGGGTCGCACCCTGATTGCCCTCCCACGCAACCCGCCCGCTGCTGAGCCGTTGAGGTGCGGCGCATCGGCACCAACCTAACATCTGGCAAACATGATTCCCGCAATACAGGATCGGTACCCCCTTGAGTTGGGGGCAATTGAATCTGTGTGTCCGCTCGCTTAACGTGTACCACTTCCCACCCCACGGAGCGCCCTTTTGCTGCAGACCCCTTTCAAGAAGTTCCACGCGTCACACGGCGCGAAGTTTGTAGATTTTGTCGGGTGGGAGATGCCGATTCACTACGGGTCGATCATCGATGAGCACCGCCAGTGCCGCGAGAGCGGCGCGCTGTTCGACGTGTCGCACATGGGCCGGATCAAGTTTTCCGGTCGGCACGCGAGGAAGTATCTCGAAACCATCCTCACGCGCCAGGTTTCGGACATGGCTGAGAAGGCCTGCCGGTACTCGCTGATCTGCAACGAGGCGGGCGGGGTTCTGGATGATGTGCTGGTCTATCGCTTTGCCGAGCACTGGATGCTGGTGGTGAATGCCGGCAACCGCCAGAAGCTCCTGCACCACTTCGCCGCGGTGAAGGCGGCCGGTTCGTTCGTGGTGGATATCGAGGACCAGACCGAGAAGACTGCGATGGTCGCGGTGCAGGGCCCCAAGGTCATGGACATGATCGGGCGGTTCTCAAGCGAGGTGCCCGCGCTCAAAAACTACCACTTCTGCATGAAGAATCTGATGATCCTGAAGATGACCATCAGCCGCACGGGATACACCGGCGAAGACGGTGTCGAGGTGATCCTCGGCTCGGGCATGGCGGAGATGGCGATTAAGCTCCTGCTCAAGGATGCGGGCGCGGTGAAGCCGGCGGGGCTGGGGGCGCGCGACTCGCTGCGGCTTGAAGCAGGGATGCCGCTCTACGGCCACGAACTCGACGAGCAGACCGACCCTCTCTCCGCGGGGCTTGGCTTCGCGGTATCGCTCGATAAAGACCGGGCGACCGATGGCCCGGAGATGCCACGCTTCATCGGGCAAGATGCGCTCCAACGAATCGCTGAGGCCGGCCCGCCACGCCAACTCATCGGCCTCGCGCTCGAAGGCAAACGCACGCCGCGCCAAGGCATGGCTGTGACCGCGGACGGTGCGCCCTTGGGATCTGTCACCTCCGGCTGCCTCTCGCCAACGCTGGGCCATCCCATTGCGATGGCGTACGTCGCCAGGGGCTCGGTCGCCGAGGGCGACAGCGTTGGGATCGACTTCGGATCTGCGCAGCTCGATGCGAAGGTGGTCAAGCTGCCGTTCTACAAGCGCAACCGGTAACCCATGCACCGACCCACGGCGTTGCGACAAGCCACATCACGCTTTGCGAAGCCGCTACCTTGGATCACGCGGCGTCGCGTTGACGCTGGCTCTCGACTTTGTCCGAGGCCCGGCGGATGTCGGCGAGCCTTGGGTAGCAAGCCGCGAACGCTTCAATCACCTCGGGATCAAAGTGCGTGCCGCTGTCGTTCTGGATCATCGAGCGGGCGACCTCGAAGGAGAACGCCTGCTTGTAAACCCGGGCCGAGGTCAGTGCATCAAAAACGTCGGCGACAGCGGTGATGCGGGCCGCGAGCGGTGTGGCTGGCCCGACCAATCCGTCGGGGTAACCGCCGCCGTCCCATCGCTCGTGGTGCGAGCGTGCGATCTCGATTGCCATCTTGAGGAACAGGCCGTTCTCCCCGTGCCGCGCGACCTGTTCGAGTGCTTCGGCGCCGATGACGCTGTGCTCCTTCATCAGCTCGAACTCTGAATCGGTGAGCCGGCCGGGCTTGAGCAGGATCGTGTCGGGGATGCCCACCTTGCCGATGTCGTGCAGCGGCGACGCCAGGTACATCGCATCGATGAAGTCGCTGTCGATCTGGTCGCGGTAAGGGCCATTGGCTTGGAGCCATTCAGCCAGA
>JBGTLW010000302.1:0-13542 GCA_041743835.1 Phycisphaeraceae bacterium | reverse complement strand
GCGGATGTGCCTGCGCTGCTGTCGCTGCCAGCCCCCGCGTCAAGCCAGTACGTGCTTGCCGCACCGCCGACACCGCCACCCGCGGGTGCGACACAAATTGCGGTGTCTGCCCTTGTCATTGATGCACTCATTGGTTACTGCTTGCTACCCTGGGGGAGGGCTGTTGGCTGCCACACGTCATGGCAAGATCGGAGTGGGGTTAATAATCGATGGCGACACACCATCACGAGCAAACTGGATGTTGTAGGCGCGGAGTGTCGCGAACGATTCCGATGTGGCGTGACCATCCTTGAACAGGAGGTTGGCCGCATTCAGGTGACGGACGTGTACGATCGCTTCGCTTACGCCATTGTTATTGTGCTTGAAAAACCCCCACTGGGTGAAGTCGCCGCCGGAGGTGGCCACGTTGTCCGCAAACATCACTTGCTTGGGCGGCACGTTTTCCATGCGCACGAACTGGTAATCCGACGCCACACCACCGCCGGCAAAGTGCTCCGGCGGGACGGGCAGGCGTCCGCTCATCTGCCAGAAGAACCCGAATCGTCCCCCCACCCCGGCCTGGTCATTCACGCGGTTGGACCAGGAGGGGCAGCGGATCGCACTGGGGTTGTTCGGCAGGAAGTAGCTCTGCTGCGTCAGGTACTGGTTCCAGTACCGCCAATTCTGTGCCGTCGTGGGCCGGTAGAGCATGGCGGCCACGTCCCGATAGTCGTTCGCATACAGGTGCGTCGCCTGCATGACCCCGCGAAGCGTAGCCAAGCACTGCGTCGTCTTGGCCGCATCCCGGGCCCGCCCCAACGCGGGCAACAGCAGCGCGATCAGTACCGCGATGATAGCGATGACCACAAGCAACTCGATGAGGGTGAACCCGCTGCGCCATGCGGCGCCGACTGACTTGTGCTTGGACGTGCCGTGCATCGGGGAGACTCCTTGCCGCCCACCCTGTTGGTTCCATTTCCAACCGTCATCAAGTCGGGTCGGGCCGCGGCTGGCATCCTCGCCTGAGGTGGCAGCCGCGCAGCCCGGCTTGAGCCTTGTTACGCCGTCACTTCACGCTCGCGCCGCCGCAGACCGATGAGCAGTGAGCCCGCCGCCAGCAGCACGAGCGAGGCCGGCTCGGGGACCAGCGTCGCTTTCAGGGAGAAGTCGTCCACACCAAGGTGGCCATGCAAGTCGTTGTTAGTGCTGGTCGTCCAGCGAAGCCAGACCGTCTCGCCATGCGCGATGCTGAGACCGCTAATCGTCACGGGAGCGATGACCGTCCGATTTGCTGCGTTGTTGCCATCCAAAGCCGCGTTGCTGCCGGTGGACAGCGTGCTGCTGTTGAGAGCTGCCACCCCGGTCCACGTACCGTTGAACAGGGAAGTTGCATCCAGGCTGTACTGGAAGGTGAGCGTGTTGCCGTTGGTAGACCGCCGCCATTGTTCAGCGGTGTAGCCGACGATCAACTCTGTGATCTCAAGGCCGGTGTCGTTCTGGAACGCCACACCGATCTCCGCCGGACGGTTTGCCGCAACTGCTGAGCTTACCGGCCCCAGCGCGCGATCCGATGCGGTGCCACCACTAGCAGCACCGAAAGAGAACAGCCGGCCATATGCGTTCACACCGCCAGCCGACTTACGGTAGTTAGCGGAAGTTGTGTTGCCATTACGAGCATACCAACCCGGCAGTGTGCTGTTATCCGTCCAAGTAAGGATAGAGCCGTCAGCGCCGCCATTGGGCAACGAGTTGAAGTCCTGCGTGTAGAGGCTGGATTCCACCCCGCCGCCTGCGTCGGTGAGCAGGATGGCTGCTGATGCCGTACCTGTGCCGAGGCCTCCGATGGTCAAGACGGCCGCAACCGCCGTCGCGCGTGCCCGTGTGCGGAAACCTGAAACTCCGAGTTGCTTCATCCGAATGTTCATCGCTATTCTCCTATGCCTGTGTTTTCTGTCCTCCAAACGGCGCCAGGCAAGCAACGCCGCGGATTCATATTCAAACAAGCCCGGCACGCACCTTGTGTGCCGGAGTGTGTCAATACCAGTACTGAACGACGAAGTTCGTGCTCCAACGGTCGTGGATCGCGCTGATATTGCCGAAGCTGTTGGCGTTGGGGCTGCTGACCGGCGGCGGACCGGCGGGGATCAACTCGTCGGGGTAGTCGCTCTTCCAACGGACGTGCCCATCGACGTAGCCCACGTTGCCGCCGTCCACGACGTTGTCGGCCGTGTACCGCGGGTGATTGATGTCGAACCTCGGGGTGGCCGGGTTGTTGAAGGGGTAGTACGACACGCGGTCGGCAAACAGCGCGATGGAATCGTAGGCCCCCCGCGTGATGCCGATGCGTGAGATTCGCCGGTCATCGGGGTAGCGTTCGTAGGAGTTTGGCGCGGGGCCATATACGTTGGCCAAGTAGAAATAGGACGTGTACTTGTTGGGGATGTTCTGGCTCTGGTTCACAGCCAGGGTCGTGCCGTACATGGAGCCGTGGTTCCAATGTGTGTTGTCGCCGAACGCGGGTTTGGAAGGGCAGGACCAGGCCGCCTCGGGCAGGTCCAGCTTGGCGATCATGTCGCCGCGGATCGCATCGGGCATGATGCGGTTGGAATCCATGTTGCGACACTCGGGCGGGACGGAGCGATTGACAGACTCCGAGGTCGCGTAGGCGAGCACCGCCATGGTCAGTTGGCGCACGTTGCTGGCACAGACAGTTCGTCGTGCGCTTTCGCGAGCAGACTTGAGCGCGGGGAGGATGAGGGCGATGAGCAGGGCGATGATGCTGATCACCACGAGCAGTTCGATGAGCGTGAAGCCGACGGTTCGATGTGCTGACCTGTTTGCTGATGCGGGAAACATAGATGAGTCTCCGGGTCGATTTGTCTAGGCGCTTGTCAGAGTTGCTGCGTGCCCACTTGATCCGATCTGTCTCCCCATTTACCTCGCGAACGCTAAAGCCGATTCATTCAGACGTTTGAATAGTATTCCACGCGATTAAATCTGTCAAGAGCCTTTGCAGGGAAAGCCTTAAAAAATATTATTGGTCCGGTGTATTTCATAAGTCTTTGGTTTTGCTGGAGTTGAAAGGCAATTGCGGTGTTGATTAGCCGTCGAAGGGCATCGTATTGCGCTCGTTGGGTAAGGCGTCACCGTCGATGGCGGCCGTGTTTGCCGGGTCGGCTGCGACCCGGTACGCCTCGTCCGGGCGGACGGTTAGCACAACACCTGAGAGGTCGCCGGTTGCATGCTCCGCCTTCCGCAGTGTCACGGTGACAGACTCCCGGTTGGCGGGTAGCAACACTGCCGACCCGACGGGGTGGTAGTCACGGCCCGGCTTCGCGTGCCCCGTCAGGGCGAACTTCACCGACACGGCCGTATTCACATTCCCGCCCTCGCGCGTGATCGTGAACACGGCGTCCCCGTCACTGCCTGGAGCGTCAACCCGGGCGACATGAATCGTCGGCTTGGCTGCGGCCACGGTCGCCAACTCATGCGCACCGATGGTCGGCGGCTTCGAATCGGACACAGCGTTGCCCCAGAAGTCCCGACCGCCGTTATTCTCGATGACGCGGCCCGCGCCCTTCATCGGAGAGTCGGCTTTGAGCATGTAGCTGTCAGCCGTGTCGCCGCCGGGGTTGACAAGTTTTGGGTCCACGGTGATTTGGTTGGCGGGGAGGCTGTTGTCGCCGATGTTGCCGAAGAAGCAGTTGTTCTCCCAGACCGTGCCCACGACTTTCGGGCCCTTCCATATCTTCAACACGCCACCATCGGCGACATAAAAGATGTTGTTGTGAAACTTGGTCCCGTTCGGGAAGCCACCCCAGTCCTGAAACTCGATGGGGATGTTGAGGTTGCCCGGCACATAGAAGGTGTTGTTGTAGAACTGGGCATTGATGGTTGGCCCCGCGATCATCATCAACTCGCCGCGCTTCTTGGCGTAGTTTCTTTCAGTGGCGATCGTGTTCATGCCATCGTGGCGGCTGACGTTGTACCGCACGACGGTGTTGCGATTGCCGACGTTGCCCTTGACGTCCGCTTTACCCTTGTTACAGATGAGGATGAAACCTCCGGCGTTGTTGTGGGTGTAGTTGTACTGAACAAGGGTATCCTGCGTGTTGAAGTCGGAGTCAAACGCTTGGCCATCGTGCACATTCACACGGTCGGAGACCTCGTTAAACTGCATGACGGTGCCATCGGCGGACCACGGCCAGATGCCTGCGGTGGCCCGAGCGTTCACAGCCCCGCCCCCACCGCGACAGACGTTGTGCTCAATCAGCGCTCCATCGGTCATGATCACGAGGATGTCGTTGCCTACGGACTCAAGGATTTCATTCCGCCGAATGTGGACGTTGGTGTGGGGGTTCCAGACATCGCGGCCGTAGAACTCGCCGCGGACCGTGATGCCCAGTCTGCCGACTTTGGAAATGGCGTTGTCTTCGATCAACACGTCGTCCCATCGCGACGGCGAGCCGTCCTCGACGCTGACCATGATGCCACCCTCGGCCTCGGGCATGTCGCGGATGGTCATATCGCGGACGCGGATGTGGCGCCCGACTCCAAAGTCCTTCAACTCCACCGCCACGCCCCAGCCGTCCTTGCCAACGCCGGTGATCTCGAGGCTGCTGATCTCCCAGTACTGCTGGTTGTGCAGCTTGACCACGGCTGCATCACCATCGCCGCCACGGATGATCGGCTTGTCGCCTTCGCCATACCGGCCGATCACGATGGGCTTGTCTGCCTTGCCCGATCCCTTGGGCCATAGCTGGCCTTGGTAAGTCGTCCCGGCCTTGAACAGGATGCGGTCGCCGGGTTCGAATGTCGTAGCGTTGACCTTGGCGAGCGATTTCCATGCCGTGTCCGCAGAGGTGCCTGGCTTGGCGTCGTCCCCGGCGTCGGCGTCTACGTGGTACGTCGCGGCCGAGGCTGCTCCGACCGACATGACGACTAACAGCATCAGCAACCCGAAGTACCCGGTAGCACGGCGCGGAGTGGGGAATGGCATGCGTACTCCTTATCGTAGAGACTAGATATTCAGACGTTTGAACAATATATCGCGCCGGGTGACTGTGTCAACAGTATTGACCAAAAAGCAGAAACCGGATCGCGATTGGCCCCTCGCGGCCCGCTACGGGCAGGCTCTGGTACGACCACAGGTGATGATGCATTTTCTCACTCAGAAAACTCTTGACACTCCAATACTCGGGGGCTATTGTGTTCAAACGTCTGAATGAATCCGTCTCAACATAAGGACACCGCCATGAATCGCCTTGCCTGCCGCCTCTCGGTCTTTGCTGGTCTTACATTGATGCTGGGAACCGTAGCGCACGCGGACTATGAGGTAAGCCCGCGGAGCGGTGGTCTGCACGGGATTACCGTCCAGCCGGGGGATTCTTTTGTGCTCGATCTGGTGCTGACCACGGATGCATCAGACCAACTCGACGGAGCGACCTTCACGGTCCGCTTCAGTGAGCCTGGCCTGCGATATGACGGCTACGCTTGGGGCGCGCCATTCGTCCCCGGCTTCGACAATAGCAACCCGAAAAATGGTTTCCCGGTGACCCTTGGCGTATCCACCTATGTGGCGGGATCCTTCGATCCCGGCGAGGTGGATGTATATTTCGACGCCTTCTCATCGACTCCATTCTCAACCGGCACGCTGCTTTCTCTCTTTCTCACCGTGCCGGAGGCGTATGGCTCGAACTTCATCGTCATAGATGTGGTCCCCGACGGATTCTTCCTGGGTGCTCAAGACATCCCCACAACCAGTGGCCAGTTCGTCCTCAACATCGTCCCCGAGCCGACAAGCATTCTGCTGACCCTGCTCGGTTGTGCCGGCATCATGTCACGCCGCCAGAGGCGCGTGAAGCCCGGCGTGTGAGGACAGCGGTTGCATCGTGTTGACCGGCGAATTGTCGCGCGGTCCGTAGTGCTGACGCGGCTTTCAGGCATCTATCCAGAGGTAAATCATGACATGGATTGCACGTGTTCGCGCGGGTTGGCTCACAGGCGTGGTGGCACTTTTCTTGATGGTCATGGCCATCGACGCGGGTGCGGCGACATACTACGTGGACAGTGTGGGCGGGAATGATGCAAACAATGGCACGTCGGCCGCGACGCCGTGGAAAACCCTCGGCAAAGTCAACGCCAAAACGTTTGCCCCGGGTGACCAACTGCTCTTCAAGGCAGGCTCGACATACACCGGCCAACTCTGGCCGAAGGGTTCGGGTGCTGCGGGCAATCCGATTGTGCTGGGGATGTATGGCAGCGGAAACAAGCCGAAGATCACCGGGAGCGGCACCGATACAGAAGTCGTGAAGCTGCACAACCAGCAGTACTGGGAGATAAGCAACCTTGATGTCACCGGCGGTGCGAACAACGCCTGGGGTGTCTATGTCTCGCTGCAGGACTTTGGCACGGGACAACACCTGCGCATCCGCGATCTGAACGTCCACGACATGCCCAATGCCACGGGTGGTATCCGAGTCACAGCCCACGCGGGCTCGGCTTCGAGATGGAATGATGTGCTGATTGAGGATAATGTCGTCACGCGGGCCGGCGCGCTTGGCATCACCGTGAACGGAGCCTTCACCGGGCGAAACGTGTGGAACCCGCACACCAACGTGCATATTCGGCGTAACCGTGTCGAGTTCTCCAAAGGCAACGACATCATCGTAATCATGACCGAGGGCGCGCTCATTGAGCACAACGTCTGTCGCGGTGGGGGTGGGGCGGTGAACGCTGATGCGACCGCGGGCATCTGGCCGTGGTCCGCCGATAATACCGTGATGCAGTTCAACGAGGTCTCCGATCGCGTGAACGTGCATGATGGTCAGGCGTTTGACTCGGATTTCAACACCCAAGGCACAATCGTCCAATACAACTACAGCCACAACAACGCGGGTGGATTTATCCTGATATGTGACAAGGGCAATGCGCAGGTGCAGGGCAATGTCGGGAATCGCAATACCATCGTGCGATATAACGTCAGCAGCAATGATGGAAAGAACACGATTGCCAGCGAGCCCAACTATGCAAAGAAGCGCGGCGAGTTGATGATGATCGCGGGGCCGACGACGAATGCTCAGATCTACAACAACACCTTCTACGTACCAGGTAACCTCAACATCCCAATCGAGTTTCAGGATTGGGCTGGCTTCCCCAACGGCACAAAATTTTACAACAATATCTTCTATGTCGCGCCTGGTGGTGTGTTGAAGATTTGGGAGGGGCCGCAGGTCGTGGGCACAGTATGGGAGAAGAATTGCTTCTTCGGGACCATCGGCGACAACAGCCTCCCCGCCAATCAGATCACTGTTGATCCGAAGCTTGTTAATCCCGGAGCAGCCGTTGTCGATGCGTATAAACTGCAGGCTTCTTCGCCCATGAAGGGGGCTGGGCGCGTGATTGCCAACAATGGCGGTCGCGACTTTTGGGGAAATCCCGTGTCCGCCTCGCAGCCGCCCAGCGTGGGTGCCCATGAGCTCGCGGGTACCATCACACCATCAACCGTGAGTGTGGTTGCTGGCCCGAATCCAGCCGCTGAAGAGGGGCAGGTCCCCGGCACATTCACGATCACGCGGGCCGGCGGGAACATCAACACGGCTCTCTCGGTCAAGTTCACACTAACCGGCACAGCGACAAACGGAGTGGACTACCAAACCCTGGGCACTTCAGCACTCATCCCCGCGAATCAAACCTCCGTGACCGTGACCGTGATACCTATCGATGATGACCTGATTGAAGGTGACGAGACGGTCGTACTCACAATCAGCGCCGACGCGGCTTATGTCATCGGCACGCCCGCCGCGGCTACCTTGGTGATTCTTGATAATGATTCGGCCACGCCGACAACGCCGCTTGTCCTTTGGTACAAGTTTGATGAGGCGGCCGGCTCGCCCCAGGCAATCGATTCCTCGGGGCGGAACCATCACAGCAACGTCGGGACCGGCGGCACTTTTACGCCCCAGGGCGGTGTGATCGATGGCGCGCTCAACCTGGATGGTGCTAATCACACCATCGACGTCGGATTGCACAACGACTTCAACCTGACCACCTTCACACTGATGGGTTGGTTCAAGACCAGCGTTAATAACAAACACTTCAACATCATCCACAAGGGTGCTGGATACGGCGACCGTAATTACGCCGTCTTTGTTGACAAGGACAGTCAGTTTGGGCTTGCGTTCAAATGCTCCACTAATACAACACCGTCAAACCTCGATATGTTCTCGCAGCGGAAGAATCTGAATGATGGGAAGTGGCACCATTTCGCGGTTGTGTTCGATGATGTGGGGAATACCGCGACCATCTACATCAACGGCGAACTGGATATTACCCAGGCATTTACGCCATCCCCTGAGCTCAGGCCCGCAGACAGGCTCTATATTGGTCGCACGGCCGCGGGCGGTTACGCTGAGGGGGTCCTGGATGACGTGCGGATCTATGAGACCGCACTGTCGCCCGCTGAGGTCGCCCAGTTGTCCGTACACGCGGGATCAACCTTTAACGTAACACGCTGGTCTTCCGTCGCGGCTCACGCGCGTGGTGTCGGTGAAGTCGCTTTGCCCATCAGTGGCGATGGCAAGTTTACAGAACCCCGCAACGGCGGCATCACGCAAGTCGTGTTTGAGGTTGACAGGACCATCGACGCCACAAGCTTCTCGCAGAATGCTGTGCAGCTAAGAGGCCGTGGCAGCGATGGCCAGATGCTCAACCTGCTCGGTGTGACGGTCACGGCTTCCGTAGGGGCAGGCGGCACTTCTGGTGTGATCGAGTTTAACCCGGCATTGCCCGATGCCGCCCGGTACAGGATCGACCTGGTCGGTGTGCGATCGATTCAGGGAATTACGCTGGGCGAGGGGAGCAGCATCGATTTTGCCTCCCTGATGGGGGACGTCAACAGCGACGCGCGGGTGAATGCTGCTGATCTGAGCTGGACCAACTCGCGAGTGTCCGATCCGATTGATGCCGCGGATGAAACGGCGGTCCGGGCCGACGTCACGCGCGACGGCCGCGTCAATGCCGCAGACCTGTCAACCGCAAATAGCCGGGCCGGTAAGGATATCCGCGCACTTGCTCCGCCAGAATAGTGCAGGCGCGGGTTCGGACGTGCAATAGCCCTTTGTCGCAACAGCAGTGGGTGATTTCCGCTTGTACCGAGTCGAGCCGTAGTTATGCCGGTAGCCCATGTGAGGGTCGGTCGGACATAGGCCGCTTGAGCGCGCCCTCGTCCCACTCGCTGCACCCTGCGTAGCCTTTGCTGTCTTTGAACTGTGCCCGGTATTCCTCGGCTGTCGCGTCGTGGCAGAGTACGGACGCATAGTGAAACTGCAGCGCTCGCCTTCGCAATGTTGATGTGTTGGGTGGCGTGCCATGGTGCAGCAGGCCGCTGAAGAACAGGACGCCACCCGGCTGCAACGGCACAACCACATCGCGTTCCACATCCACGGCATCATCGGGCAACTGGCAACTGTAGGTGTGGTAGTGAGGTTGAGGGCCCGCGAGGTGGCTGCCCGGGATCACGTGCATGCACCCGTTCTCGGGTAGCGCGGGGTCCAGGGCTATCCACACGCCGATCACCAGATCAAGCGGCTGCACCCGAAAATAGGCTGTGTCCTGATGCCAAGGCTTGTCCCGCCCGACGCGTGGCGGCTTAAGTAAGGCCATATCCTGAATCACGCGCACCTCCGTACCGACCAAACGCTGCACGATTGACATGATCGAGGCGTGTCGGCTTACCGCGGCGAGGCGATGGTCGTATGGAATGAACTCCATCAGTTTGCGGACATATTGCTCGCGCTCCTGTATCGACAGGCCGGTCACGTCTATGCCCCGTTCAAACTCGATACCCTTGAAGTCTGGTCGGCCTCCGCCGATCAGATGAAGCAGGCCCGATTCAGCCTCCGCAACTTCGGACGGATCAAACACGCCCTCCACCGCGAGGAATCCCTGCTCCTGATACTGCTTGATGTGCGACTCATTGATCGCATGGGCATCCGTCTCTGGCCTGTGAATGCGGTCGTAGCGATACATGGCGTTTGCAACTGTGTTCTTTTGTGTGCTCGTTGCCATCTGCTTGAACCCTTTTGCGAACGTCGCGACGCCTGTGTGCGAATCTGCCGTGTTCAGACGTTTGAACAGCCATTGTATTGCCCATGAGAGTTTGAGTCAATGGTTGCGCCCCTGGATGGAGCGTGGGTCTGAAGAGGCGGCATATGACCCTTGCTATCGCCCGCAGCACGGAACGACAGACACGACATGGGTCTCGCCGCGAACTGGGCGAAAAGCGCGACTAGCGCCTCGGGGCTCGGTGGCAACCTTGCACGTATCATCCCGGCAACCACTTTAGTTTAGAACGAACCGCTGATCGACTGCGGCCCGGTGGTTTTGCTCTCTTTCTTCTGGAACTTCGAGTGCTTGATCAGCTTCTGGAGCGTCGCGTCGAAGGCGTCGCGGTCGGTCGGGAGCTTGACCGGCTCGCCTCCACGCAGGCCAGAGAGCAGCATCGCGTTACCCAACTCCAGCCCGTGGACGCCTTCCACAGCCGGGGCGATGAGTTTTTGGTCCTTGCCGAGGATGACGTTGACGAAGTTCTGTGTGATCGTGCGGTGCTCGGGCGGGCTTTGGGGTGGGCTGATCACGTGCTCGGTGACCGACACGTTCGCGAAGCGCTCCGGGGTGCTCATGCAGAAGTGGCGGATGTTTTGCTCAGCCTCGCGGAAGACCACTTTGCCGCCCTCGACAGATTCGAGCGTGCCGTTGTCCCCGACGATGGTGAGGCGGTTAGTGCCCGGCGTCTGGCCGGTGGAAGTGATGAACGTGCCCGTGGCGCCGTTCTTAAATGACATCATCGCGGTGATGTCGTCTTCGACCTCGATGTGGTGGTACTTGCCGATGCCCGCGATAGCCCAGAGTTTCTCGGGCATGCCGACGAACCACTGGAACAGGTCGAGGTTGTGTGGGCACTGGTTGATCAGCACGCCGCCACCCTCGCCAGCCCACGTCGCGCGCCAGCCGCCCGAGTCGTAATAGGCCTGGCTGCGGAACCAATTCGTGATGACCCACTCGACGCGGATCAACTCGCCGAGGGTCCCGTCGTCGCACATCTTTTTGATTTGCTTCCACTGCGGCCGCGTGCGCTGGTTGAACATGGCGGCGTACTGGAGCTTGGGGTGCTTCTTGATGGCCGCGGCGTAGGCGTCGTTCGACTCTTGCGCAGCCTTCGCAGTGACGGCCACGGGCTTCTCGGTGAGCACGTGTACGCCAGCCTTGAAAGCATATTGCGCATAAGTCGGGTGGAAGTAGTGTGGCGTTGCGATGAGGATCGCGTCCACATCACCCGAGTCGATCAACGCCTCGGCCTGCGTGTAGGTGGGCACGCCGGGGTGTTGTTCAGCGAGCCGCCCCAGCTTGGCCGGATCGATATCGCAGATCGCGCTGAGCGTGGCTCCGGTCAGGTCCTTGAAGTAGCTGCGGTGGAGGTTAGCCACGCCGCCACCGGCTCCAATGATGCCAATGCGTGCTTGATCCATAATGAGAACTCTCGCATGAGAAAAGTGGACATATTGAAACCCAAGCGCATTTTATAACATCGCCGGTTCGGTCGGTCCAGATCGCTAGTGTCTATTTCACGGCAGTGCCTAGGGCCAACGCATTTACCCTTGGTCACACTGTCAGCAGATTGAGGAGAAACTGGTGGTCCCAGCCGGCAACATGCTCACCGGCCACACGATCTATGGCGGGCTGTTCGATGACGCCCCGACCCAATATGACGTGATAGTGACCAATCCGCCCTTCGGGGGAAGAAAGGCGTGGACACTCAGACGAACTACGCCTATCGCACCAGTGCCACGCAGGTCTTGTTCATCCAGCAGTGCATGTGAAGGTGACTAAGACCAAACCCTTCACGCGGGATCGTAGGGCCGACTTCGAGCGGCTGCCCAAGCGAAACGGCAAGCCGGGGGAAAGTGAACGCTCGTGGTGGCTCGATCGGAAGACGATCGAGGAACGCGACTACACCTGAAGGCGGTCAACCCGAACCGCAAAGCGGAAATGGACCCCGTACTTCCGCAGTTGCTGGACGTCATCGAGGCGCGGGGGTGGGAAGTGGATGCGGCGGTGGGTAGGCTAAGCGACTATCTCAAATCCCCCAACGCCCCCGCCCGCCGGATGCGGCGGTACCACAGCAGCATGCATTGCAGATCGATCAGACCCTGGTACACCGGCGACTGCTTCGCGTAACGAACCAGCAACGCGCGGCAGCCGGTGAGCCAGCGGCCGAAGCGCTCGACCACCCAGCGACGCGCCGGCTGGGTCTTGTTCTGCCGCTCATCGAGTTTCTCTTCGCCGATGCGTCGGATGTGCGGCACGTACCCCGCCGACCACGCCGCCGATTCACCCGTCGGATTGTCGAAACCCTTGTCCAGACACAGGTGCTGCTCGACGTAGTTCGCGTCCCCCGGCTCGGGCCGACCGACCACCATCTCTTCGATCGTGCGCTCGAGCAGCTTGCAGTCGTGCACGTTCGCCCCCGCGACCACCACGCTCAGCGGGTAGCCCTTGCCGTCCACGAGGGCGCTGCGTTTGACCCCGCATTTGCCGCGATCCGTGGGGTTGGGGCCGGTATGGTCCCCCCAAAACGCGCCTTGCCCATGAAACCATCAGCGGACTGCCATTGCCACTGTGTCTATTCCGCGTCCTCGCAGCAGGCGATCAGGAAGCCCAGACCTCCTTGAACACGCCCTTGTCGATCCAGCGGGTGAGCGTGCGATGCACGGAGCTGTCGTCGCCGAACTCGCGGGGCAGCGCCGCCCACTGGCAGCCGGTGCGCATGTGGTAGATCACCCCGTCCAGTGCCAGGCGTGGGTCGATGCGTTTGCGGCCGGTCTTGGCGGGCGGGTCCAACTGCTCGATCACCGGCGCGATGAGCTGTTCCCAAAGATCGTCCGGGCAACGCCAGATCGTCGGCATCGCCTTGGCTACCTGCTTGTCCTTGGCCATCCGTGGCTCCTTGAAGTTGGGGTTCAGGTCACATCATCGGCTGGTCAGGGGGATTTGAGATAGTCACTAAGGGCGACGCTCTGACGGGCAGCATTGAACATAATCCCGCTTTGCGGACCCTTGGCGCCAGTTCTGTCATGGCTGGGGGGGCCAAATACTGATTCAGCTGTCACATTCGCAACTTGAGGATGCGGTTCTTGACGGTGCGGATGGTTGCCCGGTCCATAGCCATGAGGTCCTGCTTGAACTCCAACGCGTCGAAGCAGTGCCGCGAGATGGGTGTTGGATACCGCTCGTAGGGCTGTTTATCCAGGAAACAGACTTGGCAGATGTTAGGCGACAGCCACACTTTGCTGTGGCCAGCCCGGATTTGGGAGACGATCTCGGGAGGCATCTGCTCAATGACCCGCATCTGTGCCGGCGTGGGTTTGCGTACCGCGGTTGCTAGCTCGGGTGTAACCCAAAGGTGCGGCTCCCTCAGCCACGCCAGTTCCGCGGGGCCGTCCATGTCCACCGCCAGTGGGTCCAACACGGTGTACGCCCCGGGCACCGACTTGGGTAGCCACG
>JBGTLW010000301.1:0-10373 GCA_041743835.1 Phycisphaeraceae bacterium | reverse complement strand
TGTGCGCTCCAATGGCTACGCTTCCACCTGCTGGGCCATCGCAGCGACCAAATGTCGTGGTTCCGTGGCCCCGGCCAGTAAGTAGCCGCGTCCTGCATCCCCCCCTTGCCGACATAATCACACGACCACGAGATCGCCTAGCCATGAACCGACGCATCGACCTGCACTGCCACCTGATCCCCGGGATCGACGACGGTTGTGTGCTGCCCGAGCATTCCATCCAGAGCGTCGAGGCCTTAATCGCCCGTGGTTACGGCACGTCGGTTCTTACGCCCCACATCTGGCCGGACATGTACCCCGGCAACATTCCCCGTCACGTGGACTACTGGGCCGGGCTGCTGCGGAAGCAACTGGCTGACCACGGCCTCGACTACACCCTGATCGTCGGCGGGGAGGTGCGTCTGTTCGAGGGGGCGATCGACTGGTTCAAGCGCTACGGCGTGCCGACGCTGGGTGACTCCAAAGCGGTGCTGGTGGATTCTTGGGATAGGGACTTTCCCCAACACGGGTTTGAGACTATCGACTGGCTCATCGCGGAAGGCTACAAGCCCGTGCTGGCGCACCCCGAACGCGGGCTGATGGGTGAAAAACTGGAACAGGTGATCTCGGCCCTGACATCACGTGGCGTGTTGTTCCAAGGCAACTTTCAGCCATTTACCGGGCGGGACATGCCGGGGTCCGAGGCACTGGCGTGGCGGTTCCTGGAAGAAGGGCTTTACGCTGTTCTGGCGCTGGATCTGCACCGGCCCGACTCGCTGGAAAGCCGACTGGCGGGCATCGACGTGGTCGAGGCAAGGATCGGCAAAGATGCCCTGGACCAGCTCATCGTGGACAACCCCCGACGGCTACTGGCAGACGAGCCGACCATCCCCGCGCCCAAACTGAAATAATTGATCATTCGATTCCAGTTTGTGGGAACCGGAGCGGTACCATGCGCGTCTATGAATGGGTAGAATGCCCCCGTCTATAAAGACGGATGCAGACATGATGTTCCATCACTCGTTCCGAGGGCCGTTTATGCCTCGCAACTCAGTTCTGCGGTTTAGTTTGTTTCGCACAGTGCCCGGTTCCCAACTCAAGCTATGCCTCGCGCTGACCGTGGCGTGCTGGTCGATGGCTGCCTCAGCGGGCCGGGGCGAACTGATGTTCGCCGAAGAGGCCTTGGGCGTGGCGGATGGCTCGGAAGCGGGATTTTCGGTGCCCCGCGCGGAAGAAGAAGTCCTTGATGCGCTGGTCGATTTTGAGCGTCACCTCAAGGCAGAGCAGTGGGAGAAGGCGTTCGGGGTGATGGATCAGGTGATGGCTGCGGACAAGGGCGCGTTGCTGCCTCGTGCGGATGGCCTGCACCTGCCGATCCGTCAACAGGTGTGGGACACGCTGGTTGCGCTGCCCCCGGCCGGGCGTCAGGCGGTGCAGGTTTTTTTCGATGGCAAAGCACGAAAGCTGTTGGCCGACGCGGAGAACCCGGCCGTGGTCGGTACACCGGCCGAGCTTGCCGCGCTGGAGCAGATTTACAACGAACTGTTCATCACCAGCGTGGGTGATGTCGCGGGGGATCGGCTTGGCGACCTTTACTTCGAGCGCGGGCGCTTCGGCGAAGCGCGGCGGTGCTGGGAGGCGGTGCTGACGCATCACGGCGAGTCAACGCTCGACCCCCGACGGCTGCGCGTCAAGATCGCCACCGCGGCCCTCCGATCCGGTCATCACACCGACTTCCGCCAGCAGGCAGACCTATTAACCACGCGCTACGGGTCGCAACCCATCCAACTCCAGGGCAAGGCGGTCCCGATCGATCAGTTCGTCGCTACCCTGCTATCCACGCTGCCGAGGGAAGACGCTCCCGTGGCGACTGGCAAGTCAAGGTGGAAACTGCCAGATGAGGGTGTTGAGCCGTTGTGGCAATCTGCTTTCTTGAGCCCTGTGGGCAAGCAGCGGCTGCACACAGCCACCAGCCAGCCCTGGCAGGCCATGTCCGGCGTCGGCACCAAAGCGCCCGAGGCGGTGATCGACGCTGACCGGCTCTACGCCAACTGGATGGGCATCCTTTTTGCCCTCGACCTCAACACCGGCAAAATGCTCTGGCAGACCGAGCCGTTTGGCAAGCTCACCGCCCAGTTTCAATCGCTCACACAAAACGGCACATTCAACGCCCAGCAGTACCGGCTGCTGCTGCATGGCGATCGGCTGATTACGGTCACCCTCCCGCCAGCCGCCGCAGCCGAGTGGAACAAGCCGTACCGCCTGTCGGTGTACGACAAGGCCACGGGCAGACTGACCTGGTCATCCGACACCCGCCCGGAGTTTGCACAGACCACATTCCTCGGGGAGCCGGTGCTTCTGGGTGGTTCTCTGCTGTGCGTGACGCATCAGGCGGGGAACGCGGCGGTGACGCTGCGTGCGATCGCGGTCGGGGATGGGGCCGAGGCCTGGTCCATGCTGCTGGGCAACGCGCAGATGACACACAACTCCCGCGGCAATCAGGTCGTGCCCGTGCCACGCGTGGTCATCCACCGTGACACCGCCTACATCATGACCAACAACGGCGCGATGCTGGCGATCGAGCCGGAGACCAAAACCCTCCGCTGGGCGATGAAATACAACCAGCCCCTGGCGGCGGCAACCATGCACCGCGGCGGCTGGGGGGGCGGGGGTGGGGTCACCGCTTCCACACCCCATGTCGGCATCCTCGAAGTCGCCGATGGCCTGCTGCTGGTGAAGGAACGTGCCGCAAACAAACTGCTGGCGATCGACACCGATGCCCGGCGGATCGCGTGGGAGCGGCCGCTGTCGGGCGAGGCCCGGCTGGTCGCGCAAGACGATCAGCACTACTACTTCCTGGACCCCGAACTGGTCGCGATCTCCAAAGACGGGCGGCAGATGAAGTGGTCGGTGAATCTGGGCGCGGGCACCACCGCCGAAACCGTGGCCGACCTCGGCGACAGCCTCGCGGTATTCACCAGCCGCGGGCCGTTCGCGTACAGCAAAGCCACAGGCGACCGTGTGCATAAGTTCACCGGGGCCGACCGTGCTTCGTATGGCGGCTCTATTTTCATCGCCGACGGCAAACTCATCACGCTCTCGAACATGGCCGTCACCGCCTACCCCCTTGTCTCCGACACGCCCGACGCCCAGGAACCCACACCATGAATCGCGCCACGATTGCCGCCACGCTGGTCATCGTCATGTGTTCGCTTGCGCCCACCGTCCGCGCCGATGCACCAAGTCGGCTCTCCACCGACGGCATCGGTGAAGTGGTCGTCAAGCCCAGCAGGGTCACCCTGGTCACCTCGGTGCAGGGCAGCGGCCAACTGGCGTCCGATGCCGTGGTCAAGTTCCGGGACGCCAAGCGGCGGGGCATCGAGACCTTCCAACAACTGGCGATCCCCAACCTCACCGTCGAGGGCCAGGGCATGGCCATCCACACCGCGTACGACCAGAACACCATCAACATGCTGCAGCAGCGCATGTGGAACCCCGAGCTCGCGGCGACCGAGATCGACACCAAGCCGCAGATCGTCGCGAAAGAAAGCCTCAAGGTCGTCATCACCGGCATCGACAAGCTCAGCGAAGAGGAACTGGTGCAAACGCTGACCAAGCTGATCGAGGCGATGGGTGATGCGGGCTTGCCGCTGGGCTGGATGGACCCGACGCTGATGCTCAACTATGGCTACGGCAACCAGCCGATGAGCATCTTCGTTTTCGAGTCGGACCACACTGAGAAGGCCGAGGCCGAGGCCCGCGCCAAAGCGATCGAGAAAGCCCGCGCCAGGGCCACGGACATGGCGAGTCAGACCGGCGTGACCCTTGGCCCGATCGTCAGCGTCCGCGAAGACAGCGCGGGCATCGCGGGCCACAACCCGTACCAGAACCCGTTGCAGGCCCTGCAGATGAGCGGGGTGCTCAGCCTGGACAACCAGGGCGGCGCATCCACCGCAGCCGACGGCATCGGCGGCGCGAAGGTGCGTATCCGCGTGTTCCTCGAGTTTGCGATTGAGCCAGCCCCAGCGCCTTAAGCGCATCGTCCTGCCCTTTCCCGCACCCGCCCGAGGCCCCGCTTATGCCTACACCCCGACACACCCGCCGCCTGCTCACTCACGCCTTCGCTTTCGCAGCGGTTGTCATGTGCTTTGGCGCGGCACAGGCTGCTCAGGAGGCGGGCATCGCTGTGGTGGGTCGCGGGACCGCAGAGGCCAGGCCCACGGCCGTCACCATCGTCTCGCGGGTCACGGCCGAGGCGCCGCTCGCGGCCGACGCGGTCGTCAAGTTCCGTGACGCCAAACGCCGGGCGATCGAAGCGATGGAGGGGGCGGGGATCGACGGCCTGAGCATCGAGGGCGGGGGCTTTAGCATCGACTCGACCATCACCCAGCAGCAGATGCAGATGATCTGGCAAGGCCAACCCCAGCCGCAGCTCGACACACAGGTCCGAGTCAGCGAGCTGCTCACCATCACGCTCGCGGGTGTGGGCGAGCTGGATGAAACCGCACTCATCGAACACATCATGAAGACGCTGGATGTGGCCAAGGACGCGGGGCTGGTCACCGGGGCCGCGATGTCGCATCAGGGCCAACCCTTCATGTGGGGCCAGCAGATGGACACCTCGCTGGCCACCTTCACGATCGACAACCCCGACGCCACCAAAGCCAGCGCCTACGAAAGCGCTGTCGCCGACGCCCGCGCCCAGGCGCAACGGCTCGCGGACCTCGCGGGTGTCAAGCTCGGCCCGATTGTCGCCATCGAGGAAACCGCGGCCGGCACCGGTGGCCCGCAGATCAGCGCGATGTACTTCTACAACTACGCCCAGCAGCAGCAGCAAACGCCCGAGAGCACCACCCGGCGCTTCGGCCCGCTGCCCATCACCGTCAACCTCCGCGTCCGCTTCGCCATCCAACAAGACTAACCCGCGGCAGAACCTCGACGTATGCCACACAAGCTCTTCATCACACTCCTGACGCTCGGCCTCCTGCTCGCGCCGCTGAGCCCGGCCCAGGAATCGTTGCTGCCCAAGCACGTCACACCCGAAGCGCAGCTCGCGGTGCGCCGCGGGCTTGATTACCTGGCAACCACCCAGGCAGACGACGGGTCGTGGCGCAACAACGATGACGGAACCCACTACCCCGTGTCGATGACCGCGCTGGCGGGCATGGCGTTCCTCGCGCACGGCAACACCACCACCCGCGGCCAGTATGCCGACAACGTGAAGAAGGCGGTGCGATACATCATGCGCAACGCCCGCCCCGACGGGCTCATCAGCTCATCCAATGAGTTTGGCGGGCGGTCGATGTATGGCCACGGGTTCTCGATGCTGTTCCTCGCGTGCGCCTACGGCATGGAAACAGACCAGCGCACGCGGGAACGCATGCGCGCCATCATCGAGAAGGGCATCGAGATGACCTCCAGGGCGCAGTCCCCGCTGGGCGGGTGGACCTATACCCCCGGCGCGGGTGATGAGGGCAGCGTCACGGTCACGCAGATGCAGGCGCTGCGTGCGGCAAGCAACGCCGGGTTCACCGTACCCCAGTCCACCGTGGACAAGGCGGTGAAGTACCTGGAGATGTGCAAGGCGACGGAGGGCGGCATCCGCTATTCCTATGCCTCGGGCGGGGGCAGCCGGCTGGCGATCTCGGCGGCCGCCATCACCTGCCTCTACTCCGCCGGGGAATACGACTCGCCACTGGCGGAGACCTGCCTCAAGTACGTCTTCGAGCGGATGGATGCGCAGCGGAACCAGTGGTCCAAGGGCGGCGGACACGACTACTACACCCACCTCTACGCGGCCGAGGCGTTCTATCAGGCTGGGGATGAATACTGGGACCGCTACTTCCCCTCCGCACAGAAACAACTGGTCGGCCTTCAACAAAAGGACGGCTCGTGGACCGGCGACGGCATCGGTACCACCTACGGCACCGCCCTCGCCTGCGTCATCCTCCAACTGCCCTACAAATACCTCCCGATCTACCAGCGATAACGCTCAACGCAGAGGACGCAGAGGCACAGAGGCGCAGAGGTCAGAAGAAAGCGAAGTGATTTGGATGGATGACGCAAACACATTGCCCGGCGAACAGGACAACGAGCTGACCGAAGCGGTGATCGGCGCGGCAATCGAAGTCCACCGGCATCTTGGGCCGGGCTTCCATGAGAGGACGTATCACCGCGCCATGATGATCGAATTGCAGGAACGCGGCATCGCGTACCAATCCGAGGTGCCCGTGAAGCTTACCTACAAAGGCCGCACAATCGGTGACGGCAAGATTGATCTACTCATCGAGCAACAACTTGTCCTCGAACTCAAAGCCGCAGAAGCCAACCCAAAAAAATATACCAGACAAGCCGTCGCCTACCTCCGTGCGAGCAACCTACGCCTAGGGCTGGTGATCAACTTCGAATCGGAAGTCCTGCACAAAGGTGTCTGCCGTGTTGTCCATGGTTGACCCCGCCTTCCTCTGTGCCTCTGCGCCTCCGTGCCCTCTGTGATGAAAGACCGACCATGACCCAACCAGCCCCCGACTTACAATCGCTCGAAAAACTCGCCACAGCCCACGCCGCGATCAGGGAGCAGATCGCCAAGGCTGTGGTTGGGCAGGATGATGTGGTGGAGCAGCTGCTCGTCTCCATCTTCGCCCGGGGCCACTGTATGCTCGAGGGTGTGCCGGGGCTGGCAAAGACACTGATGGTCTCGACGCTGGCCAAGTCGATGTCGCTGGACTTCGCACGCATCCAGTTCACGCCCGACCTCATGCCCTCGGACATCACCGGCACAGAGGTCATGTTTGAGAACAAGGAGACAGGCAACCGCGAGTTCAAGTTCGTCCACGGCCCGGTGTTCACGCACATCCTCCTGGCCGACGAAATCAACCGGACCCCGCCCAAAACCCAGGCCGCCCTGCTCGAAGGCATGCAGGAACGACAAGTCAGCTCGGGCGGCAAACGCTACCCGCTGCCCGACCCGTTCTTTGTCCTCGCCACGCAGAACCCCATCGAGCAGGAAGGCACGTACCCGCTGCCCGAGGCCCAGCTCGACCGCTTCTTCATGAAGGTGTTCGTGGACTACCCCTCCGCCGACGAGGAGCGCCGCATCTACCGCCTGATGACCGGAGGCACACCCCAGGAGCCGTCGCCGGTGCTCGCTGCCGCGGAAGTCATCGAGCTTCAGCAGGTGGTCCGCAAGGTGCCTATCAGCGATCTGCTGCTGGACTACGTGATGCGTCTGATCCGGGCGACGCGCGTGCGTGGCGAGAGTGGCAACGGGTCAGGGGTCCAGACGCCGGGCTTCGTCAAGCAGTGGGTGCTGTGGGGCGCTGGGCCGCGTGGCGGACAGTCGCTCATCATGGCAGCCAAAGCGCGGGCCGCGCTGCGAGGCAACCCCGAGGTCGAGGCCCAGGACATCCGGGCGATGGCCGCGGCCGTGCTTCGTCACCGCATCGTGCTCAACTACAACGCGGAGGCCGAGGGTCAGACCTCCGACACGCTCATCGCCAAGCTGCTGGACACCATCCCGCTCAGCGATCAGCACCCCAGCGAAACCCGTGTGGACCGGGTCCTCAAGTAAATCGGTTTAGCGGGCGGTATTGATCGCCGCGGACCCGCCGCGACAGCCCCCGCTAAACAGGAGCAATCATGCCCGACGGCCGAGACTATCTACAGCCCGATGTCCTGTCCCGGATCACCCGGCTGGGGCTGCGCGCCACGCGCGTGGTGGAAGGCTCGATCTCCGGGCTGCACCGCTCGCCGCTGCATGGCGTGTCGCCCGAGTTTGCCGACCACCGCGAGTACACGCCCGGCGACGACCTCAAGAACCTGGACTGGCGCGTCTTCGCACGCTCCAACCGCTTCTACATCAAACGCTTCGAAGAAGAATCCAACCTCCGCTGCTCCATCGTGCTCGACGCCAGCGCATCGATGAAGTACCGCGGGCGCGACGCACGCCAGAGCAAGTTCGACTATGCCGCGTCACTCGCGGCGTGCATGGCAGCGATGCTCATGAAGCAGCGCGACAGTGTCGGACTCATCACCTTCGACAACACCATCCGCGCGATCCTGCGGCCAAGCGCGACACGGTCACAACTCGGCAAGATCCTCGACACACTGGGCAACACACAGCCGGGGAAGGAGACGGAGCTTGGCCCCGTCATCGCCGAGGCTGCGGACCGCATCCACAAGCGCGGCATGGTGATCGTCATCAGCGACCTGCTGGCGGATTTGGATGCGCTCTACCGCGGGCTGGGCAAGCTCCAGTACGCCGGCCACGAGATCATCGTGTTCCACGTGCTCGACCGTGACGAGATCGAGCTGCCGTTTGGCGACAGCGTGATCTTCCGCGACATCGAACCGCCGGCCGGGGGCAAGGGCGAGGAGGTCTTCGCAGAGCCTTGGGCCTTCCGCAAGGCTTACCGGCAGGCGATGGAGGTGTTTATCGAAGAGGTCCGCACCCGCTGCCGGTTCTGCGGCATCGATCACGTCCTGGTCAGAACCGATCAGGACATGGGCCTTGCCTTATCGCACTACCTGCATGAGCGCCTGCAGCGTGGCGGCCAGATCGCCAAGCACGCCGGGCACATGAGCAGCCAGCACACCCAGACCCCAGCCGCCGAGTAACCGCAAAAGCACACCCATGCGATCCCACCGCCACCCACGCCACGACGCCCGTCAACGACACCTCATCGCAACTGAGGCGTGTGGAGGTGCAGCATGGGTTTCCTAGCGCCCTGGCTCCTGGGCGGTCTGGCGCTGGCGTCGGCACCGATCATCATCCACCTGCTGAATCGGCGGCGGTTCATCGTCGTGGATTGGGCGCCCATGCACTACCTCAAGCTCACGCTGCGGACCAACCGCCGCCGACTCCAGCTTGAGCAGTGGCTGCTCCTGCTGATCCGCACGCTTGTCATCATGGCACTGATCTTCGCCGTGGCCCGGCCGGTCGTCTCGGGCACCGGGCTGGGCGCGTTATTTGGCGGGCAGGGCCGGACAAGCCGGATCATCGTCATCGACGACACGCTCTCGATGGCGGCCCGCGTCGGTGGTCAAAGCGCGTTCTCCCGTGCGCAGCAGGTCGCCAGCGAACTGGTCAAACAGGTGGGCACCCAAGACGCCCTCACACTGCTGACCGCCACCGACCCCGCCAACCCGCTGGTCCGCGAGGCCCCGATCAGCGACCCCGCCCCCCTGCTCGCATCCATCAGCGCCCTGCACACCACGCACGCCGCGGCCCCCTGGTCGGGTGTGATGCGTGAGATCGACCTCCACCTCACCGCCGCCACCTTCCCCACGCGCGAAGTCACACTCATCACCGACCTCCGCGCCGAGGGCTGGTCTGCGCAGGTGTCTGAGCAGGCCCAACGATGGGCGGAGTTGGGCGTGAGCGTGCGCATCCTCGATGTCGGCTCAACACCGGCGGGCAACGCGGCACTGGTCGAGTGGGCCCCCGGCGATGCGGTCGCGCTGGTCGATTCGCCATTCATCCTCCGCGCCAGGATCCGCGTCGAGGGCGATGCCGCACCCGCCACCGATCAGGCGATCCTCACGGTCAACGATGAGTCACGCCCCATCCGCCTGCCCGAGTACAAGCCCGGCCAGACCCACGAGCTGACGATCACCCACACCTTCAACGCGCCCGGCCCACACACCGTCCAACTCACGCTGCCCGATGATGCCCTACCCGAAGACAACCGCAGGGCGCTGGTGATCGATGCCAAGCGTCGGCTCGACATCACGCTGGTCGATGGCGAGCCCGCAGCCGAGCCTTGGGAATCCGAGACCGACTTCATCGCCCTGGCGATGACCGTGGGCCGTGTCCCTTGGGCCATCGATCGGCAGATCGATTCGGAATGGCTCGGCTCGCCCATGACCGCGCCGGACGTGCTGGTCCTCGCCAATCTGGCCGCGCTCACCGACGCCCGCGCTGCGGAGCTGGATGAGATGGTCCGCGCGGGCATGGGGCTGATGATCTTCGCGGGCGACCAGCTCGACCCCGCGCTCTACAACACCACGCTTTACCGCGGCGGCAAGGGGCCGTTGCCCGCGATGCTCGAAGAGGTGGTCGAGGTTAGCGCCCGTGGCCTGATCGTCGAACAACTGGACGACTCCCCGCTGCACGACCTGGGCCGGCTCACGCCACGCGTGCTGAGCAACATCGTGCCCCGGCGGGTGCTGGGTGTCCGGCTTGCCGACGCGGGGGACGACGATGTGCAGAACCCCGTGCGCGTGCTGGCGTACTGGGACGAGGAGGACCGCCGGCCCGCCATCATCGAGAAGCGCCACGGCGACGGCCGCGTGCTGCTCTTCACCGTCACCGCAGACAAGGCGTGGTCCACCTGGCCCACCGACCCAAGCTACGTGCTGGCGGTGCGACAGGCGGCGATGCGGCTTGCGGCGGG
>JBGTLW010000300.1:0-2723 GCA_041743835.1 Phycisphaeraceae bacterium | reverse complement strand
CGGATCAAGCCTCCGGGTGATTGGGAAGCCGTGGCCACCGAACGAAACCGGATGGGACTCAAGAGCCCGCAGAGATGACCGGAACTGCTCCGCCCCAATGCTTGACAAAGGCAACTCATTCAGAGATGCCATGGTCAAGCGAAGCGCCGGCCATGCCCGACACGCAGCGGGTGCCACGCATGGCCGGCCTCGCTGCGCTCGTTGACCATGGCACCCCCCCGGCCCCACGCTGCTCCACACTCTCACGTCGCCACGCCCGTGCTCTTGCGGACCTGGACCTGCAACTTCGGGGCGTCGGCCAGGGATTGAATGAGCTGGGGCAGGTCGGCCTTGTGGATCTTCCCGCACCGCGCCGCTCGGCCGTGCGACTGCAACGTCAGCCGCGCAATCTTGCTGTCCACCGAGATGTGCAGCAGCGCATCCTGATTCAGCGAGATAGACCGGCTGCGGCGGAACTTGTGATAGATGAACCGGCGATCCGTAATCACCACGCCAGCGAGCCCGGCATCAGACGTGGTGAAGTCCGCATCGTTGAGGTACAGCCCGAACCGCTCGCCGGGCGCGAACTGGCACCAGATCGACAGGCGCTGGCGCACCTTGTCCGGCAGGCGCCGCCAGGCATCGGAGGCGTAGTGCTCCAGGTCGGTCTTGAGCATCGTGTACTCCGGGCCGCAGCGCCCGTTGACACGCTCGATCCACTCCAGCGCGGTGCGGTGATGGGGGATGAGAACCGAGCACGCGGTGATGCCATCGCCGCGGGTCTCGGCCGAGCAGTAGAGGCTGTTGCTCGCGCTGCCGGGGTGGACGTAATGCAGGATGGGGAAATCGAACGGCTCATTGAACCCCTCCAGCCGACCCATCGCGCGGACGATGCCGCGCGGCGAAGGGTTGGCCGCCAGCGACAACTCGTGGCGGGTTTCCAGCGAGTGCAACGGCGTGTCCTGTCCCTGGTGCTTGTTGTGGAAGATCATCGCGCGGGCGATGAGCGTGCGCGCGTCCTGCTGGCCGGAGAACGCGCAGCGCTGCGGCATGGACGTGCGGAAGACCTCGTGCTTGAGCCAGTTGGCATCAAACGCCAGCGTCACGCCCTCGAGCCCGACACTCTGCACGACAAGGTACGGCCGCGGCTGCGTCGGCCGCAGGTCATCCGGATAACGCGCTTTGTTGCCGCCCGCTGGCCGGGGTGCCGCGCCGTCGCCCAGTTCCTCCTCTGAACCTTCCGGGGGCGGGGGCAGGGGCGGGTGGTTGGGAGTGGCCGCGAGGGCATCTTCGTACAGGTCATCGTGCTGGATGTCGTCCGCAATGTCGATCAGGTCGCCGTGCTGCTGGGCGAAGTCGTCGTCATCATCACCCTCGCGCAGTTGGTCGGCGGAGCGACTGGCGCGGGAACTACCGGGGGAGTTTCCTGGGGAACTTCCGGGGGCGGTTCCGGGGGCGGGGGCGGGGGCGGTTCCGGGTGGGGAGAAGGTGTCGTTGGAGAGTATGGGCGACGCGGTGTCGCCGGGGCTTCGGGCGGTGACGATGGGGATGCCCATCACGGTTTCGCCGGTGATGTGTTGGGCATCGTGGCCGGAGGCATGGTCGTGGCTGGGGGTCGAGGCGAACTCGCCGGTGGTCACCGCTTCATCGAACGCGTCTTCCGCTTCGTCCTGTGCATCGATCGACGCGACCATGAAATGCGAGACCGTCGCGTCGAGCAGCTCGTGCAGCGAGGGGATGCTGAAGCGCTGGTCGCACTCGATGCAGCGCCCCCGGCGACCGGCCGCGGATTCCGGCACACGCAACGGCGTCCCACAGTGCGGGCAATCAATCGTCATATCCATGCCAACACTCCCATTCGCCCCCGGAACCTAAGAATCCAGAAACCACACCACGCCCCCCGGAACCACCCCGGAACCACCCCGGAACCAGCCCCGGAACCAGCCCCGGAACCAGCCCCGGAACGGCCCCGGAACCGACCCCGACCATCTCTCGCCCGATTCTACCTTGCCGGGCATCGCGGGGGCAATGATAAACCGACACGTATGGGGTAAAGCCCGTAGTGCTCGGCGGGACAGGCGTCCCGCCTGTCGTTGGCCAAAGGCCAAAAACAGCTTGCTTTCGGCCTGAGGCCGAATGACGGGAAAGACGCACCGTCCCACCCTGTAGCGCGAGACGCCTGTCCCACCCTCACGCGATAAGATGACCCTCATCGCCGCAACACACTAAGGAATGCGCATGGTCATCACCGCGATCGAGACCTATCGGCTGGACCACCTGTGCGTGGTGCGTGTGATCGATGAGGACGGGGCCGAGGGCTGGGGCCAGACCGCCCCGTTCATGCCACACATCACCGAGGAGGCCCTGCACGCGA
Source organism: Phycisphaeraceae bacterium (assembly GCA_041743835.1). Taxonomy (GTDB): domain Bacteria; phylum Planctomycetota; class Phycisphaerae; order Phycisphaerales; family Phycisphaeraceae; genus JBGTLW01. The sequence continues at coordinate 370 of JBGTLW010000300.1, read as the reverse complement.
TGGCGCCCCGCTGGGTGCTCGGGCAGGCCGGCGACGACATCGAAGCGATCGTGAAGACGATCCTCGAGCGCAACTACAAGTTCACCGGCACGTTCCTCTACCGCGCGGCGGGCGGGATCGACACCGCGCTGTGGGACCTCAAAGCCAAGCGCGCGGGGGTGAGCGTGTGCGAGTTGCTCGGCGGGACACCACGCCCGATCGCGGTGTATGGCTCTTCCATGAGCCGGGCGAACACGGCCGAGGAAGAGGCCGAGCGCATGCTCTCGTTGCACGAGCGTTGCGGGTTTGGCGCGTTCAAGATCAAGGTGGGGCCACGGCTTGGGCGTGATGACGACCCCGCCGGGGCCGAGGCCCGCACCCGCGCACTGGT
>JBGTLW010000299.1:0-24577 GCA_041743835.1 Phycisphaeraceae bacterium | reverse complement strand
GTGACAATGATTGTGCATAACGTTCGGCGAGGCGGCGTTTGCTGGCCAGCAGGTCGTCGATGCGTTCGAGTTGGGCGCAGCCGAGGGCCGCGTTGAGGTTGGGCATGCGGTAGTTGAAGCCGGTCTCGTCGTGTACGTACTCCCACTGGTGCGGCAGCTTGGCGGTGGTGGTGACGTGCTTGGCACGGCGGGCGAGTTCGGGGTCGTCGGTGAGGATCATGCCCCCGCCGCCGGTGCTGATGATTTTGTTTCCGTTGAAGCTGAGGATGCCGAGCCGGCCGAAGGTCCCGGTGTGCTTGCCGTGGTAGAACGAGCCGAGCGATTCGGCCGCATCTTCGACCAGTGGCAGGCCCCAGTGTTCAGCGATCCGCTGGAGCGCGCTTAGGTCTGCTGGGTGGCCGAAGGTATGCATGGGGACGATGGCGGCGAGCCGGCGGCCGGTCTCTCGGTTGTAGACGCCGCCGTCCCTCCGCTCTGCGATCGCTTCGAGTCGGGCGTTGAGCGCAGCGGGGTCCAGCCCGAGGGTTGTGCTATTGACATCCAGGAAATGCGGCACAGCCCCGCAGTAACGGATGGCGTTGGGTGTGGCGACAAACGTGAGTGATTGGGTCAGGACTTCATCGTCCCGTTGGACGCCTGCCAGCAGCAGGGCCACGTGCAAGGCTGCGGTCCCGTTGACCACCGCCACGGCATGGCGCGCCCCGGTGTACGTGGCGACTTGCTCCTCGAAGCGTGTGACAAACTCCCCGGCCGAGGATATCCAGCCGGTATCGATGCACTGCTTGACGTATTCCCAGCAGTTGCCTTCCAGCGAAGGCGCGTGGAGCGGCACCACGCCATCGTGCGGCCCGACCACTTCGGCCACCGCGTCCACCACCTGTTTGAGCCAGTCGCTTGAGGTCATGCTGTGTTTCCAATCCCGCCCGCTGGTCCCGCGTACTGCCAGTGGCTGGGCATGGGGCATCTTATCGGCAAAGACGGCACGGCGTCCGCGCCGGTCGGGGTAGTATCGGACTAACCTCGCCGTGGGCTTGATGGCAGAGCATTGTGCCATGGGCCATGCGTGGGGCACTTGCTCGCCATCGGGCTGTTATGCTGAGTGTTATGCGCGACGCGTCGTCTGGGTTCGATTGGCGGTGGATGGTGCTGTTCGTGGCATTGGTGTACTTGCTGGCGCGCGGGCCGTTGCGGGCGTGGGATCAGACGGTGGACCTGCCGACCTTTTACGCGGGGACCAAGGCATGGCTGCTTGGCGAGGACCCTTACGACCACGCGACCATCAAGCGGCTCTACGACACGTCTGGCGGGGATGGGCAGGCGGTGGCGATGTGCGTGAACCCGCCGGGGTTCTTCCCGGTCATGGCCCCGCTGGGTTTGGTCGGCTTTCAGGCCGCTAAGGTCGGGATGATGGCCCTCAATCTTGCGGCGTTGGGCATGACCCTCTGGGCGCTGCTTGGCGTCTTCGACGTTCATCGGCGGTACGCGGCCGGGCTGTGGTTAGTGGCTGGGGCCTTTGCGCTGGCTCCGGTGCAGACCACCATCTCACAGGGGCAACACGGGCTGATGGTGCTGGCGGCTGTGGCGCTGGCGATGCGCGCCGAGTTGGCCCGTCGTGATGTGCTGGTTGGTGTGTGTCTGGCTGTCGCGGCAGCGCTTAAGCCACAGATGGTGATTCTCTTTGGGTTCTACTACCTGCTGATGGGTCGGTGGGTGGTCGTCGCGGCCGGGGCCTTGGGCACCGCGGCGCTGCTGGGGATCGGCATCCTGCGGATGGAACTGGCCGGGATCGACTGGCTCGCGGGCCTGCGTGCGAATCTGACGGCTTTCACCTCGGCACCGCGCGACCCGCTGACCATGGCTGGGGCGGCGAACTACGTGGCGATGGGGGACGGTCGCTTCATCATGGTGGACGTGGCGGCGCTGCTGCACACCTTCACCCACGAACCGCCCCTCATCTGTATTGCCCGGTTGCTGGTCGGCGGGGTGATTGTCGGATTGGCGGTCTGGGGCACGTTGCGGGCCCGAGTGACGATGGCAACCGAACGAAGGGAGCAGGTCATGACGGTGTACGCGCTGCTCGCGGCGGGGTGTGTGTTCTCGGCGTACAACCGCTATTACGCCGCGACGGTGCTGGTGCTGGCGTTCGCGGTGGGTCTGCATCTGGTGGCCACGCGTCGGTGGAAACTGGGGTGGGCGCTTCTGGCGTTGTCGGGTGTGTTCTTCGTGCCCGGGGTGGCTGTGCTGTTGTCGTTGCAGCGGGGCACGTTGGCTGAGCATGCGATCACCGGATCGCTGGTCTGGCGATACCTGCTGCTACCCCATCAGGTGTATGCGATGATCGGCATCATTGTCACGCTGAGCGTGGCAAGCCTGCGGCGGCCTTCACAAGACGCACCCGCCTCGGGCTGAGTACTTACGCCCACTTTGCCACCAGCAGTAGCCCCAGCGTCAGGGCTGCGATTACGTAGGTGCGGCGGTCGGTTAAGGCCCAGGTCAGGGGGTCGCCGACCATCAGGTCGCGCTCCGCGACCATCCACACCCGGAACAACCAATACAGGAACAACGGCAGCGCGAACCACAACGCCTCGGTGTTGGGGTACAACTCCGCGGTGGTCACCTGATTGATGTACAGGCACAGCACCATCACCGAGAGCAGCGAGCAGTTGACGCCCAGCGTGCGGATCAGGCTCAGGTCGGAGACCAGATAGCCGCGCCCAAGCGCCCGGTCGCGGTCCTCCCCTCGCATCAGACGCAGTTCGGAATACCGCTTCGCAAAGGCCAGGCCCAGGAACAGGAAGACCGAGAAGACCAGTAGCCAGAACGACGGGCGGATGTCGATCGCCACCGCACCAGCCAGGATACGCAGCGTGTAGAGCCCAGCCAATACGAGCACGTCCACCAGCATCACCCGCTTGAGCACCAGCGAATATCCCGAGGTGACCACCGCATAAACCAGCAGCAGGCCCGCGAAGGGCAACGGCATCGTCAACAGCCCGAGCAGCAGGCCCAGGCTCATGAGCCCCGCTGCCCCCGCAGCCGCGGTGGTGAGCGAGATGTGTCCCCCAGCGATCGGGCGGCGGTGCTTGACCGGGTGCCGACGATCCGCCTCGATGTCGATCACGTCGTTGGCGAGGTACACCCCCGAGGCCACGAGGCAGAAGCACACGAACCCCATGAGCACCGAGAGGAGGTTGGGCACGGTCAGCATGTGGCCGACCATCATGGGCACCAGCAGCAGCAGGTTCTTCGACCACTGCGTCGGCCGCAGGGCCCGGAGCATGGGCATACGCTGAGCCGGCCTGCTGGTGAGCACATGCACGGCTCGGCCCGCGGCCTCGACGCGGCGGCGGACCGACGCGGGCGGGCTCACCATCAGCGCCTCTTGAGCCTCCAGCCAGATCGGCACGTCGGCCGCCGAGTCGCCCAGGTACGCGAACGGCCCAGAGCCCACCTGCTGACGGATCGCTTCGAGCTTGGCTTGCCCTTTGAGATTGACCTTGCCCTCGGAAGCGATGACGCCGTCGAACATCCCCAGGTGCTCAGCTACAGCTAGAGCGACCGCTTGGGTCGCTGCGGTCGCGAGGATGATCCGCCGCCCCGTCTGGCGCTGCTGATTCAGGTAAGCCAGCACCTCCGGCCGGTAAGGCAGGTCGGCCACATCGTGCTTGACCACCTCCGCTACCTGCTGCTTGACCGTCGCCCGGCCCGCGATCAGCCACAGCGGAAGTTGCATTGCGGTGATGGGCTTTTCGCGGATCAACCTACACATCCCCTCGGCCAGGATGTCGGTGCTGATCAGTGTCCCGTCGAGGTCCACATAGAGCGGGCAGCCCGCGATGGCCCCCTCGGCCTGCGTGTGTCCGGGGTGGGTTCCGGGGTCGGTTCCTGGGCTAGTTCCAGGGTCAATTCCGGGGGCGGGGCTGATGGCGTCGGTGTTCATGCGGGGTTATCGGGCGATGCGTGACCAGTTTGACGCATGTGGATCAATGCTTGCTCGTGGCTGACCGCGATTGAGTCAGCCGATTATGCTCGATACGTGTGTTATCGACTGAAGGCTTAGCGGTTGGCCAGCAACCAGCGGAACAGGGGGCCGGGTAGCGCGCGGATGACAGCCATGATCCACCGCCATCGGCCGGGGCAGTACACGATCGACTGGCGTCGCTCGATCGCCCGCACGATGCATGCCGCCACCTCGTCGGGCTGGGCCAAGGGGCCCGAAGCTTCAAGGCCCCAGGTCATCGCGGTGTCCGTGGGGCCCGGCTTGGCGGTGATGATCTGCGGCCCCCCCGGCCGGGCGGATCGCATCCGGGCAAGGGCCTGATCCAACGCCCGCTTGGACTGGCCATACGATGCGAGGTTTGCCCGCACCCGGTCGCCAGCCACCGAGCCGATGACGCACACAAAACCCGTAGACGGGATCACACCGAGCGCCGCTTCCGTCAACGCCACCGGCACGCGATGATTGACCCGGTCCATCCGCTGGGCAAGCTCCGGCTGCTGCTTCACCATCGATTCGCGGGCAAACAGCCCGAGGCCGACCACCATCCCCACCAGCGTATCATCCCTCGGCAGTTCCTGGCGCATCGCAGCCATCCACGCGGAGGGTTCATCCACTACAGCATCAAAAGACATGGTGTACACAGCCACGCCGCAGCGCACGCGCAGGTCCGCCGCCTCGATTTCTAGTTGTTCAGCGTCACGAGCGGCAAGCAGGAGGTTGTAGCCGAGCGCCCCGATACGCCGGGCCACGCAGCGGGTGATGTCCGAAGTAGCACCGACCACCAGTACCCAGCCTCGCTTGGTGGGTGTTGGCGACTCGCCGGTCCTGGTTGAGGCTTGCAGATTCATGGGGTCAACCCCAAGCGGCGCGACTGCGAGGAGCTGAACCGACCCGCGGGGTCCAACTCGCGGCAAAGCGCCTTGAACGCCTCGTGCTGCGGGTACATGGCCTCGAAGCTCGCCCGACTCAAGCAGGCGTCCTTGGCAAGATACACCCGCCCGCCGTGTTCGATGACGATCCGATCCAACTCCGCGGTGAGATTGAGCAGACGCTGGCCCCGATTCGGCAGGTCCAGCGCGAGGGTCAGGCCCGGCATGGGAAAGCTCAGCGGCCCCGCGTCGGCCGGCCCCATCCGCTTGAGAACGGCCAGGAAACTGGCCTGCCCGCTCTGGGCGATCCGCGACAGCAGCGCACGCACCCCGTCGCGCCCGTCGGCCGCGGGAAACACCGCCTGGAATTGCACGAAACCCCGCTTGCCATAAATCCGGTTCCAATCGGCCACGGCATCCAACGGGAAGAAGAACCGCTCGTAATCGACCAGGCGCTCGGCGGTCGGGTGATTGCGGAAGTACCGCGCATTGAACAGCCGGACAGTCGGCCGGCTCAACGCCAGGGAGGGCAGGTCGAACGGGACACGCCGCTGCGCCCTGCGGACGACCGCCAGCGGTGACGCTGCGGCCCCTTCCACAAAATCCCCGTCCATGACCACACCCCGCCCCATGCTCGAACCACGCGACAGGCAATCGATCCAGGCCACCGAATAGCGTGTCTGGTCGCCTGCTGCTTCAAGCCGATCCACCAGGTCATCCAGTTGGCGTGCGCGCGTGTAGGCGACGCGCAGGTGGGCCGAGGTGATCGGCATGAGCCGCAGCCTTACCCGCGTAATCGCGCCGGTGAGTCCCATGCCGCCAAGCGTCGCCCAGAAAACCGGCGCGTGCGATGTTCGGGAACAGGTCAGGCTCGCCCCCGCCCCGGTGATCAGGTCGAACGACTCGACACAGGACGCGAAGGCCCCGTCGCGGTGATGATTCTTTCCGTGCACGTTAGCCGCCACCGCTCCGCCGAGGGTCACGAACCGCGTGCCGGGGACTACGGCCGGGAACCAGCCGCGTGGGAGGAATACCGCGATCAGGTCTGCGATGCTCACCCCTGCCTCGGCCTCAAGCACGCCGGTCTGCGGATCGAAGTCCAGCAAGTGATCCATCCGCGTGTGCAGGACGACTGTGCCGCCGTCGTTGACCGCGCTGTCCCCATAGCTGCGCCCCAAGCCGCGGCTGATCAGTTTTCCAGAGTCGTGACTTGCCACGGCATGCGAAAGAGCCTGTCTTCGGCCTGGCCGCAACAAGGCGCAGCGCCCCACCGGCAACCTCCCCCATCCTCTGACCGATTTATCGGCTACTACTGGCATCTAGTCCCCAAGCCTTCATCACTACGTTTGACAATCGTGACCGAACACCACTGTGCAACCCGTGCCATAACCCGCAGTCGATCGGTACCCTCCGCATACTCACATCAAACTTATTACGCTATGCTGCGTACCGCCAAAGAGGATCGTACACCAAGGCAACCGGCAATGAAAAAACACATCTTATCACCTGCGATGTATCGGCTTATGCCTGCGCTCTTGGTATCGAGCCTGATGATGACCGGCATCGCCATCGCGATTTTGCTGACCACCCGCTTAACTGGCGATCAGATCGTCTACCCACTCGACGACACCTATATCCACCTGGCGATGGCCCGCACCTTGTCAGAATCGGGCACTTGGGGCATCAATCCCGGCAGCTTTGAGCCCGCCAGTTCATCGCCACTATGGACGGCATTGCTCGGCACCGTTTTCTTCATCTTCGAGGCAAATCTTTGGGCCCCACTGATCCTTAATGCACTTTGTGTCATCGTCTTGATCGTGATGCTCAATCGATGGATGGCCGACACATTCACCGCCCTACAGACACGAAGTGGGCTCTTGTTTGGAGTGATGGTACTGGCTGCGGTTCCAACCGTTGCTTTTGCATCACTTGAAACCACCCTCCACACAAGTCTGTATCTTGCTTTGCTCTTGCTTTGCTGCGCGCGACTCGCCGGGACCGGCAGGCGGCCAGCGATCTGGCCCCTTGTGGGAATCGGATTACTCTGCACCGTGACAACACTCGCACGCTTTGAAACTCTTTTCACCGCCGGCATCCTTGTCATCCTGGCGCTTTGGGTTCGTCAGTGGAGGCTCGCGTTCGTCATCGCCAGCGGCACCGCCGTCGCAGTTGGGGGTTACGCCGTCTGGTCTTTCGCCCATAACGGGATGTGGCTACCGAACTCGATTCTGATCAAAGGACAATCGATTGGCGGCACCCCCGACGAAATCTTTGATTTCCTGCTGAGGGTCCCGCGCGCACTGATGCGGGCAAACCATGGCCACATCACCGGATTGCTTGGGCTTGGGGTCTTGGTGCTATTCCTCCGTCGCCGGCAATCTATGGATCGCGACACCTGGGTGCTGATCATCGTGCTGCTGGCCATGCTGGCGCAGCTTCAGTTCGCACGTATCGGTTGGCTTTTTCGGTATGAAATGTTCCTGCTCATCCCCTTGCTGGTTTCGTTGTGTACCCATTTGGCTGGCCGGAGCGGCGTATTCCAGTCCCATCGCGGGCTCGGGCGGTGGGGAATGGGCTTGGCCTGTGCGGTGGCGATGATCCCTCTCGCGGTACGGGCCGCGGTGGCGATCGATTATTTCCCGAAAGCGAGCCGCAATATCTATGAACAGCAGATCCAGATGTCCACATTCATCCGACAGTACTACAGCGATCACGTGGTCGGAGCCAATGACATCGGGGCTGTCGCTTATTTGGGGCGTGCGGGTATCGTCGATCTCTGGGGCCTTGCGGACACCGCTACCGCTAGGGCAAGAATCGTGGGGGATCTCAGCCCGGAATTGCTTGATGAGCGTATGCGCCATCGCGGCGGATCGATTGTCATGGTGTACGAACGATGGTTCACAAAAACGGGAGGCCTGCCAGACTCTTGGATCAAGGCGGGCGAGTGGACCATCCAAGACAACGTTATCTGTGGCGATAGCACAGTGGCGTTCTACGCCATTGATCGCGGTGGTGTAGACAAGTTGTCCCAACATCTGCGTGAATACACTGCCGCGTTGCCGCCGAGTGTGCAATGGCGCGTCTTCGATTCAGCCCCAACATCTGCGAACACTGAGTACCCCTGACATTATGGGTTGTGAGCAAATGACTTATCGGTCAGGGCTTCGCCCCCCTGCTCCACCACCGCGTTGAGCGGGAACCGTTCATCATCCGCGAAGTGATCCAGCGACACCGCGCCGCCGTAGGTCACGATGACGCCAGTTAGCCGCAGTTGGCCGTCCTCGGTCTCACGCAGCAGCGCGCCGCCGGAGTCGAACATGTTTACCACAGGGTCATCGGTCACGACATACGGCTTACGCTCCATCTCGCCTGTTTCCTTGTTCTCCCGCCAATCTCGGAGCTCGACCTCGCCCGCCGGAAATCGGATAGCCGGGGCACCGGCCGGGCGGAGGGCGGAGGTCTTGCCGATCAGAAGCTGGTTCCTCGGCCCGCCCACGCCACGGAAGCGGCTCTCCGAGCCCCAGCCCGCAATGATTGCCTCCGCTTGATCGAGCGCCTCGGCATCAAGCCCCAGCGCGATCGGCTTGATGTGCTCGACCGGTTTTTCGAGGATGCCCAGCGCGAGGTCTGCGTTGGGCGCGGTGATGAAGCGCACAATCTTCACGTTGTGAAAGCTGTCTGCCGCGCCCTTCTTGCTGCCGAGCGAGCCGTCGGGCTTGCGGCGGAAGCGCACGGCGTATTCACCGGCAGGCGGCTCGGCGTTGCCCTTGATTAGGTGCTTGGCGAGTATCACGACATCCGGGGCGATGAGCGTTGCGTTGCCGTACCAGTTGTGGTCGCGGGCGTTCGCGTGCTCCGGGTTCAGGCCGAGCCAGCGGGCGTGGCTGAAGGCAGCGATGGCGTCGTAGCGGGTGTCGTCGTCGGCTGGCGCTTGGCCATTGACGATGGCGTGGGCAGGGGTGGGCAGGGCGGCCGTCACAAGCACCAGCGACACCAGGAGCAATAGCAGCAGGATCGGCCTCGCACATGCGCGGGGGGCTGGCCAAGCGTCCGGGCTCGTGTTATGGGCGTGCGAGCACGTGCGGGGGTGTGTCCCGAGGAGTTGAGGCATCGGCATGTACTTCCTACGAGGGGTTGGCGGCGGGTGTTCTGCTCGCCCCATTCTAACGCGGTGGTTGCGCAAAAAATTGGCATGCCTTGACGCCCGTTTTGCTACGATCCAGCCCGGCCACGAATCGGCCGACAAGGTTGGTACCATCACGCAGATCGACCACCTAGGAAAACCCATGCCCATCAACCCCAAGCGCGCTCTTATCACTGGTATTACCGGGCAGGACGGCTCGTACCTCGCTGAGCTGCTGCTGGCCAAGGGGTATGATGTCCATGGCCTGATCCGCCGGTCGTCCACGTTCACCACCGAACGCATCGACCACCTCTACAAAGACCCCCACGAGACCGGCGCCAAGCTCAGCCTCCATTATGCGGACCTGACCGATGCCAACGGCCTGGCCAAGCTCATCCGCAGGACCAAGCCCACCGAGGTGTACAACCTCGGGGCACAGTCGCACGTCCGCGTCAGCTTCGATCAGCCGATCTACACCGCCGAGGCGTCGGGTGTCGGTGCGGTGAATCTGCTTGAGGCCATCCGCGAGTTTCAGGAAGACTCGGGCTATCAGATCCGGTACTATCAGGCGTCCACCTCCGAGATGTTCGGCGGGATGCCCGAGACCGCGCCGCAGTCCGAGGCCACGCCGTTCCACCCGCGCTCTCCCTACGGCGTGGCCAAGCTCTACGCGCACTGGATCACGATCAACTACCGCGAGTCGTACAACCTCCACGCCTCGTGCGGCATCTTGTTCAACCACGAGTCGCCCCGCCGGGGCGAGACGTTTGTGACGCGCAAGATCACGCGCGCGGTCGGGCGGATCAAGCACGGCCAGCAGGACAAGCTGTACCTGGGCAATCTCGACGCCAAGCGCGACTGGGGTTTTGCGGGGGATTACGTGCAGCAGATGTGGCTGATGCTCCAGCAGGATGAGCCGGATGATTATGTCGTGGCGACGGGGCAGACGCGCACGGTGCGCGACTTCTGCGAGCGTGCGTTTGCGCGGGTCGGGCTCAACTATCAGGACCACGTGGAGATCGACCCGCGTTACTACCGCCCGGCCGAGGTGGACCTGCTGCTTGGCGACCCAAGCAAGGCCAAGCGCAAGCTCGGCTGGGAGCCGCGGGTCACGTTCGAGGCCTTGGTGGACATGATGGTCGATCACGACATGGAGCTGGCCGCCCGCGAGAAGACGCTACGCGACGCCGGCCACCAGATCGCCACGGTCGAGGGTGTGCGGCATTGAGGCTTGGTTCCAACGCGCAGCAGTGATATAATTTTCGATATGAAGCTTGTCGAATCCGAACAACGTGTGGCATCCGACGGCACAGTGACGATTCACGATCTCGTGCCCGGCGCGATCGCCCGTGTCATTGTGGTTCAGCGTACGGATCAAGCCCGTGTCGTGGACCCTGAGAAGTACCGCCGCGATGACTTCGAGATCGAGCGCCCCTTCGATCCGGCTTGCGATCCGGACGACTGGGATGCGCTGCGATGATCGTGATCGACACGCATGTTTGGCTGTGGTGGGCCTTTCGCCCAAATAAACTGACCCTGGCGCAATCCACCGCTCTGCATGAGCACCGATCTTCCGGTATCGGTGTGTGCAGCATCACTTGCTGGGAAGTGGCTATGCTTGCGTCACGCAATCGTATCAATCTGGGTCTGCCCACTGAAGAATGGCTCGACGACGCGCTGAATTTTCCGGGCGTGGTGTGGTTGCCGATGACACCGACCATTGCGGTCGCGGCCAACCAACTGCCCGAATCCTTCCACCGTGATCCGGTCGACCGAATCATCGTGCCCACCGCACAATCCCTGGACTGTGCCTTGGTCACCTCCGATCAGGAGATTCAGGAATATCCCCACGTGCGGACTATCCGATAGTACACTTTGACATGCTCAACCTTACGCAACATCGCATTGTAATCACCGGAGGGGCGGGCTTTCTTGGGACTTTTGTTCAGGATGCCCTCCGCAAGCGCGGCGTGCGGGAAGAGCAGGTGTTCATCCCCCGACGCAAGGACTACGACCTGACCAAGGAAGCGGATGTCGTGCGGATGTACGACGATGCGAAGCCCGATGTCGTGATCCACCTCGCGGCTGAGGTCGGTGGGATCGGGGCCAACCGAGACCACCCCGGGCGGTTCTTCTTCGCGAACGCGGCGATGGGCCTGCACCTGATCGAGCACGGCCGGGCGCGGGGCATCCGCAAGTTCGTCCAAACCGGCACCGTGTGCGCCTACCCGAAGTTCACCCCCGTCCCCTTCAATGAAGAAGAGCTGTGGAACGGCTACCCCGAAGAAACCAATGCGCCCTACGGCGTCGCCAAGAAGGCGCTGTTCGTGATGCTCGATGGGTACAAGCGTGAGTTCGGGCTGGACAGCGCGGTGGTCGTGCCGGTGAACCTCTACGGCCCGCACGACAACTTCGACCCCCACGCCAGCCACGTCATCCCCGCGCTGATCCGCAAGTGCATCGAGGCCCGCGACGCCCCCGGCGCCCCCGGAGCCCCCGGAGGTAGCGCGGACCATATCGTGTGCTGGGGCACCGGCAGCGCGTCGCGCGAGTTTTTGTTTGTGGAGGACGCGGCGGAGGGCATCGTCACTGCCGCGGAAAAGATCGACGACCCCACGCCGATCAACCTCGGCACGGGCAGCGAGATCACCATCAAAGACCTCGTCGAACTCATCGCCCGCCTCACCAACTTCCGGGGCGAGATACGCTGGGACGCGAGCAAGCCCGACGGCCAACCCCGCCGATGCCTGGACACGTCCAAGGCTGCGCGGCTGATGGATTGGCGGGCGGCGGTTGGCTTCGAGGACGGCCTGCGGCGGACCATCGAGTGGTTCGAAGCGAACCGCGACAACCTGCGTGAGGTCACTTACGGCTAACCACCGCGCCCCCGGCAGACTGTGTGGTTGCACGTGAGTTAAGCGGTTTTGCGGGCGACCAGCACGCCGTCACCGATCGGGATCAGGCAGGGGTCCACGCCAGGGTCATTGAAGATGCGCTCGGCCAAGTCGTGCATGGCTTGTGCCCCGGCGTTGCCCGCGGGGGGGCTGACAACTTTGCCGCCCATAAACGCGTTGTCCAGCAGCACGATGCCGCCCGGCCGGAGCAGCTCCACGCATTGAAGGTAATAGCCGGGGTACGCCGGTTTGTCCGCGTCGATGAAAGCCATGTCGTAGCTGCCCGCTTCGCCGGCTTTGAGCATGGCCGCGAGTGATTGTTCGGCCGGGCCAAGCTTCAATGTGATCTTGTCCGCGACGCCCGCCTTGGCCCAGTGCGCTTTGGCGATGTTGGTCCATTCCTCCGAGACATCGCAGCAGACCAGCCGGCCGTGCGGGGCCGGGGGCAGCGCGAGCGCGACGCACGTCGAGCTGTAGCCGGTGAACGTGCCGACCTCCAGCGCGCGTGTGACGCCCAGCAGCTTCACGAGCTGGGCCATCATGCGCCCGTGTTCGACGGAGATCTGCATGTTGCCGTTGGGCAGCTTGGCTGTGAAGCCGCGGAGCTCTGCCAGCACGGGGTGCTCGCGCATCGCGTTGATGCGGTGGACGTAATCGCGGAGCTCATCGGTGAGGCTGGCGGTGCTGGTGGACATGGGGGCTCCGATGGGCGTGGGCCACAGCTCCTAGCGGATCACCGGCAGGGCGGTGGTGCGTTGGAGGTCGGCGGTGGGCTGGGCGGTGAGGTCGTAGTCGCTGTAGCCGGTGATGGTCGCGGGGACCACTTCACCCGGCGACAGGCGTTGGCGTGAGAGCAGGGTGGTCGTCGCGTCGATGTCCGGGGCCTGGGCCCTGGTGCGGGCGGTGTACACGAACGTGGGGAAGTCCAGCCCCGTGTCGTCGGCCGACGCCTCGCCCTCGGCACTGTCGATGAGCACGTCCAGCGTCGCGGCCGCATCCACCATGGCGTCGTTCTTCGCGAAGACCACGCGCTGCTGGGTGGTCATGATGTCTTCGATCCGCTGGTCGATGACCTCTTTGGGGATGGCCATGCCTTGCTGTGCGTGCAGCGTGCCGGCGGGTGTGCCGGGCTCGGGGGAGTAGGGGAACACGCCGAGGTTCTCGAAGCCGAAGTCCGCGATGAAGTCCACCAGTTCCTGGTGCTGCGCGTCGGTCTCGCCGGGGTAGCCGGAGATAAACGTGGTGCGGATGGCGATGCCGCCCTCGGCACTCTTCACACGGTCGCGGAGCTTGCCGAGCAGGGTCTCGATGAGCTTGCGGCTGGTACGGCGTCGCATGCTGTCGAGCACCGCGTCGTTGATGTGCTGCAACGGCATGTCGATGTATTTCACCACGTGTGGCAGACGTGCGATGGCGTCGATCATCTGATCGGTGAAGCACGAGGGGTAGGCGTACATCAGGCGTATCCACGCGCCGCCATTTTCCTGCGCGACGCGGTTGAGTTCTTCCAAGAGCCCGACCAGGCCCGGGCCGTAGCCGATGTCGTCGCCGTAGGACGTGGTGTCCTGGCCGATGAGGTTGATCTCGAACGCTCCGTCGGCCATGAGTTCGCGCATCTCGCTGGCGACTTTTTCCGGGTGCTTGGATCGCATTTTGCCGCGGATGGAGGGGATGGTGCAGAACGCGCAGTTCTGGTTGCAGCCCTCGGACATGCGGAGGTAGGCGTAGTGGCGGGGCGTGAGGCGGAGGCGGGCCGAGTCGTCCTCGAAGTAGCCACGGAAGTTGTCGTCGGCCGAATCGATGCCGCGTGCCGCTTTCGCAAGCGTGGCGTTGGTGGCGATGGAGGAGAAGACGGGTAGCTCAAGCGAGGCCTCGCGGTGGGCGGCGGTCCGCGTGGCTGCGCCCAGCACCGCCTCGGTGATCTTGTCGCGGTCAAAGACGCCGATCATCGCGTCCACCTCGGGTGCCCACTCGAGGATCTTGGCGCGGTGGCGTTGCACGAGGCAGCCCGCGACCACGACCCGCCTCACCTCGCCGCGCCGCTTGCGTGCGATAGCGTCGCGTATCTCGCCCAGGGATTCTTCCTTGGACGCTTCGAGGAAGCCGCAGGTGTTGATGACCACCACGTCGGCCGGGTCGTCGGAAGGCACGGGTGTCAGGCCCTGCTCGGCGAGCAGGCCGAGCATCTTCTCGCTGTCCACAAGGTTCTTCGGGCAGCCGAGGCTGACGAAGGCGACGGTCTGGATGGTGGAATCGGCTTGTGGGTTGGCCGTTTTAGGCATTGTCGGGCCATTGTAGCAGGGGCCAGAGCGGGCGGTTTCGTTGGACTTCAGATGGATAGCCCGCCCTCAACGCGGGCGCGGCCGGTTCGGGGCACTGGCTAGTTTTGAGGAAGTTGAGGCTTCTTGCGGGTTGTGGGATGTTTTAGTGGTCGTGCCCTGCGTGGTCGTGGTGGTCATGTTCATCGTGGCCGTGGCCGTGATGGTCGTGCGGGTCTTTGATGGCGCTTGGCGTGGGGCTGTGGTTGTGGTCGTCGTGGTCGTGGGCGTGGGTCTTGGCTTCCATGATGGCGATGGCCCACGCCAGACCCAGGCCCGCGAGGACCGCCGCGCTCAGCGCGAGGCGGTCGTGGCGGTGGAAGTGAAGCTCCGGCAGCAGGTCCGCCAGCGACACGCACAGGAACACGCCCGCGGCAAACGCCAGCGCACAGCCGACCACCGTGCCGTGCGCCAGGTCCACCCCCGCCAGCCCCCAGAAGAACAACAGCCCGCCGACCGGCGTGCACATCGCAAAGGCGAAGTTCACACTGTGCTGCATGGGCTTGGGCCAGCCGGTGCCGCGCAGCAGCGTCAGCAGCGTCATCGCGTCGAAGGGCTTGTGCAGGAAGATGCCCAGGAACACCGCCAGCCCCGGCAGGGCCCAGCCCGCGAGCCCCTCGGTGTGGATGAGGTCCTCAGCCGACACAGCCGCGCCCAGCGCGACCCCGCCGATCAGCGAGTGGATCACCAGCCCCAGCGTAATGCCCAGCCAGGAGAGCTTGGTGTGTTCATGGTCGTGTGCTTCGTGGCTGTGGTGGGTGTGGTGCGAGTCTTGGCACGGCTCGGCTTTCGGGCTTGTTGGGATGGGGTGGCCGTGGTGATGGTCCAGCGGGTTGCCGGGCTCCGCATCGCAGGCGGCGGTGGCCAGGGGTTCGGGGTCGGCGGTGACGGGGGGCATGCCTGCCTCGCCCGGCGCGATGTGGTGGTGGTAGGCGAAAAAGCGTTCGAGGAAGAACATGGTCATCAGCCCGACCACCGCCCATCCCATCGCGGTGGCGGGTGAGACAGCCATCAGGGCGTGGGGCAGGAGTGTGAGTAGGGCGACGCCGAGCAGGAACCCCGCGATCAGGCTGGTCGCCAGTTGCAGCCTACGGTGCGTGAGCCGAATGACCATCGGCACCGCGCCCCCGGCCAGGGAGATGAGCACAATCAGCAGGGCGTAGATGGAGAAGGTGAGGTACATGTTGCGCTCGCCGGGGGTTGGTGAGTGCGTATGATAGCATCAATTGATAACTCGGTATCAATTGGGCGGGTGGGGGGTGGGAGTTGTTTCGGGCGTTGGCGTGGAATCAGGTTGCGCGGCCGCGGCGGGTGAGGATCATCACGGCCCCGGCGGTGAGCAGGGCGAGGGAGCCGGGCTCGGGGATGAGGCTGGCAATGATCTCGGTGCGGTACTGGGTCAGGTCAGCCATGAAACTCACGTCGCCGTAGACGCTGTTGGGGTAGGGGCCATTGCCATTATTTAATTTCTCCCCACGGAAATCACTTTGAACCTGACCGATGGTGAAAGCGATGCCAGCCAGTTCCCATACACCGCCGTTGTAGGTGAACACGCCGGAGCCTGAATCTTTATCCGCGAAGGTGGCTTCGGTGCCGCCGATGTCGTCGAAGACGGTGCGGAATGCTGCGGTGTTGAGGACTGTCTCATTGACCTGTGTCACGACGTTGGTGCCCCAGAGTTTGGGACGGGTGTCAGTGCCTGTCCAGTCAAAGCCGAGAAGCACGTTACCCGCACCAGGATTCGGATCAAAGTCTTTTTCTGGCCCATCCGCCACTCGGCCGTGACCCACCATCGTGACCGAGGTGCCGACCGTGATCGCATCGGAGCGGATCGCCAGCGGGTCGAGCCCGATGTACCCGCCATCGAGTTTCACCAGCCGCAGGTCCGTGGTCCCCCCGCCGATGCGTTGGCTTTCGATCTGGTTGAAAGAAGAGGCACCGACGTAGAAGGCGGAAGCGGTGTTATTGTGGAAGGCGGTAAGCACCCAGTTGTAGCCGTTGACGTAGCCGAGGTACACGCCGCTGTTAGGCCCGCCGGTAGTGCCGAACCTTCCGACGTAGCTGAAGCCCTGGTCACCCGTCGGCGCGGTGTTGTTAACCTGCCCGTTGACCACGACCACTCCCATCGCGGGGGTCGTGGTCGATAGCATCATCATCAACGCCGCCACCGCGACGGCTCCAACGCGGGCCAAAAGCCCGGCTCCAGCAACAGTGCTCACGCTTTGTATTTGACGCATGGGGATGGCTTCCTACCTGCTTGGGATTCAGAACCAGCGACTCAACCCTGCCCCGGCACGCACAAGCATACCCCATAATCTCAAATTGCCAAGCCCCCTCAGAGGGCAAAATCGAAGATTGTGACGATTCGGTTTGAATTTCTCGGGGGGACCGGGTACAACATGGGTTCTCTTGTTGCAGGGCGTGTCGAACCCGTTCGATCCCTGCGATGCTCCGTGTCGGGCACTGGCCCGGTCACTGAGCCGACCCCAGCCCGTTAGTCTTGGGGCGTGTGCCCGATCCGTCGGCCGCGCCCGTGCTGGACCCCGATTCCATATGGCGCTTTGCGTCGCGTCACGCCCGATGCCGATCCCGGCACCCCCCACCCCGGCCTACCTCATCACGGCCTGAGACCCTACTCCCATGGACGAAACGACAGCCACAGGTATCCTCGAATTCGGCAAAAAGTCCGACGGCAGGCTCCGTCAGCTCGACGGCCAAACCTACCACGCCGACCCAGCCGATCCCGTGATCCCCGGCCAGCTCATCGAGCGATACAACCTCCGCCCCGGCTGCCTGCTCGAGGTCTCCCTCGGCAAGCCCGTGGGTGGCGGAAGCCCCAGCCAGCAGCAGCAGAGCGCACGCAACGGCAAAAACCGCAGGGGACGCAGCAACTTCCAGAGCAACCGCAAGGTCAAGTGGAACGCCATCGACCCCGCCGCCCGACGCGCCAAGGACATCCTCACGGTCGAGGGCGGCGAACCCGAGGCGTGGGCAAAGCTCCGGCCATACGACGAGCACACACCCATCGACCCCTCCCCCCGGCTCACGCTCGAGTACCCCGGCTGCCCGCCCGCTTGCCGGCTGATCGATCTGTTCTGCCCCATCGGCTATGGCACACGCGGCATGATCGTCTCGCCACCCAAGGCAGGCAAGACCACGCTCCTCCAGAACATCGCCTTCGCCATCGAAAAAAACCACCCCGAGGTCATCACCATCGCGCTGCTGATCGACGAGCGGCCGGAAGAAGTCACCGACTTCCGCCGCAACGTCCCCTGCACCGTCTGGGCATCGAGCAACGACCACACACCAGAAAAGCACGTGGGCCTTGCGATCGGCGCGCTCGAGCGCTGCAAGCGCTGGGCGGAGCAGGGCAAGGATGTGGTCGTGGTGCTCGACTCGCTGACGAGGCTTGGCCGGGCGTTCAACGTCGCGCCGGGGCTGGCGAGCACCGGGCGCACGCTGTCCGGCGGGCTCGATGCCGGGGCGCTGGGTGTGCCCAAGCAGCTCTTCGGCGGGGCACGCAAGTTCGAGGATGGCGGGTCACTCACCATCATCGCCACCGCCCTGATCGAGACCGGTTCGCGCGGCGACGAAGTGATCTTTGAAGAGTTCAAGGGCACCGGCAACATGGAGCTGGTCCTCAACCGCAAGATCGCGGAGAAACGCATCTTCCCGGCGATCGACCTCGCGGCCTCGGGCACGCGCAAGGAAGAAAAGCTCATGACCGAGGCCGAAGTCACGACGATCAACGCCCTGCGTCGCCGCCTGATGAACATGCCGCCGGAGATGCAGGTCGAATCGCTGCTCAAGGCGATGAACCGCTTTGAAACCAACGCCGACCTCGTGGGCAACCCCCAAAGCCCCGCCAGCGCACAGGCCGCGGCCCGCTGAGCTTCTCCGTGTGATTCTCGCCTCACTCGACCAGGTCGAGCGCCGTCAGGTCGCTTCGCTTGGCGTCGGTCCGGCGGAGTGAATCCGCCAACTCCGGCGAGACGCCGCGGGCGTGCAGGTCGATCAGCTTTTCGGCACTCAGGGGCGTAAACCCGTCACGGATCATGGACAAAGCGTAGTCCGCGGGGACCTCGGCAAGCCGCAGCATCAGCAGGTCTGCGATGGTAAAGGCGTAGCCCGCCTGCTTGAGTTGCAGCGCGTCTTCGGGTGACACACCCGCTTCCAACAGCCGCAGCAGGTCCTTCGCGCCCAGGTTGTAGCCCGCGCGCGTGTAGGTGTCGGCCTGGTCCGCGGTGACCCCCGCGGCGTGCAGCGACAGCAGCGTCGGGCCATCGTCTGCCAGACCACGCGAGCGCATCGCTGCGGCGTAATACGTCGGGACATCCGCGCGGTGCAGCGAGAGCAACGCCTTGTCATCCGCAGCGAATCCAGCGCGGTGCATCGCGAGGGTGTACTCGGTCGGCACGCTGGCCTGATGCACCGCGATCAGTTGGTCCGCGTCATAGATCAGCCCCGCCTCGCGGAGCTTGCGCGCCATCTCGATCTCAACCCCCGCGGCCTTCACAGCGATGAGGTCCTTGACATCGAAGCTGTAGCCCGGCGTGTTGAGTTGACGCACGTAGGTGGGCAGCACGCCCGCGTCGGCCAACTCGATGATCTGCTCGTAAGTGGGTAGCTGCGGCAGCCGTGTGTAGCCCGCGACCTGGTCGGCCGTAAGCCCCCGCAGGCCCAGCAGCACGAGCTGCGCCACGGTGGGGCGGGGTTCGATCCTTTGGGCCGCGATAATGAAGTCATCGCGGATCGTGATCCGCGCCAGCCCGCCGTACATGGACTGCCCGCCCGCACCCGACCCACTGAGCGGCACGCCCTTGAACTCGATCGAAACCCCCGGCCGATGCAGCGCCATGAGCACGGGCATCGCGGCGTCTTCCGACGCGCCGAAACGCGGGATGGATTCGTTGACCGGGACGCGCAGGGTGTAGTCATCCACCCGCGCGAGCCCGTTGCCCGTGGCACGCAGCCGCAGGTGAAGCTCCACCATCAGCGCCGACCGCGACGCTGAACCGTCGGCTGTGTCGAGCAGGACGGGTTGCCCTGCCCACTTGCGCTCGAAGGTCATCGGGTACTGCGACCGCCTGGCCGAATCGCCAGCCTCAAGCTCGATCACCTTCAGCGCTTCAACCGTCCGCCCCGAGCCGCGCGTCGTGGCGCAGCCCATCGCAAGGGATATACACACCCACAGGCATAAAGCCGGGATCATCCGACGGTGCATGGTCATGGCAATTCTCACCCTCTACCCGGATCGTCTTCTCATTCGCACCGACATTTTAGACATGCCAATTGCGCAGTGGTATCCCCGCACCCAGCATTTCACCTGATTTTCATCAAGTTCCTCGTAATTGGTCCGGTGCTGGGCTGCCCAGATTCACAGGATCAGGCTGTATTTTCCGCACGGACCCACCGGCCGCTATGCGCAGGGATGGGGATCGGCTGTGACAGGTCGAGCGCCTCGCCCGTGACCGCATCGGTCGCCCCGGCGTAGGTGTAGGCCGGCGTGCGGAGCGTGGCTCGGCTCTCCGGCCCATCATTGAGCAGGAAGTAGTGGTCGGCACCCTCGGCGGCCAGGCGGTACACGATCGCCTCGTCGCAGGCGTAGGGCAGCTGAATGCCATCGAGCACGATGTCCCGCAGCGCAGCTTCCCCCGCGGTGTTCCCAGCCTGTGTCACGTGGCGCGACGCTTCGTAGGCGATCACCCGTGCATCACCCGCGCCCAGACGGTTGACCGTCACCGCGGGTTTGCCGCCATCGAATGTGGTTTGCACGCTGGCGGTGGTGGGCTGGAGTTCGAGGATGGTGCTGTCGGGCATGGCCTCGCCCGCGATGGTCCACAGCCGCTGCGGTTTGCTGTTGTATTGGAAGTCCGCGAGCCGGCACCCAAAGAGTTGCTCGAACGGCGAGCCGTCGTCGCTTTGCATGATGCGTCCCATGGTGTCGTACCACCCGCCCGGCGCATCGAGCACGACCCGCCCGCCGCGCTGCACGTAGTCGCGCAGCAGCCCGAGCAGCTCCTGGTCCAGCGCGAGACAGGCGGGCATGTAGATGACGCGGTAGCGGTCCGCCAGCCCCATGCGGAGGTCCGTGGCGGTGACGTGCTCGAAGGGGACGTTGCCGTTGATAAGCGCCCGGCTGATGCCGATGCGGGCGCGGATGGGTTCTTTCTTGAAGAAGTCGCGCCCGCCGATGGACGCGGCCGCCCAGTAGGCTTCCATGTCCCAGTCCTGGAAGATGCCGACGGTGGGTTCTTTCTTCGCGGTCCATAGCTCATCGCGCATGCGTCGGCAGGCCTTGCCGATCTGGCCGACGGCGAGCGTGCGGTCGGTGGGTCGGCTGTTGCGGTCGAGCAGGGCGAACTCGCCGCCCTCCCACCCGAAGGTGCGGATCGACCAGCACCAGATGCCAAAGCCGCGGTAGCCTCCCGCGATCCAGGACAGCATCAGTTGCGTCATCGTCGCGCCGTCCACGGTGAAGCCCGGCTTCTTCTCACGCACCTCGGGGACAAACGGAGCCTTGTGCCCGGTCATCTGCTGTGGCCCGCCGGTCGATTCCCACGTCGCGTTCCACCCGCCCTTGAACCAGTCCGTGGTGATGCTCGACTGCATGTACATCGGGCGCGTGCCCTCGAAGTCCACCTCCTCGAAGTGCCACGCCGGGTGGAAGCTCGGATAAAAACTCCCGCGGTCTTTCATCAACTCCGCGATGCCCTCCATGTCCGTCCCCCGCGCAGCAAACGGCAGGAACAGCCCCATCTCACCGCCCGCGCGGACCGGCGCGTGGGGCTCTGCCTCGATCTGCGTGTCCAGCCGATCACGCAGCCAGTTGATGTAGTTGTCCGCCTTGTAACGCAACACATCCCGAATCCGGCGGAACTCGCGGAACCCGGTGTTGATGACATCCACCACCTCGCCCTGCAAGTGCTCCCACGACCGCCAACCCACGCCATCGCCCCCCATCTCCGGCCGACCCATCGGGCCCGGGGCCATGCAGTGGTGGACGTTCCACGCATCATTGAGTGTGGCGATGTCGCTGTATTCGCGCTTGAGCCAGTCGATGAACAGCGGGGCCTGCGCCTCATCGAGCTCGAACTTGAAGTCCGGCTGCACCGACGGGACCCACCCGGCCCCACGCTTGCGGTCCGGCTCCTGCGTGGTCGAAGCCTTCTTCGATCCCCGGCCGGCCTCGCGGTCCACACGCTCGTGATAGACCCGCTTCTGGTGCTCGATCCACGCCGGGTTCTCGCGTAGCCGCTCGATAGGCGTGTCGGCCTCAATGCCTAGTCGCTTCAGCAACTCGGCGGTGGGCGGTTCCCACCCCGCTTCGCCGTACCACCACGGGGTGATGCCCTCGTCGATGGCCAGGTGCATGACCGCCGCGTTGTCCGTGCCCGGGCAGGTCTGGCACTGTTTGAGCGCGGTGAAGCCATACTCCCGCATGAGGCGGAAGTGGCCCCGGATGTCTTCCATGGTCATGCCCGGGTGCTCGATGAACACGCAGCCGACGGGCCAGGGCCGGATCGCCCGGAACTTGGCCTGGGCTTGGGAATCGTGCAACGCGGCATACAAGCCATGCAGAAACGGGTCGGTGGGGTGGGCGTAGCCGATCGCGGGTTCGGTGGGCATCTATCTTTCTCTTGTAGAGGGGACTAAAGCCCGAATGATACCCCATCTCAAAGCCGAGGGATCGCCATCCCTCGGCTCCCCAAACACTCGATCCCAACTACACCCCCTAGCGCGTCCGCCTCACGCCGCGTGAACCTTCCCCGTGCTCATCGCCCGCAGCTCGGACCGTTGGCGGGCAAAACGCAGGAGGTCATCGATGCCCACCGGTAGGTTGCCCAGTCGTGCCACCGCGACCGCCGCCGCTGCCGATCCCAGATACCCCGCCTGGGGCAGCGTACACCCGGTGCACAGCGCCAGCGTCGCGGCGGTGAGCATCGCATCGCCCGCGCCCACCGGGTCTTCCACGCGTGTCGCAAGTGCCGGGATGTAGTCGCTGCGCAATCGGGCGTTAAACCACTGGGCCGGGTCGGTTTCGCGCGGCCGGAAGAGCAGCGCCCCGCGCTTGGCCATCGTCACCATCATGTTCGGCGTGCGCAGGGCCGACATGGTTCGCCCGGCGATCGAGGGCAGCGATCCATCAAAGTCACCCGCGACGCCGCGCAGCTCGCGCTCGGTCGGCGTGAGCAGGTCCGCGCCGTGATACGACAGCAGCGTGCGGTGCGGCCCGGACACGTCGCCCGCGATGATGTGGACGTGTGGCCGAAGCATCGGCAAGGCCTCATCGAGCAGGGCCGAGGTCACCGTGCCGTAGCCGAAGTCCGTGAAGATGACCGCGTCGAGCTCGTGACGCAGGTCGTGCAGCGTCGCCAACAAGCGCTTCACCATCGCCGAGTCCAGCGGGCGCGTCTCGCCGCGGTTGACCTTGAGCAGCTTCTGGTTCTCGACAAGGTAGCGCTGCTTCACCGGCAGGGCGCGGTGCGTGTGCAGGGCCGTCGTCGTCACGCCCATTTTTCGCAGGGTGTCGAGCAGTTGCCGTGACGCGTCGTCTGACTCTGGCGGCGCGGTGGCGGTCAGCAGGTGCGGCACCGCGCCCAGCGCGCGGGCGTGAGCCGCGATGATGGCAGAAGCGCCCAGGTAGCTGGTTTCACGCACCGGGCGGACCGAAAGCACCGGGGCCTCGGCCGCGACGTCCGCCTGCTCGCAGACGATGTAACGGTCGCACACGCTGTCACCCACCACCGCGATACGCTTGCCCGCAAAGCCATCGAGCGTCTCACGCAGCCAGCGGTGGTCGATGCCCCACCTCCCGCAGCACGCGGCGAGGCGGTCCGATTCCTCAAACCCCGCATCACGCAACTGATCACCGAGCTGGTCACCCATGTCCGCGAGGATCTCCGTCGAGGAGAACACCACATCGCCCGACGAGAACATCACCCGCCCGCCATGCGATTCGACCAGGCTCTGCTCGGCCAGGAACCCCGCGTGGCGCGTGTGTTCGTACTCCTTGCCCTTGACGTAAATGTCCGGCCGAAGCGCCGCGATCACCGGCTCGGCGGTCGGGTCTTCCACCACCACGACGTGATCGACACACTCAAGAGCCGCGAGGTTCTCCGCCCGGAGCTCCTGGGGGATGTGCGGCCGGGTGCCGTCCTGCTTCTCGATGCCGTCGTCCCCGGTGAGCGACACCACCAGCGTGTCGCCCACGCCTCGGGCCCACTGGAGGTAGCGCACGTGGCCGGGGTGGACGATGTCGAAGCAGCCGTGGCAGAGCACGAGGCTGCGTCCCTCGGCCCGGTGCGCCTCGGCCACGCTGGGCAGCCGGTCGAGCCGAACGATCTTGCGGTGGGGCTGGGTCATGGGCGTTCTGCGCGCAGGAAAAGATGAAGAGTCCAGTTCTTATCGGTACCGCCCGCCGCGCCGCATGAATCCCCCGTGGGGTGCGGGTCCTGCTGACCGGGGGTGGTCCGGGGTTGGTCCGGGGGTGGTCTGCGGGTGCCGGTTGTTGCAGCCTCGGGCCGACCCGGGCCGATAACAGTCGTGTTGCCAGCAACACAGGCGCGATGGGCGCGCAGATTGTCAACAAAAGCCCCGCGAGGCCCACGATCCCCAGTCCCGCCACACCAACCTCCCCCCTCCAGCCGCCGGCCCCAGGCCCTGCGCAGCCCGCCGCCGCCGCGATGGCCGAGGCCTGGGGCCACATGGCCCAGCAGCGCTGGGAACAAGCGGCCAACCTGCTCGACACCCTGGCCCGAACCGAAGCGCAGGCCCACATCGCACGCTGCCTCTGCAAAAACCTCGCCGCGCTACGCGACCACCGCGACGCGGTGTACCAGCTCGTCGTCACGCACATGCGTGCCGGCAAGCCACAGAACGACTACCAGCCCTACACCACGGACGACGGCACGGTGGGGCTCGCGATGAGGCAGCCCACCGGACAGCTCGTGTTCATGTGCGCCAAGCCCGACCCGCGCGCTTCAGCAAGCGACATTACAAGCCAGCTCTGTGACACGCAGGACCCCGGCCAGGCCGTCGCGCTGCTGGGCCTCGGCGATGGGCACGTCCTGACACAACTCGCCACCGACCCGCCCGCGCTGTTCATGACCCAGCAGCAGGCGGTGTTCATCTTCGAGCCCGATGTCGGCCTGCTGCTGGCCTGCCTCAAGGTCCACGACTGGTCTGGCGCGCACGGGCCGATCGAGCAGCCGCGTTTCGCGTGGTTTGTCGGCCCCGGCGGCGACGCGCGGTACGAGCAGGCGTTCGAGGCCCAGGACTACCTCCCGCTGCCCAAAGCCACGATCCGCCAAGGGCCCAGCGGCAACACCCTGGCACGCCGGTACACCGCCGCCACGCAGCGCATCGCCTCG
>JBGTLW010000298.1:0-11108 GCA_041743835.1 Phycisphaeraceae bacterium | reverse complement strand
CTGCTGGCGTTTGCGCGGTGGGCGAGGCAACAGAGCGACGGGGGCGCCGGCGATGTGTCGCTGTCGGTCACCATGGCGGTCGCGGCCGCTGTGGTCCAGCCACGCGGGGGCACGGTGCGGGAGACGCTCGCGCGCAACGTCGCCATGCGCAACTCGCCGGGCAGTCGGCTGTTGAAAAAACTGGCGACCCTCGTGGACCCCAAGCAGCGGCTGCTGCTGGCGCTCGAGCGTCGGACGCTGGCCGACCCGCGGGTGAAGCGGATTGTCGCCGTCAGCCGGTACGTGACCCGTCAGGTGGGGGTGCATTACAACGTCGAAGAGTCGCGCGTGGAGCTGATCCCCAATGCCTCGGTGATGCCTGCTGCCGATGCGGCACAGCGGGCGGCGTGGCGAAAGGCTGTGCGCGATGGCTTTGCGGTGCCCGAGGGGTCGGTCGTTTTCCTGTTCGCGGCGCAGAACCCGCGGCTCAAGGGCTTCGGCACGCTCATGCACGCGACCAGGCTGCTGATCGATCAGGGGCACAAGCCGGTGGTGCTGCTCGCGGGTGAGTATGGCTACAGCCACCAGGACTGGATCGCGGAGCTAGGCATCCGACATGCGGTCCGCATCGTCGGGCAGACGCGGCAGATGCCCCGGCTGTTTGCCGCTGCGGATGTGACCGTGTTGCCCAGTTACTACGACCCGTCGAGCAAGGTGGTGATCGAATCGCTGATGATGGGTGTGCCCGCGATCTCGACGGCGTTTAACGGCGCGAGCGATTTCATCGACGTGAGCGAGGGTGTGCAGCGTGGGCGGGTCATCGCCGACCCCGGCAGCGCGTCGGAGCTTGCCGAGGCGATGGCGTCGCTGTGTGATGCGGGCAAGCGGGCCGCGTGCGTGGCGGCGATCGGCGAGGGGCTTGCGTCGGAGCTCTCCATGTCCCGCCACGTCGATCGCCTTGAGCGCGTCTTGCACGACGCCGTGTCCCCGGTGTCCGCCCCCGATTAACTGTTTAGCGCGGGCCGTCCGGCCCCGCGTCCAGCGTTCGGCCACCCGCAACCCGCGCGCCGTATTTTCGTCGCATAACCCACGGGTTGCATGATCGACCCCGCTTGAGTTATAATCCGTGGCTCGGCGTAGCGTGCCCGGTGGGCCGTTGCGTATAAACCCCGCAGTTGGATGGATTTAACGTCATGCCGACGATCAATCAGCTTGTCCGCAACCCCCGCAAGTCGCCCAAGGCCAAGTCGAAGGTCAAGGACATCGACGCGTGCCCGCAGAAGCGTGGCGT
The DNA here is from genome assembly GCA_041743835.1 of Phycisphaeraceae bacterium. Classification (GTDB taxonomy): domain Bacteria; phylum Planctomycetota; class Phycisphaerae; order Phycisphaerales; family Phycisphaeraceae; genus JBGTLW01. The sequence goes on along the minus strand of JBGTLW010000298.1, from coordinate 9,838 downwards.
GTGTCTTCAGGTCAAGACCGTAACCCCGAAGAAGCCCAACTCGGCGCTCCGCAAGGTCGCCCGTGTGCGGCTGTCCAACGGGCGTGAAGTCACGGCTTACATCGGCGGCGAAGGCCACAACCTGCAGGAGCACAGCATCGTGCTCGTGCGTGGCGGCCGTGTCCGCGACCTGCCCGGCGTGCGTTACCACGTGGTCCGCGGCAGCCTCGACACCCTCGGCGTCGAAGGCCGCAAGCGTGGCCGGTCTAAGTACGGCGTGAAGCGGAGCAAGTAAGTTTTTGGTTGACGGGCCAACGGGCCTGTCGTTGAGCGATCGAAGTCAAGCGGGCCACGCCGCTTTGTTACCTTTGTCAATCAAGGCAGTAATCGGCAGCCGTGGATGTTGCCGGTGAACAGTGGGTCGGTTTGTGAGGCCAACAGGTCTCGCCACCATCCCCCCAGCCCAAGGAGCCCTCAAAGATGGGACGCGGATTTACAGCCTCGGAATCGCAGCTCAAGCCAGACCCTCTGTACGGGGACAAGACCCTGGCCCGGTTTATCAACTGCATCATGCAGGACGGCAAGAAGACCAAGGCCCAGCGCGTGGTGTACGACGCCTTGGAGAAGATCCAGGCCCGCACCAAGGGCGAGCCGGAGGCCATCGAGATCTTCCGCAAGGCGATCGAGAATGTTCGGCCCAACGTCGAGGTGCGCTCCAAGCGTGTCGGCGGTGCGAACTATCAGGTCCCCATGCAGGTCAACCGCAAGCGCCAGCAGAGCCTCGCGTTCCGCTGGATCATCCACTCCTGCCGCAAGCAGTCGGGTCGGCCGATGGCCGAGCGCCTGGCGCGTGAGCTGTGGGACGCGTCCAACGGCGAAGGTCAGGCGATGAACACGCGGGACCAGACCCACCGCATGGCAGACGCCAACAAGGCGTTCGCCCACTTCGCATGGTAATCGCCCGCATTACTTTCCAACCCCTCAACGCCCCGCCTCGGTGGGGCGTTGTTTTTTGTAGCATGGCCCGCGGATGAGTCTATTGAAGCGTCGGGTCCGTCGTGCGTTCACCCAACCGCTGATGCGTCTGGCGGTGTGGGTGGTGCCGTGGGTCTATCACCTGCACATGGCTGTGGTATGGGCGACGTCCCGCGTGCGGGTGGTGGGGGTGGATGAGGCGGTGGCGCTGGGCACGGCGCGGGGCGGGTCGGTCTTCGCGGTGTATCACGAGACCGTGCTGCCGACGCTGTACCGCGGTCGCCACTACAAGCTGATGACCGTGGCCAGCCAATCGGACTCCGGCGAGGTCATCTCCGCGGTGATCAAGCACCTGGGCCTTTCCGTCGTGCGGGGCGGGTCATCGCGGAGCAAGCGCCGCCGCACGCCGGTCGTCAAGGCGATGATCGATCACATGCGTGCGAACCCCGGCACGGTGACCGCCATCACGGTGGATGGGTCGTCGGGCCCCCGGCGTAAGCTCAAGCCCGGCGCTCTGGAACTGGCGCGTGCGACGGGGTCGCCCCTGTACGCCGTCCACGCCCACGCGACGTTTGCGATCCGGCTGCCCTCGTGGGACCGGACGATTGTGCCGCTGCCGTTTGGTTGCATCCGCATCGTGGCGCTCGGGCCCGTGGAGATACCCGCGCAGACCACGGCCGGGGAGTTTGATGCGCTCAAGGCCCGCGTGCAGTCGCTGCTCGACGAGGCCGCAGAGCGAACCGAGCGCGGCGACATGGCGTGAGAATCGGCGGGGGGTATGGCTGAAGTGTGGCTGGTTTGCCGCGCTACAGGTCTTCGACCTGAATCGTCTCCACGCGCTTGCCCTGCACCTCGGCCTCGGCGACGAAGACCACGCGGTCGCCCGTGTGGAGCATCCCCTCGCTAAGCAGCAGGTCGCCCGCCATGCGGGTGGTGTCGTTGGGGTGCTCGGGGAAAGGCATGAGTACCGGCTGCGAGCCCCAGAGCAGCGTCAACTGGTTGAGCAGCACGGGGTTGTTGGTGAACGCAAAAATCGGTGTCTTCATCGGGCGGGTCCACGCCGCGTTAGCCGCCATCCCGCCCGTGCGGGTGAAGACGACCATGGCCTTGGCGTCCACCGTGCGCGCGAGGTCGGCCGCGGCTCGGGTGAGCTTGGCGTCCAGCGTGGTCAACTCGGCGGTGGCGTTGAGCCCCGCCCCGCCGCTGCGCTCGATCCGCCGGGCGATCCGGTCCATCGTCTCGACGCACGCGACCGGGTACTTGCCCACGGAGGTCTCGCCCGAGAGCATGATCGCGTCCGCCTGTTCGTACACCGCGTTGGCGACGTCGGTGACTTCCGCGCGGGTCGGGGAGGGCGAGTCGATCATCGACTCAAGCATGTGTGTTGCGACAATCACCGGGCGTCCGACCGCGAGGCACATCTTCACGATCCGCCGTTGCAGCGGCGGGAGCTCCTCGAACGGCAGCTCGATGCCCAGGTCGCCCCGCGCGATCATGATCGCGTCCGCCACCTCGATGATACCCTCGAGGTTCTCAACGCCGGTGTGGTCCTCCAGCTTCGCGACGATCTTCTGCGGGGCCTTGCGGTAGTCCAGGATCGCCCGCAGCCGCAGGATGTCGCCCGGCTCTCGCACGAAGGACATCGCGAAGAAGTCCACCTTCAGCTCGATGCCAAGCTCGATGTCGGCGATGTCCTTGTCCGTCAACGCCGGCAGGTTCACCCGCACGCCGGGCAGATTGATGTGACGCCGGCTGCCCAGTGTGCCCTCGGTCAGCACCTCGCATTCGAGCTGGTTCCGCTTCTTGGCCAGCACGCGGAACTTCATGTTGCCGTTGTCCACCAGCACCACATCGCCCACCGCGATGTCCTCGACCAGCCCGTCGTAGTTGACATCGACCGAGTGCATCTCTTCGTTCTCTTCGCCACGCACGGTCAGGGCGATCCTGTCGCCGGGGTTGAGGTTCAGGTCGGTGGCGACCTCGCCGGTGCGGATGGCCGGGCCCTGGGTGTCCATCAGGATGCCGACGACCCGCTTCATGTCCGCGGCGACACGGCGGACACGCTGGGCGGTCTCGCGGGCCGCGGTGTGGCTGGCGTGCGACATGTTGAGTCGGAAGATGTTGACGCCCGCGGTGATCAGCTTCTGGATCATCTGGTCGGTGTCGGTCGCGGGGCCGAGGGTGGCAATGATCTTGGTGCGTCGGGTATGGGGCATGATGAGCGGGATCGTGGGGTGGGGCAGGCTGGCGGGGACAGGATAACGGATAGACATCAGCCAGGCGTTAGAATACTGCCATGCTGCGCGTCGGAAGCGTCCAACTCAAGACCAACGCGATCCTTGCACCCGTCGCGGGGTACATGGACCTTGCGTATCGGCTGGTGGTGCGCAGCGTGGCCGCGATCGGGTGTCGGCCCGGCGACGTGGGCGGGCCGGGCGATGTGGGCGACGGGACGTATGGCAGTGTGGGCCTGACCTGCACGGAGCTTTTGTGTCCACAGGGCATCCTCCGGCTGCAAGAGCAGCAGACGCGTTCGTGGCGCAGCGAGTTGTCCGCGGATGATCGGCCGGTGTGCATGCAGTTGTACGGCGCGGACGCCAGCGTGTTGGCCGAGGCCGCACGCTGGGCCGAGGCGCAGGGGGCCGCGGTGATCGACATCAACATGGGCTGCCCCGTGGACAAGGTCACCAAGAAGAACGGCGGGAGCGCCCTGCTGTGCGATCCGCTTGGCACGGTGGCGCTTGCCCGCAAGGTGGTGGAGGCGGTGAGCATCCCCGTCACCGCGAAGATACGCCTGGGCTGGGACGACCAGACGCTCATCATCGACAAGCTCCCGGCCGCGCTGTGCGATGTGGGGATCGCGATGCTGACCGTGCACGGCCGAACCACCGAGCAGATGTTCAAAGGCTCGGCCAGGCTCGACGGCATCGCCCGCACCGTGGAGGCCGTCAAGCGGCACCACCCCGACGTGCCGGTGATCGGCAACGGCGACATTGAATCCCACACCGACGCAGCCCGGATGATCGCGGTGACCGGGTGCGACGGCGTGATGGTGGCACGCGGCGCGATGGGTCGGCCGTGGTTGTTTCGTGAGATCGCGTACCACCTGGCGACGGGGGATGAGCCGGCCCCGCTGCCACGGGTCGAGCGTGCCCGGCTGGTGCTGAGGCACTTTGATCTGGTGCGACAGTTCCGCGACGATCGCTACGCGGTGATGACGATGCACAAGCGAATCCCGCGATACTCCGCACACCTCCAGCCCTGGCCCGGCCTCCGCCGCGAAGCCACCGCCATCAAGGATGCCGAGGCGCTGCGTGACTATCTGTGCGCGGGGATCGAACGGATCGGCAAGGAAGAAGCCGAGCGCGGCAACAGTGTATTGATTGGGATGAGTGAGCGTGAGCACACCGCGTAGCGCTGAACTTATCGCGGTTGTTGCATGAAGTTTACTTGAAGAGGTGATCCATGATCTGTTCACGCGTCATGCGATGATGCGTAGCGACCAGCCGGAGGATCGCGGACAGCGTGCCCGGCTTGATCGGGTCGTGGTTCGGGATGGTGATACGGTGCACGCCGTCGCGCTCTGTGGCTAAGCGGATATGGCTTCCCGTTTGCCGAAGTGATTCGTAGCCCAACCGCGTGAGGGCTCGGGCGAGATCGCTGGCCGAAAGATTGCGCGGCTGTTTCACGCTGCGATGACCTCGTCGCGCACGAAATGAAGTCGGATGGCCAGCGGGCGATGCTCCGAGTCGAAATGGCACAAAACCGCGTCACGCACCATGTCCCGCAGCTCTTCGAGCGTGTCGGCCTCGGTGACGATGCTCTGGCCCACGGCCTCGGCTATAAAGCCGCCTTCGTCAGCCTCTCTCACGACGAAAAGTATCTCGGGGCTGGTCTCACTCATCTTTAACAGTTTATCGAGGTGTGCAGCATCCGGCCATACTTTATCATAGCCAGCCCCGTCACCCCACTATGAGACCTCCTATGCCCTTCATCCACAACGATTTCCTGCTCTCCAACGACACCGCACGCGGGCTGTTCCACCGGCACGCGGTGCACCCGCCCATCTTTGACTACCACTGCCACCTCTCGCCAGCCGACCTGGCGGCGGATCGCAAGTTCGACAACCTCTACGACATCTGGCTGGCGGGCGACCACTACAAGTGGCGGGCGATGCGGGCCAACGGCGTCGATGAGCGGTTCTGCACCGGCGATGCCGACCCCTACGACAAGTTCCTCGCGTGGGCACGCACCGTGCCACACACGCTGCGCAACCCGCTCTACCACTGGACGCACCTGGAGCTTCAGCGTTACTTCGGGATCGACGTGCTGCTTAGCGAGGCGACCGCGGCCGAGGTGTGGGACACCGCCAACGCGAAGCTGGCGGGGATGAGCGTCGGGTCGATCCTCGATGAGTTCAATGTCGCGCTCATCGGCACGACCGACGACCCGACCGACACGCTCGAACACCACCGCGATCTGGAGCTGCACAACACGCTGCCCCACACCGCCGTCGTGCCCGCGTTCCGGCCGGACAAGGCCTACAACACCACCGGGGACCCAGCCACATGGAACGCGTGGGTTGATGCGCTCGAGGCGATCAGCGGGACCCGCTGCGGAAAGCTCGATGGCTTCCTCGATGCCCTGCGGGCGCGCCACGGCTACTTCCACGCGGTGGGCAGCAGGATCTCTGACCATGGCCTGACGCACCTGCCCGTCGCCACCTGCACAGATAAGGCCGCCAAATCCATCTTCAAGAAGCTGCGCGATGGCGAGAAGATTTCCGGCAGGGACCGCGACAAGTTCACCGTGTATCTGATGCTGTTCTTTGGTGAGCTGGATCACGCGGCCGACTGGACCAAACAGTTGCACCTTGGCGCGATGCGGAACAACAACGGCTGGGCGCTTGAGAATCTCGGGCCGGATACCGGGTTCGACTCCATCGGCGACTACCCGCAGGGCCAGGGCCTGTCTCACTATCTGGGCACGCTGGCCAAGCGCGGGCATCTGCCGCGCACGATCCTCTACAACCTCAACCCGGCCGACAACTACCTCTTCGCCGCGATGATCGGCAACTTCCAGGACGGCAAGACCGCGGGCAAGGTGCAGTTCGGTTCGGGGTGGTGGTTCCTCGACCAGCTCGAAGGCATGACACTTCAGATCAACGCGCTATCCAACCTCGGCCTGCTCACCAAGTTCGTCGGGATGCTCACCGACTCGCGCAGCTTCCTCAGCTACCCGCGTCACGAGTATTTCCGTCGGCTGCTGTGTGATTTACTGGGCAGGGACATCGAGGCCGGCCTGCTGCCCGCGGACATGGCGCAGATAGGCCGGGTCGTGGAGGACATCTGCTTTAACAACGCCGCGGGTTACTTCGGCATGGCGCTCAAGGGTCGTCACGCCTGAGCCGCGTGTCTCAGCGGTTGTTATTGTTGCGGTTGCTGGTCACCGGGCGGATGGCCTGGATCTGCGCGAGGGCGGAGCTTTGGCCCTGGAGCTTGGCCAGCGCATCTTCCATCGCGACAAACTGTTTTTCGAGCCTGGCACGCTTGGCTTCGAGGATGCTGTCCAGCGAGGTGATGCGTTGCTCGTTGAGGCTGATCTGGCGCTGGAGGGTGTCCACCGCGGACTGGATCGAGCCGTCGATACCGTCTGTGAGCCTCGCCAGCAGTTTGTCGATCTCCTGCATCACGCCCTGGGTGACCAGCGTGTCGCGGTCTTCCTCGCCGGTCTCGGGGTCGGTGGCGAACTGCTCGAAGTTGAAGAGCGCCTTGACCGCGTCGGGGTCGTTCGCCAGCGCGGTTTCAAACTTGTTCACATCGAACTGCAGCCGCGCGCCCGGCCCGATGGTGAAGCCCACCTGTGACAGCGCGTTGTACTGCCCCGACAGGCCGGTGTTCGCGCCGATGACCGCGTTGAACATCGACGCGCGGATGCGTTGCACGGTGCTGTCACCTAGCAGCAGGCCACGTGTTTCCGTCTCGGCGTTGTACGAGTCGTACTTGTTGAGCGTGCTCACCGCCGCGTTGAACCCGGTGACAAAGTTCTGAGCCGCGGTGGTGACCGCGGAGATGTCGTCGTTGATCGTGACCTGCACCGCGCGGTCGGACGTGGCGAGCAGGTTCAGCGTCACGCCGGGGATCACGTCCTTGAGCTGATTGGAAGTCGATGTGACGATCAGCGCTTCCGCGGGGTTCGCCGAGCCGAAGAACACCACGGCATCGCGTGCCCTGGCCAGGTCGGTCTGCCCGACATCGATGCCGCCGGCATCGAACGAGAACGCGCTGGTTGACCCCGCTTCCTGTGAGGACAACGACAGCCGGAACGGTGCGCCGGGTGAGCCATCGTTGATGACCCCAGCCGCGATGCCGACCTTGGCGTTGTTGATCTTCAGGGCGACCTGCTCAAGCGTGTCGGTGGAATCGATGACCACCTTCCGCTCGAAGCTGCCGTCAAAGTCCTGCCCCGGTGCCCCAGCCTTGCCAAGCAGGCCGAGCTGCTTCGCGGTTGAGGAGCCCTCTTCTTTGATCTCGATGGCCTGCGTGCCCGGGCCGATGTCCTCGATGAGGATGCCGTCGCCGGTGTCGTTGACCCTGGCGCTGACCAGCAGGCCGCGCGAGTTGATCTCGGACAGCACGTCCCCGATGGTAACTTCGTTGCCCTGGGTGAGGTCAACGGTGGCGGTGGCTCCGCCGGAGTCGCGGATGGTGAACTTGCCGGGCGACACGCCCAGCGTCGTGAGCCGGGTCGATTCGGTGATGTATTTGAATTCCAGGTCGCCGGTGTCCGCGATGCCCTTGTCGAAAGTGCCCGCAAGGCCAAGTGACGCGGCCCCCTGGCCCGACACGTCGCTGATGACCAGGTCGCCCCCGCCGCCCGTGGTGTCGCGCACGCGCAGGCCCGTGCCCGCGGCATTGAGCGAGGCGGTGACGCCCGCGCCAGCGTTATTGATCGCGTTGATGACATCGCTGACGCTCTGCACCGCGGAGATGTCGATGTCGGTGCTCGCGCCCAGCGCGTTGGTGATGCGGATCGTGCCCGGCGGGGCCGCGGCTTGCAGCGTCGCCTTGGGATTCGTCTCGTTGCCCAGCACGGTGGTGACCGCGTCGTCGATCGTCAGGCCGAGCTGCGTGGCCGCGGTACTGGCCCCCAAGTTGGTCACCAGCAGGTTGTTGGCGGTGGACCCGGTGTTGTCTGTGAGGCGCAGGGCGTTGTCTTCGATCGACAGGGCGAGGTTTCCGCCGGACGCGGTATCGACCAGGTCGATGAACTGCTGCACGGTGGTGATGGCATCGAGGTCAAAGTCGTAGGCGTTGCCCGCTCGGTCGATGATGCGGAGGTCGTCGTCGGTCGTGGCTGTCGTGGTGATGCCCGTGCCGTCGAACAGGTCGGATAGCTGTGTGGTGGCGTCGAGTTGGCGGATGCTTTGGACGTTGGTCCCGCCCCCGCCGTTGATCTGCCGCAGGAGCTTGGAGTTGATGGCTGCGATGAGTGTGTTGCCCGCGATCTGCCCATCGCCATCGCCGTCGTTACCGATGATGCCCAGGTCGGCCGCGGCCGAGCCGTTGAGCGCGGTGATGGCGAATCCCGCCCCGCCGCCGGTGGTATCGGTGAGGACCAGGCTCTTGCCGTCGGGCGAGATGTCCCCGGTGACCAGTTCGCCGGTGGCTTCTTCGATCTTGTCGATCACGTCCCCGAGCGTGACCGATCCGCCGAGGTCGATGCTGAAGCCCCCGCCGCCGGCGGTGGTGATCTGGAGGTCGTTGGTCCCGGCTGTGATGCCGATGCCGTTGCCGTCGTTGAGTGTCGCGAGGAGCGAGTCTCGCCCGACGCGGTTGATCTGCGTGCCGTTGATGACCCCGCCGAGGCTTGTCCCCGTGATGCCGAGGCTGGTGGCGGTCCCGCTGGTGCCGACATCGGTGATGGTCAGTGCGCCCGCGCCGCCGGAGGCATCGGTGATGACCAGGCGATCACTGTCGATGGCAGCGAGGACGTTGATGCCCGCGGCCTGATTGATCTTGTCGATGACATCATCGATGGTGAGCGCGCCGGTGAGATCGACAACGTTGGTTGCGCCCGAGCCGTCGCGGATGCGGATGAATCCGCGGTTGATGCCCGCGCCGCCGTTGAGCTGGGAGAGGTTGGTCTTGGTGTCTAGCCGGGCCTCGCCGCGCTCGAAGGTGAGTACGGTGCCGTTGGGCGCGAAGGGCGATGCGTTGGTGTCGAGGAAGCCCTTGGTGATGGTCTGCTGGCTGGCGACGAGCTGGGCGACGCGGAAGGTGTAGTTGCCGGTGGTCGCTCCCGCTGCCGAGGCCGCGGTGATGACCGACTCGTCGGAGCTGAAAGCCTTGGTTTTGTCGAAGGCGGTGCCCTGCGCGAGCGAGTTGGCGGAGAGCTTGAGCGACAGGAGGTTGGCGTTGATCTCCTGGAACGCGGTCTGCTGGGCGGTGAGGACCGAGTTGCGGTTGACGATGAGGTTCTTGGGGCGTTGCTCGATCCGGATCAATTGATCCACGATCTCGGCAAAGTTAATGCCCGAGATGAGGCCCACGCCGGTGGTGATCTGTCCCATGGTTCGTCCCGCCTTTCGGCCGGCTTTCGCTTGTCTTGCCTGCGGGGTGCGTGCGCACCGCCTCCCACTTGCTATCGACTCATCGAACGGGGGGGCTTGAACCGGTTATCGGGTTTGCGCGGGTTTGTCGGGGCTTGCGCGCGGCGCATGAAAAAGGCCCGCCGAGTGATCGGCGGGCCTTGAGGGGGCATCGTGTGGGCCGGCTTACTTGAACATGGCCGGGGACTCGTCGGGCGAGCGGGTGGTGGAATCGGTCTGTGGCTGCGCGGCCGGGGCTTCGGTGCGTGCTGGCGCGGCGGCGGGTGCCCGGCC
>JBGTLW010000297.1:0-5692 GCA_041743835.1 Phycisphaeraceae bacterium | reverse complement strand
CCCCGCCACCGGCGAGCACCACCCGCCCGCGCCCCGCCAGCGCGATGCCAAGCAGCTCCGCCACCGCCTCGGTGTACGTCGCCACGATGTCCGCTGGCTCCCCCGGTTCCTGATACTGCCGCGCGGTGCCGACCCATTGATCGAGCAGCGGCTCGGGCAACTGTTCGCGGCCAAGGGTCCGCGCATCGCCTATCGCGGCAACCACGTCCGTCACCACCGCCATCTTCAGCACTTCGACCACCTTGCCACTGCGCGCGATGCGCCCGTCCGGGTCGTACCGATGCTCGGGGTACAGGCGACTAACCACACCATCAAGCAGCAGATTGCACGGGCACATGTCCGACGCTTCGACACCCTTGGGGTCTTCAGCCAGCGCGGTCATGTTGGCGATGCCGCCGAGGTTCACCACCGCGTCGGCGTGGTGGCGATACATCACCCAATCCGCGAGGGGCGTAATCGGTGCGCCTTGCCCGCCCGCGACCCGCCAGCGCGATGCCAAGCAGCTCCGCCACCGCCTCGGTGTACGTCGCCACGATATCCGCCGGTTCCTGATACTGCCGCGCCGTGCCGACCCAGTGATCGAGCATCGCCTCGGGCAACTGTTCGCGGCCAAGAGTCCGCGCATCGCCAATCGCCCCGACCACATCCGTCACCACCGCCATCTTCAGCACTTCAATCACCTTGCCGCTGCGCGCGATGCGGCCGTCCGGGTCGTAGTGATGCTCGGGGTACAGCCGCGTGACCACACCATCGAGCAGCAGATTGCACGGGCACAGGTCCGACGCGGTGATGCTTGCGGGGTCTGTAGCCAGCGCGGTCATGTTGGCGATGCCGCCGAGGTTCACCACCGCGTCGGCGTGGTGGCGATACATCACCCAATCCGCGATCGGTGTGATGGGTGCGCCCTGTCCGCCGGCGATCAGGTCGGCCTGCCGCAGGTCATAACACACCGGCACGCCAATGTGCTTCACCAGCGGCCAAGGGTCGAACAGTTGCCAGCTCAGCGTGTCCTGCGGCGCGTGCCAGATGGTTTGCCCATGCGCGACGATGAAATCAATCGCCCCCGCCCCCGCCCCCGGAACTGCCCCCGGAGCCTTTGTGTGCATGGGGCGCTGTGTATCAGAGCCGCCTCGTCCACGAGGCGTGTCCGCCGCGGGGACGCGGCGGCTCGGTTCTATTGTGTGACCACACTCGCTTATCAACTGCGCCACCGCGTCCGCGTGGAGTACACCCAGCGTGCGTGCGGCCCTCAAATAATCGATCGGTGGGGCGGCGTGGCCCTCCGCCAATCGGCGGAGCGTGGCGCGGAACTGGTCGTTGAACGGCCGACTGACGAGGCCGAGGAACTGGGCGGCCATGCCCAGCCCGCAGCCGGTGATGCGGGTCAGTGCGCAGTCCAGCCCGTCGAGGCTGGTGCCGGTCATGCAGCCGACGACGTGGCGTGTGCGCGGCTCGGCGGGCGTGGGGTCGGTCATCGACAACAGCATACGGCAGCAGACTAGAATGCGGGCATGGATGAAACCTCTGAGCTTGTGGATTCGCCGCCGCCCGTTGGCCGCGAGCCTTTGCCGATCAAGCAGACGCTGATCCTGCTCGTGGGCGCGGGGGTGATTGTCGCGGCCTTCGTGTTCCTCCTGGTGCTGGCGATCCTGCCCAGCGGGACACCCGACGACCGGGCGCAGGCGGTGTACGACAAGATGCTGGCCGAGGCCCGCACGATGGTGAGCGAGGGCACGCTCGCCCGCGCCAATGGGCAGGCCTACGCGGTGGACATCACCCAGCTCGCCACCTTTGCCGCGGCCGTGGGCGACCGCGCGCTCTACGACCCGCTGCGGAAGGTCATCCTCGAAGACCTGCTGATCGACGACAAGGATGAGGACTACACCCGTGGCTTCATCGCGTGGCGTTACATGAAGGCGGACAGTAGCGGCCAGCCCGTGCCGCGCGAGGCGTCGGGCTCGACCGAGGCGTTGCGTGCGGCCGAGGCGCTGTGGCTCGGCAGCGAGACCTTCCCCGACCTTGCGGGCGACAAGGACAAGGCCGGGCTCATCCTCGCGGGGTACGTCCGACACCAGACCACCGAGCACCACCACGGGGAGGACATCTGGTTCATCCGCAACTACTACAACCTCCAGACCAGAGCGTGGGCGACCAACTCCTTCCTCATCGACTACGACCCGGACTTTCTCGCGCGCGTCGCGCGTGAGACCGGCGACGCGGCCCTCGCCTCGGTCGCCCGGCTAAGCGAGGAGCTGTTTAAGAAGGCGGTGGCGCCGACGGGCCTGCTGCGCGAGATGGTCCAGCCGGAGGTGCTGACGCTGATGGGCATCCCGCACGCGATTTTTGCCCCGAACAATCTGGAGCAGCTTTCCAACAGTGCCGCGGAGGCCGAGCGCAGCGTGCAGACCAATCGCCCGCTGGCGGTCGGGGTGCTGAGCTTTGCGCGGGCGCGGGCGGATGATCTGCGGCTGAATTACAACGTGGAGACCGGCGAGGGGCAGGGCGGCGGCGTCGGGGCGGAGACTTACGCCCCGCTGGTGCGCTTGGCGGTGAAGCTCGGCGACGCGCGGGCGGTGGACACGTTCTTGCCGAAGCTGGTGGACCAATGCGAGAAGTTCATGGCCGAGCCTAATGCGCGCGATCGGTTGTATCTGCTGGGGGAGAGTTTGTTGGCGCTGGAGTATGCGAAGCGGTTGCGCGGGGGGTGAGGGGACCGGGGGGACCGAGGGATGCAATCCCTCGGCTTTGGGGCGTTAAAGCCGAGGGATTGCTATCCCTCGGTTCCCCCTCGGTTCCTCGGTTCCTCCGCAACGCTACACTTCCCCCATGCTCAACACCGACGACTACCGCATCAAGCCCGGCTCGAAGGTCAAGCTCGCGCGCACCGCGACCAGCTACGACGGGCCGATCTCCCGGAAGGACGGCGAGCGCGCGTTCAAGCGGCTGACCAAGCGTCTGGAAGACTTGCAGGAAGCGCTCTATGCCGAGGGCAAACGCTCGGTGCTCACCATCTTTCAGGCGATGGACGCGGCGGGCAAGGACTCGACGGTGCGCAACGTCTTTGGCCCGATCAACCCCGCGGGCGTGAGGGTCACCAGCTTCAAGGCCCCCAGCTCGCTGGAGCTTGCGCACGACTACCTCTGGCGCATCCACCGCAACGCGCCGAGCGACGGGACTATCGGCGTGTTCAACCGCTCGCACTACGAGGATGTGCTGATCGTCCGCGTCAAGGGGCTCGCGCCCAAGGCGGTGTGGGAGAAGCGGTACGACCACATCAACGCGTTCGAGCAGGTGCTGGCCGACGAGGGCACGGTCATCGTCAAGTTCTTCCTGCACATCTCCAAGGATTATCAGAAGGTGCGCTTGCAGCGGCGGCTGGACAACCCCGACAAGCACTGGAAGTTCAACCCCGCGGACCTCGCGGAGCGCGGGCTCTGGGATGACTACCAGGAGGCATACGAGGCGGCCCTGTCCCGGTGCTCGACGGCCGCGGCGCCGTGGTACGCGGTGCCCGCGCAGACGCGGTGGTTCCGCAACCTGCTGGTCGCCAGCGTGGTGGTGGAGACGCTGGAGGCGATGAAGCTGAAGCTGCCTGAGCCGACGTTTGATGCGGAGGCGATTGTGATTGAGTGAGGGCGTGAAAAAGCCGAGGGATGCAATCCCTCGGCTTTGGGGGTGACGTGTGCGGTGAATGTGATGTGCGCGGGGGTTAAAGCCGAGGGATTGCCATCCCTCGGCTCCGGTTTCACGCCCCGGCGAGGGCGCGCATCTGGTTGACGCACTTGGTCAGCGCGGGGACGGGGGCCTCGACATCCGCCTCGTACTCGATGACAGCCATGCCGTCGAAGCCGTTGTCTTCGAGCGCCTTGACGAACGCGGGCAGGTCGAGGTTGCCCGTGCCGACGACCACGTCTTTCCACTGCGCGTTGCGCTCGAAGGTGAAGTCCTTGTAGTGGATGCCGTAGATGCGTCCGGCAAAGCGCTTGGCCCACTCGACGGGCTTGCCCTGGTTGGGGCCGATCTGCATGCACCACGCCGTGTCGATGCACACGCCGATGCGTGGCCCACCGATCTTAAGGATGTGCTCGATCTCGTCGGGCGACCCGCCGAACATGTACCCGCCGTGGCAGTGCAGCCCGACGCGGAGGTCGAACTCTTCCGCGAGCTTCGCGGTCGCGGGCACCGCATCGTGGAAGCTATCGACACGGAAGTGGGCGCTGATGTGCTTCGCGCCCGCCGCCTTGGCGCACTCGAACCACTGCCGCTCCTTCGCGGTGTCGCCGGTGAACGTCTGCACGCCCAGCGAGACGATGCCCACACCCGCATCGCGGTAGGTCTTGATGTGCTTTGCAAACCCGGCGGGGTCGTTGAAGTCCGCGTGGACGCCGCAGACCTCGATCGAGCTCACGCCGATCTCCTTGACCTTGCCCGCGACGTCGGCGTTGTCTTTGAAGTGGCGGAAGCAGTAGGACTGGACACCGAAGTTCATGGCGGGGGATGGCATGGTGGGGGGGCTCCTGGGGTAGTGGGGTGGTGTGTGGGAGTGGTGTGTTGCGTGGCGGGGGACGCGCGGGCGTACGCCCGGCGCTTAACGTGGGAGGGTGGGGTCAGTGTTTGTGGAGGGAATCGTCCACGGTGTGGGTGCTGGCGATGGGGGACAGGGGGATTTTGATGTTGGGTGAGCCGTGGCGGTAGGGGACGGTGTCCGCGGCTGGGGCGACGTAGCGCACGCCGTTGGCGATGACGCGTCGGATCTCGGGGTTGTGGTAGATGGGGAACGTCTCGTGGCCGGGGCGGAAGTAGAAGACCTTGCCCGCGCCGCGTTTCCACACGCAGCCGGAGCGGAACACCTCGCCGCCCTCGAACCAGCTCACGAACACCAGCTCATCGGGGTCGGGGATGTCGAAGTGCTCGCCGTACATCTCGGTGTGCGGCAGCTCGATGTAGTCCTTGGTCATGCCCGCGGTGATCGGGTGGCCGGGGCTGAGGTTCCACAACCGCTCCCTCTCGGCCATCTCACGCCACTTGAGGTGGCAGTTGGTGCCCATCAGCAGCTTGAACGGCTTGGCGTAGTGGCCCGAGTGGAGCACGACCAGGCCCATGCCCTCACGCACGCGCTGCGCGACCTTCTGCGCGATCTCGTCTTTCACCTGCCCGTGGGCACAGTGGCCCCACCACGTCATGACATCGGTGTTGGCCAGCACCTCGTCGGACAGGCCGTGGCTCTCATCCTGATCGAGCGTGGCGGTGGTGACCCGGACGCTGCCCGGCTCGCTGTAGCCCTCGATCGCGTCCTTGATCGCGCCGTGCATCCCCTCGGGGTAGAGGCTGATGCACGTCTTGTTGGCTTTCTCGGCGGCGGGGTTGTCGTGCCGGTATTCGTGCCAGACGGTGACGCGGAGGGGTCGGGTCATGTTGCGGGGCCTTTGCGTGAGTGGGTTTTCAGAAGCGGGGCATTGTAACGGATACCGATGCGCAGAAAAAAGGCCCGCGGACGGTGTGTCCACGGGCCTGTGTGACCGGCCGCAGGAGGCGGTGGCGCCCGCCGCGTGCTGCCGGGTCGTTTGTGCTTATTCTTGCTTGGGCGCTTCTTCCTTCTTGTCGCCCCCGAGCAGCCCGCCGAGCCCCTTCTCGATCGCGCCGCCCACCCCGCCGCCGCCCTCGCCGTCGGCCTTGTCCCTGTTGCCGCCGA
>JBGTLW010000296.1:0-1622 GCA_041743835.1 Phycisphaeraceae bacterium | reverse complement strand
TCGTCGAGGCCGCGATCAGGGTCGGCCGTGTGACCCGGCGGACACCCGTGGCGACCCGCCCCGCGAGAGCCGCGCCAGGCGCTTGCAGGCACGCCGACACCACGTGCACCTGCAACGCAAGGTGGATCGCCGCGGTCAGGGGCAGCAGCATGTTCGTGTACAGGTCAAACCCATCCGCGACCTCTCGCCCCAGCACAACGCTGGCGATCGCCGCGTAGGCCTTGAGCAGCACCGGCAGGCACAGCAGCACGATCAACTGATTGGCCAGCATCGCCGCGACGAGCACCGGCCGACGAAACGTCACCATCAGCACCGTGACCATCAACACCACCGCCACCGGCACAAAGAGGATGACATCCCCCCGCGCCGACTCGCGGACTTCCCCATCGGTCACCGAATACGCCGCGATCGTGACGCTGGGGAACGGCGCGATGGCTTCAAGCAGGTCCTGCCGCAGGGATTCGCGTTGGGTTTCGGTGGTCAGGTCGCGGTCGCTGACCGCAAGGATCATCGCGGCTTTGGCATCGCCGGACACCAGCACGTTGCGCGCGATCAGGTGCGAAAGCGTCCGCTCGCGGATCACCTGCCACTGCTCAGGCGTCGCGCCAGCGACGGGGATGAACGGCGCGACCGTGAGCGTCATGCCCTGACGCAGCGGGCGGTCCGGCGTGGTCAGGCTGGTGACCGAGAGCATGTCCGGCACCGCGGCGATCGCGCGGGTGATGAGGTCGAGCTTTACAGCCCCGTCGTTGGAAAACACATCCAGCTCGTCGATGACGATGCCCATGATCTCGAGCCCGCCCAGCGAATCGCGGAGCTCGTTGTACGTGGTGAGGTTCCGCTGGTCGGACTCCAGCAGCACCCAGGCCGAGCTGTTGAACGTCGGCGGCCAAACCCACACCCACGCGATCGCCAGCGCTGCGAGGCAGGCGATGAGCGTGGGCACGGGGTGTCGTGTGGCGATGCGGTGCAAGCGGGATATGGTAGCCGACGCCCCGGCGCGGGCGTTGCGTCTATGATCCAATCGATGCCGCACCCGTCCAATGGCCCCGCCTACACCAACGCGCTGATCCACCAGACCAGCCCGTACCTGTTGCAGCACGCGCACAACCCCGTGGACTGGCACCCGTGGGGTGAGGAGGCGTTCGAGCTCGCCCGGCAGCAGCAGAGGCCGATCTTCCTGAGCGTGGGTTACTCGACCTGCTACTGGTGCCACGTGATGGAGCGCGAGGTGTTCGAGAACCCCACCATCGCCGCGAAGATGAACAAGCTGTTCATCAACATCAAGGTGGACCGGGAGGAGCGGCCGGATGTCGATGACCTCTACATGACCGCGACCCAGCTCATGACCCGCTCGGGCGGTTGGCCGATGAGCGTCTTCCTCACGCCCCCCGCCCCGCCCCCGCCCCCGGAACTGGAAGCGGGCGATTCCGCTGCGGCGGATGACGCAAGGGGTTACCACCTCAAGCCGTTCTGGTGCGGGACGTATCTCCCGCCCGAGCCGGCGCACGGCCGCCCCTCATTCCCGCAGGTGCTCGATGCGCTGCACCACGCGTGGACCAGCCAGCGGCCGGAGGTGTTGCAGCAGGCGCAGCGCTTGGCGGATGGCGTGGCGCAGACGC
>JBGTLW010000295.1:0-14902 GCA_041743835.1 Phycisphaeraceae bacterium | reverse complement strand
GGCCGTGCTGCTGGCGATCATCCCCTCGGGCAACCAACTGGCGCACCAGCTCCGTGCGGCGATCGGGCTGGTCGGCCCGGGCAGCGACAAGGACAGCCACTTCTACATGGCCATGGTCTGCACCTGGCTCCTGGCCATGGCCTGCCCCGGGACACGCAACAAGCCACGCCTCGGCGTCGCGATCACCGTCGCGGCCATGGTCCTCTCCGCGCCACTCATCGAGCTGGCCCAGCACCTGACCAAGGCCTACTCCCAGCGGAGCGTCGAGGCGGCCGACATCCTCGCACACCACTACGGGATGCTGCTGGCCCTGGGGGTGTGGGTCGCGCTGGTCGCGGTGGTCGCCCCGGTGTGGAACCACCTGCTCGACCGCTGGGGCGTGCCCACCCTCGCGGAGCAGCACCTCGCCACGCTGCGTAAGGCCTTTAACCCCGCGTCGGACGCCCGCTTCGTCCGCCATGCCGCGGTGGTCAGCGCGCTGACGCTCATGTCCCGGCTCACGGGGCTGGTGCGGGACGCGGTGCTGGCTGCGGCCTTCGGGCTGGGCGCGGTGTCGGACGCCTTTGCCGTCGGCTTCCTCATCCCCAACCTCTTCCGCAGGCTGTTCGGGGAAGGCGCGCTCACCGCCGCGTTCATCCCGCACTACTCCGACCTGCTCCGCACGGACCCTAGCCTCGCACGCCGCTTCGCCTCGCTGTGTGTCGCGCTGCTGGTGGTGCTGCTCAGCGCGATCACACTCGCGGGGCAGTTGGTGCTGGGGTTTGTGCTCGATGCGCGCGAGTGGGACGAGCGCGGCACGCTGGCGATCCGGCTGGTGATGGTCATGCTGCCGTACATGCCCATGATCTGCATCGTGGCGCTGCTGGGCGGGCTGTTGCAGGTGCATCGCCGGTTCGGCCCGGCGGCGATCGCGCCGATCATCCTCAACCTCACCATTGTCGTGTTCGCGCTCTGGGCCGGGGCCGCGAGCAGGCAGGATGAGGACCAGCAGCGTGCGGTCGCGTTCGTGGCGGCGGGCTCGGTGCTGGTCGCGGGCATGATCCAGGTGGGCTATCTGCTGATCGCGACGCAGCGCGTCACCAAGCTCACCTACCACGTGGGCGGGGCGCTGCCGACGCTGTGGAAGATGCTCCTCATGATGGTCCCGATGGTGCTGGGCCTCGCGGTGTTCCAGATCAATTCGTTTATGGATGTGCTGATCGCGATGTGGCTTTCGCCCGGCGAGGTAGGCCAGTCGCCAGCCGAGCCGATCCTCGGCGTCTTCGCGGAGTACCCGATGGCGCTGGGTGATATCGCGGCCCTGGGCTGGGCGCAGCGGCTGTATCAGTTCCCGCTGGGGGTGTTCGGCATCGCGATCGCCACGGCCATCTTCCCCGCGCTGTCCGGCGCGGTCATCAATCCCAAAGGATTGGGCCGCACCGAGCCGGGCGAGATGTTCGCGGCCACGCTGCGGCAGGGGCTTCGGCTCACGGTCTTCATCGGGCTGCCCGCGAGTGTGGGGCTGATCGTCGTGCGCGAGCCCTTGGCCCGGCTGATCTACGAGCGGTCCAACTTCACACTCAGCGACGCCCAGCGTGTCGCGCACATCCTGCTGGGTTACGCACCCGCGATCTGGGCGTACTCGATGACCCACGTCCTGACCCGCGCGTTCCACGCGCTCAAGGATGCGAAGACACCCTTGAAGGTGTCTGTCATGATTGTGGCGTTCAACATCATGCTGAATATGTCGCTGGTCTGGTCGATGGGCGCGATGGGGCTGGCGCTTTCCACGGCGGTGACGGCGGCGGTGCAGTCGCTGCTGCTGGTGGTGCTTGTGCGTCGGCGGATCGATGCGCCGATTGACGCGTCGGTGCTGCGGAGCTGGGGGCGCACGGCGGTGGCGTCGGTGGTGATGGGCCTGGCGCTGATGTCGCCGATGGTCTTCCTGCCCAACCTCATGGCGGGTCGGGCGGGGAGCGCGACGATGCTCGGCGTGATGGTCGTGGGGGGGATGGCGATTTACCTGCTCGCGGCCAAGTGGCTTGGCTGCGAAGAGCTTTCGTGGCTGCGGCGGAGGATCAGAGCATGACCGTGATGCCCGCGCTATCCCCCGGCATCGCGTGGTTGCCGAGCGTGGTGCCGACGCTCGCCACCTTCACCGCGCTGGACTGGTCGATCATCGCGGTGTACCTGCTGCTCATGATGGCGGTGGGCTGGTGGGCGTCGCGTGGGCAGGCGGACGAGCAGAGCTATTTCCTGGGCAGCCGCCGGATGCCCACGTGGGCGGTGACGCTGTCGATCCTCGCGACATCGCTGAGCGCCGCGACGTACATCGGCGTGCCACAGATCGGGTTCAAGGGCGACCTGACGTATCTCATGCTCAACATCGGGGGCGTGCTGGGCGTGCTGATTGTGGCGGGCTTCTTCCTCCCGCCGTTGTACCGCGCGGGGACGGTGACGATCTACGGCTACCTCGACAAACGCTTCGGCCCCGAGGCGCGGGTCGCGGCGAGCATCGCGTTTCTGGTGGGTCGGTTGCTCGCGTCCGGTGCCCGGCTGTTCATGGCGGGTATCGCGTTTAGCCTGGTGCTGTTCGACAAGACCAGTGTGGGTTACGTCGTCGCGGCGATCGTCCTCTTCGGGGTCGTCGGCACGGCGTACACCTGCATGGGCGGGATCAAGGCGGTCATCTGGACCGACACAATCCAGATTCTCATGGTCATCGGCGCAGCCCTGCTGTGCATCTTCGTGCTGCTGGACCGCATCCCGCTGTCGCTGCCGGAGATTGTCGAGCAGCTCCGCAATGCCGGGCCCGATGGCACGACCGACAAGCTCCGCGTGTATAGCAGCGGGTTCACGGCCGAGGGCTACGAGTGGGGCGCTAGCTACACACTGATGACCGCGCTGGCGATCACGTTTCTCAACGTCGGGGCGTATGGCACGGACCAGGACCTGGTGCAGCGGATGATGACCACCCGCTCGCCCTGGCGCGCGAGCTTGTCGGTGATCGGGGCCAACCTCATCGGCATCCCGGTGGTGCTGCTGTTCGCGCTGATCGGGTCGCTGCTGTATCTGTATTTTCAGGTGCCCGGGAGCATCCCCGAGGGGATCGCGGCGCGGACGGTGGACGACAGCCGGGGCGTGTACCCGCAGTTTCTGGTGTACCACTTGCCCGCGGGGCTCAGCGGGTTGGCGATGGCGGGCCTGTTTGCCGCGGCGATGAGCACGCTCGACTCATCCATCAACGCGATGGCGAGCTCGGCTGTGGCGGACCTCAAGCTCGGCGGGGTGAATCGGCTGGCGGGCTCGCGGGTGGTGGTCGTCATCATGGGCGCGCTGTTGACCGTCTTCGCCTGCGGCGCCGCGGTCATCCAGCAGGCGGGCAAGGAGACGCTGATCGACTTTGCGTTGGGGGTGATGGCGTTTGCCTACGCGGGTTTGCTGGGGGTGTTCGGCGTGGCGCTCTTTACCCGGCGTGGCTCGGCGGGCAGCGTGGTCGCGGCACTGTTCGTCGGCGCGGCGGTGGTGCTGGTGCTCCAGCCGTGGTCGCTGGGCGGGCTGACAGAGATGGTGTGGGGTGAGCCGTTCACGCTGCCATTTGCGTTCTGGCTGCCAATCGCGTCGTCTGTGGCGTTTGTGGTGTGTATGATCCCACGGGGCAAGGCTGTCGAAACGACGGAGGCCCGGTGATGCGATATGGCCTATGGATTGTGTGTCTGAGCGTGTGTCTGGCGGGTTGTCAGGCGTCGCCCCGGTTTCCTGCGCGGGACATCGTGGTCGCGTCCGGGCAGCAGATCGCGGTGGGTGTGCCGGTGGTGCTGTGGTCGGACGCCCACGGGTACAACGCGTATCGCTCGGCCGACAGCGGCAAGGGGCACTACAACGATCGCTCCAAGGGGCTTTCGCGCGAGGACATCGCCCGGCTGGCGCTGGTGGGGTGGTCGCCCGAGCTGCTGCGCGACCGCATCGACCAGGTGGTCATCCACTACGACGCGACCGGGCTCTCGCGCGAGTGCTTCCGTGTCTTGCAGACGCGCGGGCTCTCCGCGCACTTCCTGCTGGACCTCGATGGCACGATCTATCAGACGCTGGACCTCCGCGAGCGTGCCTGGCACGCGGGCGAGGCCAACTCGCGGAGCATCGGCATCGAGATCGCCAACGTCGGGGCTTATGCCGCGGACGAAACCGACGAGCTGGACGCTTGGTACAGGACCGACAGGCGTGGCCGAACGACGCTGCGGATCCCCAAGCGGTATGGTGATGGCGGGCTGCGGATGAAGCGGTTTGTGGCCAAGCCGGCCCGCGACGGGTTGGTGGCGGGCGTGATCCAGGGGCGGGAGCTTGTGCAGTACGACTTTACGCCGGAGCAGTACGACGCGCTGACCGGGCTGCTCGCGGGGTTGCACGGGGCTTTTCCGGGGATCGCGCTGGATATGCCGCGCGACGCGGCGGGTCGGCCGATCACGGTGGTGCTCAGCGAGGATGAGCTCGCGGCCTTCCGCGGGGTGCTGGGTCATTACCATGTGTCGGCGGAGAAGGTGGACCCGGGCCCGGCGTTTGATTGGGGCCGAGTGCTCGGTGGGGCGGCGGAGCGGGTGAGGGGGGAGTGAAGACCGAGGGATAGCAATCCCTCGGCTTTGGGGGGATAGTGAACACACGCGGGTTGATCGCCGATGGACTATCATCCGGGTCTGGCTGACCCACCCGCAAACCCCGGTGCAAGACCCCCGATGACCCAGCCCCAAGCAGCTCATACCCACACGCCGCAGGCCCCGGCCCACACGCTGACCCACCTCAAGCAGCTTGAGTCGGAGTCCATCCACATCATCCGTGAGGTCGCGGCCGAGTTCGATAACCCGGTCATGCTCTTCTCGCTGGGCAAAGACTCGATGGTCATGCTCCACCTGGCGCGCAAGGCCTTCTTCCCCGGCAAGCTGCCCTTCCCCGTCCTGCACGTGGACACCACCTGGAAGTTCCAGGACATGTACACCTTCCGCGACATGATCGTGAAGGAATACAACCTCGACTTCATCCGCCACGTGAACGAAGACGGCATCAAGAACAACGTCAACCCCTTCACCGTCGGTTCTGCCAAGCACACCGACATCATGAAGACCGTGGGCCTGAAGCAGGCGCTGGATAAGAACAAGTTCGATGCCGCGTTCGGCGGCGCCCGGCGGGACGAGGAGAAGAGCCGGGCCAAGGAGCGTGTGTACTCCTTCCGCGATGAGAAGCACCGCTGGGACCCCAAGAACCAGCGTCCCGAGCTGTGGGACATCTACAACTCCAACGTGGACAAGGGCCAGTCCATCCGCGTGTTCCCGCTGTCCAACTGGACCGAGCTGGACATCTGGCAGTACGTGTATCTGGAGAGCATCCCGATCGTGCCGCTGTATTACGCGGCCAAGCGGCCGGTGGTCGAGCGTGACGGCGTGCTGATCATGGTGGACGACGACCGGATGCCCCTGCGCGACGGCGAGAAGCCGATGATGAAGAACGTCCGCTTCCGCACGCTTGGCTGCTACCCGCTGACCGGCGCTGTGGAGAGCGATGCGGATACATTGCCGCAGATCATTCAGGAGATGCTGCTCGCCACCAAGTCCGAGCGCGAAGGCCGCGTCATCGACTTCGACTCCGACGCGTCGATGCAGAAGAAGAAAGAGGAAGGGTATTTTTAGGCGCTAGGGGTTAGGCGCTAGGAAAGGCGAGGCCGACGATGAGTGATCAATTGCTGGGTTATCGGGGGCTGATTGCTTGGCAGAAGTCCATGGATTTGTGTGAGGAGGTCTATCGGTTGACCGATGGGATCGATCAGAGCGAACGGTTCGGTTTAATCTCGCAGATGCAACGCGCCGCCGTTTCGGTGCCCTCAAATATTGCGGAGGGCCACGCCCGTGGCACCGGCAAGGATTACGCCAAGCACCTGCGATACGCACGCGGTTCGCTGGCCGAGATAGAGACCCAGATTGAGATCGCCGTACGCACGGGAAAGCTGGACCGCGACTCGGTTCGCCACGCGTGGTCCGTCTGTCAGGACACCGCCAAGTTACTCACCCGCCTATTGCAATCGCAGACCAATGCCAAGCCGAACGCCTAGCGCCTAACCCCTAGCGCCGAACCCCTAGCGCCGAACCCCACCGCCTAACCCCCAGCGCCTGCCCCCATGTCACACCAATCAGAACTGATCGCTACGGATATCCAGGCCTACCTCAAGCAGCATGAGCACAAGGAGCTGATGCGGTTCCTGACGTGTGGCAGCGTGGATGACGGCAAGAGCACGCTCATCGGGCGGCTGCTGTACGACAGCCACATGGTGTACGAGGACCAGCTCGCCGCGGTGAAGAGCGCATCGAGCAAGTACGGCACGACGGGCAACGACTTCGACCCGGCGCTGCTCACCGACGGGCTGCGCGAGGAGCGGGAGCAGGGCATCACCATCGACGTGGCGTACCGCTACTTCTCCACGACCAAGCGCAAGTTCATCATCGCCGACACCCCCGGCCACGAGCAGTACACCCGCAACATGGCGACCGGGGCGAGCACCTGCGACCTCGCCATCATCCTCATCGATGCCCGGCACGGCGTGCTGGAGCAGACCCGCCGCCATTCTTTCATCGCGTCGCTGCTTGGCATCAAGCACATCGTCGTCGCGGTCAACAAGATGGACATCGTGGATTGGTCGGAGCAGGTCTTCGAGCAGATCAAAGCCGACTACACCGACTTTGCCGCGAAGCTCCGGCTGTCCGACATCCGCTTCGTGCCTATGTCCGCGCTCAAGGGCGACAACGTGGTCAACCCCTCGGACCACATGCCGTGGTACACCGGCTCGACGCTGATGCACATCCTGGAAAACGTACACATCGCGTCGGACCGCAACTTCATCGACTTCCGCTTCCCCGTGCAATACGTCAGTCGCCCGGACCTCAACTTCCGTGGCTTCGCGGGCAAGATCGCGTCCGGCGTGGTGCGCCCCGGCGATGAGGTCATGGTCCTGCCGTCGAAGAAGACCAGCCGCGTGAAGCGGATTGTCACGATGGATGGCGACCTGGCCGAGGCCTTCCCCCCGCAGTCGGTGACGCTGACGCTGGAGACCGAGATCGACGCCTCGCGTGGCGACATGATCGTCCACCCGCGGAACCTGCCCCGCATCGGCCGGGCATTCGAGGCCATGGTCGTGTGGATGGCGGAGGAACCCATGGCGGTCAACGGCAGCTACCTCATCAAGCTGGCCGCGAAGCAGACGCCCGGCTCGATCACCGGCGTGCACTACCGCATGGACATCAACTCCATGCACAAGATGGAAGCCCAGACCCTCGGCCTCAACGAGATCGGGCGGTGCGTCATCGAGGTGCAGCGCCCGGTCGCGTTCGACGCCTACAAGGACAACCGCACCACCGGCGCCTTTATCATCATCGACCGCATGACCAACAACACGGTCGGCGCGGGCATGATCATCGACCACGACCCGCAGAACCTCGGCGGGACGCGCCGGCGGGACGCGTTCATGGCCCCCGTGGACATCGAACGACACGAGAGCCACATCACCGCCACGCAACGCGAGCAGCGCCTCAAGCACAAGCCCGCGACGGTCTGGCTCACGGGGCTCACCGGCTCGGGCAAGAGCGCGATCGCTTACGCGCTCGAAGAAAGGCTGTTCCACGCGGGGTATCTACCCCAGGTCCTCGACGGCCGCAACGCCCGGCTTGGGATCAGCATCGACCTGAACTTCAGCGACGACGACCGCGCGGAGAACAACCGCCGGGCCGCGGAAGTCGCCAAGCTCTTTAACGAGGCGGGGCTCATCAGCATCTGCGCGTTCATCTCGCCCAAGGCCGACGACCGCGCCTGGGCGCGGGGCATTGTCGAGAAGGCGGGGCACCGGTTCTTCGAGGTCTATTGCGAAGCCCCGGCCGAGAAACTGGCGCCGCGCCGGGCGGCCGCGAAGCAGGGCAACATCGACACCGAGAAGGTCAAGGCCTACGCCGACCTGGATGCCGACTACCAGGCCCCCGAGTCCCCCGCCCTGACGCTCCGCACCTCCGAGTCCACACTCGAAGACAGCGTCGATCAGATCATGGCCCTGCTAAGCCAAGAAGGCATCATCAAGTAACCACACTGACATGTGACACGCCGCGCAAAGCCGAGGGATCGTCATCCCTCGGTTCCCCTCGGCTCTTATTCCGCGCTCTGCTATCATCCCCCCATGCTAAAAACCCTGCAAACCCCCGGCGATACCTCCTGGTTTACACACGACCGCTTCGGGCTTTTCCTGCATTGGGGGCTTTACTCGCTGCCCGCCCGGCACGAGTGGGTCAAGTCGCGCGAGCAGATCGCGGATGGCACCTACGACGACAAATACTTCAAGCACTTTGACCCGGACCTCTACGACCCCGAGCTGTGGGCCAAGGCTGCGGCCGACGCGGGGATGAAGTACTTCGTCATCACGACCAAGCACCACGAGGGCTTCTGCCTGTGGGACTCGAAGCTGACTGATTACAAGGCGACCAACACCCCAGCCGGGCGTGACCTGCTCACGCCGATGGTCAAGGCCTTCCGTGGCCGGGGCTTGCGCACGGGGTTTTACCACTCGCTGATTGATTGGCACCACCCCAAGTACATCATCGATGGCCAGAACCACCCCCGCCGGGGCGAGCTGAAGTTCAAGGATGAGGTAGATGGCATGCTCGCGCAGGCCGGGGCAAGCGGCGGGTCGTCTCCTTCCGCAGCCAAGGGTGACCCCAACGCCGGGCGCAACCAGCAGGACTACATCGACTATCTCCACGGCCAGGTGCGCGAGCTGTTGACGGGGTTCGGGGATGTGGATGTGCTGTGGTTCGACTTTTCATGGAACAGCCAGAAGGCCCGCGAGGCTGGCGTGGACTTCACCTTGGGCAAAGGCCGGGAAGCCTGGGGCAGCGAGAAGCTCTACAAGATGATCCGCGAGCTGATGCCCAACATCGTGCTTAACGACAGGTTGGACCTGCCGCTGGGTGATGGCTGGGATGTGAAGACGCCGGAGCAGGTCCAGCCGCGGCAGTGGGTGCAGGTCGATGGCCAGCCCGTGGTGTGGGAGGCGTGTCAGACGCTATCCGGCTCGTGGGGTTACCACCGCGATGAGCACTCCTGGCGCGACACCGATGAGCTGATCCGCTGTTTGATCGACAATGTGTCCAAGGGCGGGAACCTGCTGCTCAATGTCGGGCCGACCGGCCGGGGCGAGTTTGACGAGCGTGCGCTGAGTCGGCTCGAAGGCATCGGCCAGTGGATGAGGCGTCACAGCCGCAGCATCTATGGCTGCACCCAGGCCCCGGCCCAGTTCAAAGTCCCGACCGACTGCCGCCTCACCTACAACCCCACGACCCACCGGCTGTACGTCCACGTCTTCGCCTACCCCTACAAGCACATCCTCCTCGAAGGCCTGGCCCCGCAGGTCGAGTACGCCCAGTTCCTCCACGACGCCAGCGAAGTCCGCCTCCCCGATGCCTGGCACAACAAGCAGTTGGGCGGGGGGGGCGACAACCTCTACATCGAGCTGCCCCAGATGAAGCCCAAAGGCGTCGCGGTGCCGGTGGTGGAGATCTTCCTCAAGCGGTGAGGGGGCGGGTGGGAATGGTGGGACTTAATTCCAGAAGTCGCCAAAGCTATGGCTGTCTCCCTCGCTTCTGTCGCGACAGCCCAAGCCCAAGTCGCCACCATTAGTAGCCAGGCTGGATGCGGAGGAACAAACGAAGAAACAAAAGATGCGGTGAAACTGGGATCGGCCCACTCAGGTTCCGCAAAGCTCGGCGGTTGCGTCAGATTCCTCTGCGATCCGCGCTAACTTTTCGTAAGTTAGTGACGTTATTTTGTTGTGCTCTTTAGCCCATTTTCCGGCTAGAAAAAGATGCTCCAGTTTTACTGGCCCGTCCTTGATCTCTATTGCAAGCCCCGGCATCTTTTCACCAAGCGCAGAGCAAAACTTGCTCGCACCCTTAATGAGTGACCCGACGATCTGCTGTGTGTCACGTGAGTAATACACGGTAACCAAATCGTCCACCCGCTCCGCGCGGAAGTCATCGCCACAGGTGAAGAACTCGATGCAATCGCCATCGCGGTCGTATCTGACCCGGCTGCCTCCGCCTACAGGCTGTCCCGCAAGCGACAAGACGTATTTAGCGTAGTCATTGTTGGGTGAGTTCATCATGGCCAAATTTTCCTTCGGAAGCGTTCTACGTGCCCGTCAGGGTAGTTGTTCAGGTCGCAATCACATTGGTGCCAATACCAGTTGTACGCTACGCATTCCGCATTGAGAAAAACCATAAACACTTCATCGTGCCATGGTTGGGTTGGGCTACCGTTTTTATCATAGGCTACTGTCGGTATGCCACAATAGCACATCGCCCCATTTCCGTACTTGTCCTCGTCTTCATCGCGCCTTAAACCCTCGAAAATGGCGCTTGGTCGCGCCAATATCTCGGGCACAATGTGGGCGGCTTCCATCACGGCACCCTTGGACTGCCTTGCAATGAAGCCCAAACGCTCGTAAGAGATGTACACATCCCATGTGCTGTCCCCGTTCGGCGATTGTGCCTTAATCGTCAAGTAGTGCTTGCTGTCGGCGAATCCCGGCATGCAGGTATGATTGCCAAAACCGTAGTCGGATGCAACTCCACCCAAGACATTAAGGCTCTTGGTTTAGTCAATCGCGCAGCTCCTTAATAAAACCACACCCCCAGCAGATGCTGCCAAGGGGTGTGGCGGAGGAGGTCGGGGTTGTGCTGTTTAGACGTTGGCGGGGGTGCTTGGGTTCGCGCGGGGTTGTTGGATTCTTTTTCGTCGGCCGGGGGTGGGGTGGGCGACGGTGACGTTGATGCCCCATTGATCCCCAATTTGTCCACAATGCGAGGCTAAGCGGGAAACGGGAGCGGGATCCGGATAAAATCAGCGGAGGCGCCGACGCGCTTCGGGTCGACCGGCTAATGAGCGGGTGCCAGGCATCCGATCACTGATGCAGCCGGGAGAGGCCGGGAGTCCGTCCGTGAACGCCGCGACCCGTGCTGGGCCGTGGCGTGCCGGCGGCGAATCCGTTCTGCCTCCGCTGATACATGGGCTGCCGTCCGTGGCGGCCCGCGATCCGGATTGTGTCATAGGGTTCAAGTCTTCTGGTCTTTGCCCGGCCTCATGGCCCGGCGGGGGTTCATGAGCAGGCTTGGCCTCTCTGCCAGCACCCGCTCGATCTCTTGGTTCCAAGCCGTGCGGTCGCGGATCTCGACGTGATCCTTCACGCCGATCAACAC
The DNA here is from genome assembly GCA_041743835.1 of Phycisphaeraceae bacterium. Classification (GTDB taxonomy): domain Bacteria; phylum Planctomycetota; class Phycisphaerae; order Phycisphaerales; family Phycisphaeraceae; genus JBGTLW01. The sequence continues at coordinate 3,647 of JBGTLW010000295.1, read as the reverse complement.
CACCTCGCCGCTCAGACCCGTCCGTGCCAGCAGGTTCTCCGGTAAACGGACCCGGCCCTGCGTATCCATCTCCACCCGGCGTGCCAGCGAGAAAAAGTATCGCTCGTATGCCAGGAGCTCTTCACTTTCCAGGGGCGAGTCATCCAGTGCCTCTGCCCGCTTCTCAAACCCCGTCTCGGTGTAAAGGCTCAGCGAGCCACTCTCCCCGAGCGTCACATACAGCCCGATGCCCTCGCAGTTCGCGCTTTTACGTGGCCCCGACTTATCGCCCCCGGCCGGGTCGCCCGACGGCTGCTGACGATCGTGCTCCCGCTTGATCTGCGAGCGGATCTCGCTGGGGATCGCCAGTCGCTGCTTGGCGTCAATCGCATGTTCGAAGGTCCCTGTGAATACCACGATGATGGGCCCCTGTGCCTCGGACAGGGAATATACCCCACTCTTCCCCCCAACGCAATAGTGTGATTCGGTTTTCCCCCAGTTTTGCACAGACGGGGTTGTTATCGGATGATGGGGTGCATGTGGCAGTTGGATTTTCCCGGTCGGCCGAGCCTTGCGTTGGACCGCCCGCGGGTGGTGGGCATCCTCAATCTCACGCCGGACAGCTTTTCCGACGGCGGGGCCTACGCGGATGTCGGCGAGGCTGTTGCCGCCGGGGTTGCGATGGCGCGGCAGGGGGCGGCCATCGTAGATGTGGGTGGCGAATCGACCCGGCCGGGGGCCAAGCGTGTCGGCGTTGAGGAACAGAAACGCCGGGTCCTGCCAGCCATCACCCGGCTGCGACTGGAGCTGGATGCCGCGGGTTTTCACGCCACCGCGATCAGCATCGACACCACGCGCAGCGATGTCGCGGCGGCGGCCCTGGATGCGGGGGCTTCCATGCTCAACGACATCTCCGCGGGGCGCGAAGACCCCAGCCTGCTGACGCTGGCTGCGCAGCGCGGTGTGCCGATTGTCCTGATGCACATGCGTGGCGAGCCGGGCACGATGCAGGACGCCCCGCATTACGACGCGGTCGTGCCGGAGGTACACAACTTCCTGGCGGAGCGGGCCGAGGCTGCGATCGCGGCCGGCGTCCGGGCTTCACAGGTCGTGCTCGACCCGGGCATCGGCTTCGGGAAAACACTGGCGCACAACCTGGCGCTCCTCGCTTCGTTGAGGGAGTTGGTCGCGGCGGGTTATCCCGTGCTGTTGGGGGCTAGTCGGAAGCGTTTTATTGAAGCGCTGATGGAGGCTGATCCCGGCGCTGAGCCGCGAAGCGGGCGTGGGGGTGACCGGCTGGGCGGGACGGTGGCGACCACGGCCGTGGGGGTGGCGGCTGGGGTCCGGCTGTTCCGGGTACACGATGTCTGGGCGAATCATCAGGCCGCGACGCTGGCGTGGGCGGTGAAGCAGGCGCAGCGATAGGGCGATGGGCTTCAAGGATCGTGCAATCAATAGCCCGCCCGCAACGCGGGCGCGACCAACGGCCTCGGCTGCAACCCTTGATTTGGTTTCGCTAAGAAAAAATCTCACAACAACCCCCGGCCCCAACGAATATCTCACAGACCGAAAATCCCCGCGTTAAAATCGCTGAACTGGGTTCCAAGGGGGGATAACCTGTGTAAAAATCGGACCTTGCGACGCCGTTTATCAGTATCAGCGGGCTGCGCATTACCGGACTCGATGGCGAGTTGAAAATCTATAAATAAATGTTGTATTTAGCTTTACCGAGCTATCCACCGTGTATAACATTCGTTCAAGGGTTGATCGTGACCCGGTCGATGATGGGAATGGCAGGCCGACCACCGCGTCGAGCAGCCCACGCGTTACCGAACCCTGCGGAGTGTCCGCAGGCAAGGTCGAGTGTGTCAGGACCAACGGCCCCGTAGATCGGATGGTTTGGATATGAGTGACATCGCACCAATTGGTCGGCCCAACCTGACCGGGATCAACGGCTCGGGTCATCGCCCCGACCGACTCAATGGCCATGCCGCCGGGCCCAAGCGCGACGCGGACCGAGTCGAACTCTCCACCACAGCCCAGTTCCTAAGCAAGCTCAAAGACCTCCCCGATGTGCGCGAAGACCTCGTCGCCCGCGTCCGGGCCCAGATCGCGGCTGGAACCTATGACACCGAGCAACGCGTCGATGCAACCATCGACGCATTGGCTGAAGACCTGCGCTGATTCGTGACGGCTACTCGTCCGGGGACCGCTCGTAGTACGGCTGAGTCTGCCACGCCTCCCCATCGAAATACAAGAACCCCTCGTCCAGCGGGTGGAACAGCGGCTCGACACTGCCGGGGTGGGGCATGCGCGCGTTGTTGTAGTTGATGTAAACCAGATACGCACGCATCTCGAGCACGGTGCGGGCCTGCTTTGGATTGTCGTCAAGCACGCGTGCGATGAGCGATAGCTTGCTGTCGTTGGGGCGGTTCTGGTTGCTGATCTGCACCTCATAGAGCACGCCATCCCGCAGCGTCACCGGCCGGGTGTCGTTGAGTTTCACCACCGACTCGCCGGTGTTCAGGTCCACTGCGCTGCGACGGAGCATGACATACCGGCCATCAAAGCCGCGCACCTCATCGTACCCCTGCTCCGCCACCCCGCGCTTGATCTCGATGTCCCGCACCTCGTGGGAATGCAGGTCGAACACGTGCAGGCCCTGTTCATCGTGCCACGCCACCTCGGAGCCATGACGGACCATGCCCCGCCTCGCGCGCATGGCGACGCCGTTGCCCTTGCTCACCTCGACGGCCAACTCCGGCGCGGGCAGCCCGTTGCGGATGGGGATGAAAAACAGCGGGGACGCCTGCACGCCGGGGTTCCGCTGCCCCGGCGCGGGCTGTGTCTGGAGAAAAAGCCCCTCATCAAATGCCGCGTTGAGCATCGCCTGCCGGTTGCCCTGCCCCGGCACCGCCAGGTCCAGCGGGTGCTTGTTGCCATGTCGGTCGATGAGGATGTGCTGCTGCTCGTCGCGGATCACGACCGACCCATCGGCGAAGACGCCATGCACATGCGCGGATTGTTGGCTGTAGGTCTCGTAGATCAGCTCTGCGTGCTCGCTGCCGACGCGCTGGCGGTAGATCGTGCTCACCACGGTCCGCTTGTCGTGTCGGCGACGGTCGCCCCGCAGGTCCATGATGCGCCAGACCGACCACCGGTGATCGTTTGCCAAAGCGGAAGCGACCGTGGGATTGAGCGCTGGCCGGGTCTCTACCAGCGCGTTCTGGCTGGGAGGCAGGCCGCCAAACCCCGCACCCACCGCCGCGATGAATAAAAACACCATGCTGCATAACAGATGACGCATGGCGGGATTATAGCCTACGCCCCCAAAAGATAAACGAATAATCCCAGCACAGCCGCGGGTTCCTGCCTTCACAGAGCCGCGACCGTCAGGGAGCGGTGTCCCCTTTCTCAACAGAGCCGCCTCGTCCCCGAGGCGGTCCGCTGCGGGGACGCGGCGGCTCTGTGAAAGCGCACCTCGCACGCACAGGAAAGACACCGCTTACTTACGTGCGCGGCTCTGTTGCCGATATAATGGGTGCGATGCGACTTGCCGCGTGGGCCATCCTGATCGGTGTCTGGGCTGCGCCTTTGGCGTGGGGCCAGGGCGGCCGGTTGGTGGATCAGACGGTGGAGGACATGGACCCCCGGGCCGCGAGCCTGCG
>JBGTLW010000294.1:0-35927 GCA_041743835.1 Phycisphaeraceae bacterium | reverse complement strand
TTCGGTGTGGACCGCCTGACCCTCGCGCCGGGCCAGTGCGAACCAGACGGTGCCCACGGGCTTGTCCGCTGTCCCGCCGTCGGGCCCCGCGATGCCCGACACCGCGATCGCAAGAGTCGCGCCGCTGCGCTCCAAGGCCCCGCTGGCAAGCGCCTTCACCACCGCCTCGCTTACCGCGCCTTCTGCCGCGAGCGTGCCCGCATCCACACCCAGTTGCTTCATCTTCATGTCGTTGGAGTACGTCACCCATCCCCCCGCGTAGGCCGCGCTCGAGCCGGGCACCTCGGTGAGCATGGCCCCGATCAGCCCGCCCGTGCAGCTCTCCGCAGTTGCCACGGTTTGTCCCCGCTCGCGTAAAAGCTCGACCACCGCCTGTTGCAGCGTCTGCTCGTTGCGGCCGAACACGATCGGCCCAAGCGCCGACTCAACCGTGGCGCACGTCGCCTCGCAAGCCCGGCCAGCCTCGGCATTGTCCGCGTACTCCGCACGGACGCGCACCGAGACGATCCCATCCGACACCGTCGTGCCGACCACCGGGTTGCGCTGGCGGTCCATCAGATCGCCCAGCCGCTCCGCCACGGTCGATTCGCCAGCCCCGAAGGTGTTGATCTTCGCGGTGAGGATCGTCTGACCCGAGCCGTTAAGCGCTGCCGTAGCGGGGAGGATGGTTTCAATGACCATCGGCCGCATCTCGCGCGGCACGCCGGGCACCACAAACACCTCCGCCCGCCCGACTCGGCAGCGCATCCCCGGGGCGGTGCCGTTCGCGTTGGGGATCAGTGTCGCACCCTGTGGCAGCATCGCCTGCACGCGGTTTTTCTCCGGCATGGGTCTGCCCCGGCCACGGAAAAAATCCTCCAGCGTCCGCATCGCGCCCGCGTGTTCCACCAGCCCCACACCCATCGCATCAGCTAACGCGAACCGCGTCAGGTCGTCCTCGGTGGGGCCGATGCCCCCCGAGATGATGACCAGGTCCGCCTCGCTGCACGCCCAGCGGATCGCCTGCTCGATCGCCCGCTTGTCGTCGGCCACGGTCTGGTGGGCCTGCGTGGTGATGCCGTGCCCGGCGAGTTGGGCGCTGACCCAGGCGGAGTTGGTGTCCACGGTTTGGCCGAGCGTGAGCTCATCGCCGATGGAAAGGATGATCGCGGGCATAGGCTTGCGTGTTCCGAGAGTGTTCCGGGGGAGTTCCGGGGGGAGTGCGTTGGCTGGGAGCGGAAGCACCGAGCCCCATGATAGGCGACCCGGCCCCCGATATACTCGTGGCATGACAACCACCGCAACGATCATGGATGGCAAGCGGGTGGCTGCGGAACTGCTCGCATCCTGCGGGGAGCGCGTCGCGGCAATCATCGCCAGCACAGGCGTCACGCCCTGCCTTGCGACCGTTCTCGTCGGGGCCGACCCCGCGTCGGTGACCTACACCCAGATGAAGCGCAAACGCTGCGAGGCGATCGGCATGCGCAGCGTCAAGATTGAGCTGCCCGACACCACCACGACCGAGCAACTCGTCGCCAGGATCACCGAGCTGGGCAACGACCCGTCCGTCCACGGCATCCTGCTCCAGCACCCCGCCCCGGCTCAGGTCCACGAGCGCGACGCGTTCGAGGCTATCCCAGCCGCGAAGGACGTGGACGGCGTCACCTACGCCAGCTTCGCTCATATGTGGTTCGACCCCGGCCACGGCTTCTCCAGCGCGACGCCCGGCGGGATCATGCGCCTGCTCGACGCCTACAACGTGCCGCTCGAAGGCAAGACGGCGGTGGTCATCGGCCGAAGCGCCATCCTCGGCAAACCCATGGCCGGGCTCCTCCTGGACCGCAACGCGACCGTCACGATCTGCCACAGCCGGACCCGTGACCTGGGCCAGATCGTGGCGCAGGCCGACATCGTGGTCGCGGCTTTGGGTCGGCCCGCGTTCGTCAAGGGTGAGTGGATCAAGCAAGGCGCGGTCGTGATGGACGCGGGTTACAACGCGGGCAACATCGGGGATGTCGAGTACGAGCCGGCCGCAGCCCGAGCATCCATGATTACCCCCGTGCCCGGCGGCGTGGGCCCGATGACCATCGCCACCCTCATCGAACAAACCGTGATCGCCGCCGAGCGACAGCTTCAAGCCTGACCCTACAGCCGCAGATGAACGCGGACACCCACGCAGGCACTCAAAGAGGTGCGAGCCAGCGCAATGCCCCGCGTCGCCCGCCCCCGGCGTGAATCCGCAGATTAGAAACACATGAGCCAATTCAACGCCAGCAATTACGAAGTCGCCCGGGCCACGGGCGTTTGCGAATCGACCGGCCGTACACTTGAGCCGGGCGAGACCTGCTATGCCGCGCTCGTCGAGATCCCCGAGGACCAGATCGAACGCGATGCCGAAGGCAAGCCCAAGGGCGAACAGGCCCTGGGGATGCGGCGGGTCGATGTCTGCGAGGCAGCGTGGACCACCGGCTACCGACCGGCCGGGCTCTTCAGTTACTGGAAGACCACGGTCCCCGAACCGAATCAGAAGAAGAAGCTGTTCGTCGATGACGCGGTGCTGATGAATCTGCTGGTCCGGCTGGCGGACGCGACCGAGCCGCAGCGACTGGCGTTCCGCTATGTGCTCGCATTGATCCTCATGCGCAAGAAGCTGCTGCGGTACGACGGCACGCAGACGCGCACAATGGAGCTCCAGACAGAAGCCGGGCCGCAGACCATCGAGCAGGCATGGTGGAAGCTCACACCCAAGCTCGACGTGACCAAAGGCCACTTCGGGAAGTGGAACGAAGACGCCCCGATCGAGCTGCTGGACCCCAAGCTCGATGAGGAGGCGGTCACTCAGGTCGCGGGTCAACTCACCGACATCTTCGAGGCCGAGCTGTGAGCCCCCGGAGACGCCGATCCGCAGGGTCCGCCGCGCGGTTTGAGGACGGCCCTCCATTCTGCGCGTTCTGCTTCGTGTGCTTGCTGCTGCTTGCCGGCTGCGCATCCGGGCCGATCGTGCTGGAGAATCACACGCCCCGGCCGGTGGTCGGCCACGCCCAGCGCGTGGAGATTGACACGGTCATCCACAAGCACAACGCGGCCGTCGCGGGCCTGGACAAACTCTGGGCCCGCACCCGCATGCGCCTGCGCTGGCGTGAGGTGCAGCCCGGCGAAGACCCGCTCACCGCCAAAGGCCCCGTGAAGCGTGCCTCGGCCGAGGGCACGATGATCGTGCAGCGAGATTGGTCCGGCCGGGGTCTGCACGGCACAGCCGTGACGGCGGGCAAGCTGGGCATCACCGGCTTCTGGGCGGGGAGCGATGGCCAACGCGCCTGGCTTTTCGACCTGCGCGACCGTGGCACGCTGTGGGTTGGCGACTCAGCCACCGGCTTCCAGAGCGCAGACGAATCCCTGCCCATCCCGCCACAGGCCCTGCCGTGGCTGCTGGACCTGGTCCCGCTGGACCTGGCCTTGATGCCACAGCCGCCTCAGCGGACCGAGGGCGGCTACATCGAGGTGTTCCCTGCCGTGGGTGTGCGCATGCTGCTGGACCCGCGCGATGGGCGGGCGGTGCGGGTGTTCCTCAGCGAGCTTGCGGGCGGGCCAGCGGATGACACCGGGGGTGATTCCGGGGGAGCTTCCGGGGATTTTTCCGGGGGCGGGGGTGGGGAGGTGTTGGCGGTGCATTTGGATCGTTACCAGCCGATGAGCGTAGAGGGCATACACAAACGCGACCGGCCCACCGTGCCGACCCGGCTTGAGATTTATCTGCTGACGCGCCCAGCACGCCTGTCGGTCAGGCTCGAGGGCATGACGGACCAGCGGATCAGGCCGGCGGTCTTCGATCTGGACGTGCTGATCAATATGCACAAGCCCGCCCGGATCATCCCCTAACCCGTCGCTACCGCAGCGCTCAAGCGAGCTGGAATCGGCGCGGCTCGGACTGCGGCGTGCGTCCCATCCCCGTTTGCGTCTATCATCACCCCGGCTTGCCAGGCGGCTTGCGTTAGATGGATGCCCTATGGTCTACGATCAACTCGATTATCTGGGCCGCAGCATCCGTGACCTGTTGCATGGCTTTGGGATGTTCACACGCTTCACCGCCTCGGCCCTGAAGTGGATGGTGCTGGGCTCCGGCTCGTTTGGGCGGATGCGGCTGCTCATGCCGCAGCTCTACCTCATCGGCACCACCAGCATCCCCGTGGTCATGCTCGTCGGCGCGTTCGTCGGCGCGGTGCTGGGGATCGAGGGGTACGAGCAGTTCCGCTCGATCGGCCAAGAGGTCCGCATGGGCGGGGCCATCAACGTCACGGTCGTCAAGCAGATCGGTCCTGTGCTCGCGGCGGTGATGATCGCCGGGCGGGTGGGCGGTGCGGTCAGCGCGGAGCTTGGCACGATGCGGGTCACCGAACAACTCGACGCGCTCAAGGCCATGGGCGCGGACCCGATTTCCTATCTCGTCGTCCCCCGCATCCTGGCGTGCCTGCTCATGCTGCCGGTGCTCACCGTCTTCAGCGACCTGCTGGGGGTCTTCGGCGGGTGGCTGGTCGTGGTGCGTGGCTTCGGGGTGGACGCGGGGGCGTACTGGGAGTTCTCCTCGCAATTCGTCGGCACGTGGGAGGTGTCGGTCGGCCTGATCAAAAGCGTGGTCTTCGGGCTGTGTATCGGGACGATCTCGTGCTACAAGGGCTTCCACTGCGAGCCGGGAGCCGCGGGTGTCGGCCGGGCCACCACCGATGCGTTTGTCACCAGCTTCATTGCCATCATCATCGCCAACTTCTTCCTCGCCAAGTTCCTCAACACCATCAGCAGCATGATCTACGGCCCCGGCGGGCCCACCGCGTTCGGCTGATTGTTTCTTGGCCAGAAAATCGAGCGCACGATACTACGGGTGGATACACTCTAGTCATCATGAAAAACGCATCCCCCGTGTCGCGATGGTTCGGGCTGTTGGTCTTGTGCGTGGCTGGTCTGTGGCTTGGGGGCTGCGGTGCATTGACGCTGACGCTGGGCGCACCGCAACGCGGGCTCGATGAGGCCGTGGTCCACACCGAGCCGGGACACCGTGGGAACAAGATCGCCGTCATCGACATCACCGGCGTGATCGTCAACGCCGACCGCCCCGGCCTGCTCTCGGCCGGGGAAAATCCCGTTTCCCTCCTCCACGAAAAGCTCGAAAAGGCAGCGAACGACCGCAGCGTCAAGGCCATCGTGCTGCGCCTGAATACGCCCGGCGGGGGCGTCACCGCCAGCGACCTGATGTACCGCGAGGTCCGCCGGTTCCGCGAGCGAAGCGACAAGCCCGTGGTGGCGCTGGGGATGGATGTCATGGCCAGCGGTGGGTATTACGTCGCCTGTGGTGCGGACGCCATCGTCGCCCAGCCCACGTCCGTCGTCGGCAGCATCGGCGTGATCGCGCAGACGGTCAGCGTCAAGCCGGCGCTGGAGCGCTGGGGCATCGCGAGCGAGGCGATCGTCAGCGGGCCGAACAAAGCGATGGGCTCGCCGCTGGAGCACATGAGCGACGAGCACCGCGCGTTGCTGCAGGGGCTGGTCGATGATTTTTACGAGCGGTTTGCCACATTGGTGAAGACCCGGCGCCCCGGGATCACCGAGGAGCGCTTCGCGGAGGTGACCGATGGCCGCGTGGTCAGTGGCGACCGCGCGTTGACGCTCGGGCTGGTGGACCAGGTGGGTGATATCTACGACGCTGCGGCACTGGCCAAGTCGCTGGCGGGGATCGAACGCGCCAGGCTGGTGATCTATCACCGCCCGCTGGACTACGCCCCGTCGCCCTACGCCGCCGCCCCGCACGCGCCGACCACCGGCACACAGATCAACCTCGCGCAGGTCAACCTGCCCGGCAGCGCGCTTAGCGCGGGCGGTGATTGGCCGGTCGGTTTTTATTATCTTTGGCGTCCAGCGTTCTGACACACGCATCTCGCACCACGTCTCCCCCGCCACACACGGAGCCGACCATGGCTAACTTGCTCGAACTGGAATGCCCCGGCTGCACGGAGAAACTCGAACTGGACCCCGGCTTCGCGGGCGGGGTTTGTCGCTGTTCGATGTGCGGCACGCTGATGACCGTGCCCGATGACCCTGCCGCACAACGGGCCGAGCGCCTGGTCCGCCCCAGTTCGCCGGGCGGGGGTCGGCCCGCTGCGCCCACCATCCAGCGGGACCACGCACCCACGCCGGGGGCCGAGCCGCACGATGAGGACATGCTCGACGCGATCGCACTGCCCGAGGACGAGCAGCCGGGCGACGACGCTGATGGCCAGACCTACGTCACCGAGTCCGGCCGCGTGGTCCACATCGAGCACCACACCGACATCCCCACTGCCAAGAAAAAGCGTGTTCTCATCCGCGCGACCACCGCGATCATCTTCGCGAGCATCGTCGCGGCGTTGCTGGCGTTGATGATCTTTGCTTTGGTGATGATCACCAGCCCGCCACCGCCGGTCGATAGCTCGCACCTGGCGCTGCAGCGCTTCGAGTACAACCGCGACAACAACCCCTGGACGATGGATGCCCCGAATGTGCTGGGCTACCCGCTTGGGGAGCGTGCGGTGATTGTCGTCGATGCGTCGCAGGAATCGCAGCGCTGGCTGGAGGACGTGAAGCACGGGTTGGCGGTGGGCCTGACGCGAGCCGACAGCAAGGCCAGGGTCGCGGTGGTGTACGCTACTGCCGGCGGGGTGGAGACGATGTCCGGCGGGCTCCAGTCCATCGGCGGGCTCAGTGAAAGCAAGCTGATGGGCTTTCAGGAAGACATCAAGGCGGGCGGCAGCCCCGTGCTGCGGGCCGCGATCGAGGAAGCGGTAGAACTAAAGCCGGCTGTCATTATTCTTGTCACCGGCCGCCGCGCCTCAGCGATCGACCTGGACCGCATCACCCCGATACTCGACGGCGCCACGACACCCGACGACAAGAAGCTGATCGTGGATGTGCTCAACATCGATCGCGATGACCCGGGGATGGAACGGCTGGCGCAGTCCTACGGCGGGCGGTACCAGTACTACGCGCCGCGCACCCTCAGCGATTGGCGCAGCGCAGCGAAGTGACACTCAAGCCCAGCGGGGAAAGGCTGCGGGCCTGGCCTGGGCGCGGGGGTTTGGCGCAGGTGTTGCGCGGCATCGGCAGGCCTTGCGCTGCCAAGGCCGTGCTCTGAACGCGGGACAGTTCTTAGTTTCTAGCGGGTGCCGCAGCGTAAAATCGCATAAGCATCTATAAAAACATAACTTAAACGGTTTAATGGATATGAATCTTCGCCGGGTTTGCCGTGCTGGCATCGGGGTTGCGATGGGTTGCGCGTGGGATGGTGTCCATTCCGCAGGCCCTCGGAGCGACCCGTGAACCCGCAGCACACGACAATCCGCCGTCACGACTGGCTCCACCTGCTGGGGTCCGAGGCGGAGCATCCGCGCGGGCTGGCCATGGGGATCGAGCGGCTGGCCCGGCTGGCGGTGGCGGAGCATCAGGCCCAGGCCGCGCTCGCCTTGACCGCCGACTACGACGCACACCAGGCCGCCCGGCTGCACGCGAAGGAGGCCCGGCAATGAACTACGGCCTCTACCTCTCAGCCTCCGGTGTGCTCACCAACATGTACCGGCAGGACGTGTTCGCCAACAACCTCGCCAACGTCCAGACCACCGGCTTTAAGCCCGACCTGCCCGAGCTGCGACACCGCAAGCCCGCGACGATTGAAGACGGCCTCGCAGGCGATGTCTCCAATCGGTTGTTGGAGCAGCTTGGCGGCGGAGTCCTGGCCGGGCCGCAGCGCATCAACTTTAACGCCGGCTCCCTCATCCAGACGGGCAACCCGCTGGACGTGGCGTTAACCGACAAGCACAGCTTCTTCGTCATCGACGCCGTCGATGCGACCGGTACCGTGCAAACGAGCCTCACGCGGGACGGCCGATTCCAGACCAACGCCGATGGCCAACTCATCACGCAGAACGGCGACACTGTCCGCGGTGCCGATGGACGACCCATCATCATCCCGCCCGGCGGAGCCGTGGCCATGGAAAGTGACGGCACGATTGCACGCGACGGCCAGGCCCTCGGCCGGCTCATGGTCACGCGTGTGGACGACACCTCCACCATGGAGAAGCGTGGCGGCAACCGCTTCACTTTGCCGCGCGGCATGAACCCCACGCAGAACCCCGATGCGGTGATGCGCAGTGGATTCACCGAGGCGTCGGGTGTCGATCCGGTCGCGATGCTGATGAACGTGACCAATGCCGCGAAATCCGCCACAAGCAACGCCCGCATGATCCAGTACCACGACCAGATGCTCGACCGGGCGGTGAACACGCTGGGCCGTGTGGCATGACGATGAACCCCGCGGCCCGGAGCGACGCCCCGGCTGGGGCAAGAAACACCGACCACGCACACGACCTGAACCGCTACTCGAACCCCGGACTTTGACCCATGGCCATCATCGCACTGCACTCCGCCGCCACGGGGCTCTCGGCTCTCTCGACCGAGATCGACGTGGTCGCCAACAACCTGGCCAACGTCAATACCCACGGCTTCAAACGCAGCCGGTCCAACTTCGAGGACCTGCTCTACCAACTCAAAGCGCAGCCCGGCTCGGAAAACGCGGCCACCGGCAGCCGCGGGGCCGCGTCCCTCCAGGTCGGCCTCGGCACCAAGATCTCCAACACACAGTACGACTTCTCCATCGGCCAGCCCGTCCGTTCGGAACTGCCCTTCGATATGTTCATCGACGGGCCCGGCTTCTTCAAAGTCAACATCCCGCAGGACCGCGGCGGCGGCCTCGGCTACGCCCGTGCGGGCAACTTCTTCCGCAACAGGGACGGAGACCTGGTCCTCGGATCATCCGACGGCCCAAGGCTTGAACCCCCTGTCAACGTCCCCGCAGGCACCGATATCCGAACCATCGCCATCTCATCCGACGGGCGGATCTCCGGCGTGATCTCCGGCGATACGGTCGAGACCGAGTTCGGGCAGGTCCTGCTCTCCAACTTCGTGAACCCCTCAGGCCTCCAATCCATTGGTGCCAACATCTTCATCGAGACCGATGTCTCCGGCCCATCGATTGAGGGCGTACCCGGTGAGGGAACGGTCGGCACGATTTTGCACAAGTTCCTCGAAGGATCGAATGTCGATCCGGTGCAGGAACTGATCACGCTGATCAAGACGCAACGCGCTTTTGAACTCAACAGCCAGACGATCCAGGCCGCCGACGAGGTGTTGCAGGTGGTGGGCAACCTCCGCCGCTAAGCGGTGGCCCTTGATGATGACACACACGCTTTGACCCTTGGAGCAGCAGCATGAGCCTTGCCCCCCAACACGACGCAGACCTCACCCGCTGGGGCAGCACCTGTCACGCCGGGCGCGAGCGGAGCGAGGGCGCGTCGGTTGCGCGGCTGCTGATGCTGATGGTGGGTCTGCTTGGGGTGATCCTTGTCACACAGATCGCCGCAGCCGACTCGATCCGTCTGCACGAACAAGCCGGTGCAACGTCGCTCGAAGTCACGCTCGCCCAGGTCGCCGAGCTGGAGGGGCCGACCGCCCGCGAGCATAGTGATCTGGTTGTGTATCGCTTGCAGGCGGGGCAGGAGACAGGAGTTGTGACGCTTGAGGAACTGCGTGCGGTGCTCAGCGCAGCTGATGTGAATTGGGCCCGCACCTCGCTCAAGGGGTACAAGTCCTGCCGCCTCACACTGATCCCCAAGCAGACGCCGGTGATTGTGGATGCGGACCCGGTGGTAGCGTCCAACCCCGAGGCTGCGCTTGATTCAGAGCAGCCGATTCGGCTGGAACAAATCATCGTCCGTCACCTCGCCGCCATGTTGGGCGTTAGTGAAGACTCGCTGAGTGTGGTTTTTGCTGAGCGTGACCTGCCCCGGCTGCACGCCGCGTCGCTCGCAGGCCGCCTGGAGATCGAGCCGCTCAACCCGCAGGTGCTTGGCCGATGCACGATCCGCGTGCGCCGTCACGAAGGCGTGGAAGTGACCGAGACGCTCACGTTCAGTGCCGTGGTCAGCAAGCGCATGATGGGGCTGGTCGTGACCCAGCCGGTCCGAAAGGGCGACCCGATCGAAGGCGGCGTGCTCGAATTGCGCGAGGTGCTGGTGAACGACAACCGTTCCGAGCCGTTGACAGACCGTGCGATGGTATCGGGTCAGGCCGCGGCTTTTGACCTCGCGGCTGGTGAGGTCCTTTCTCCCCGGCACCTCCGCCCGGTGGTGTTGATCAAGCGCGGGGAATCGATCAAGGTCCGCAGCACCGCAGGCGGCATGGTCGTCCGCATCAACGCCACCGCGCTGGAGGCAGGCGGCCGCGACGACATCATCACCGTCCGCAACCAGACCTCGCGCCAGGCACTAAGCGTGCAAGTCATCGGCCCACGCGAAGCGGTGGTGGTCGGCCAGGAAGAAACACTCGCAAGCTCCACGGAGTCATCCAAGCCATGAAACACGTTGCAACCCTCACCCTCGCGACTCTTTGCTCGGCCGCCGCGTGGGGCCAGAGCTCGTCGTTGTATGTCAACGACCAGGCCTCGATCGTAGACGACCCGTTCAGCACCGTGGTGTTTGATGACCAGACCGGCGAGTTCGGCGTGCGGTCCAACCAGCAGGAAGGCTCGCTTTCACCCGCGATCAAGCAGGTCAGCTTCACCGCCGTGACCCTACCCGAGCCGCGGACGTATCAGGTCAACGACATCGTCACGATCATCGTGCGTGAATCGACCACCGCGGCGATCGACGCCTCGATGTCCACCAAGAAGGATGCGACGTGGAAGGCTGAGCTCGCTGAGTTCCCGGACCTGAACCTGGCCGACATCCTCAAGCTCGACCTCAAGCCCATGACCTTCCCCGACGGCACACCCAAGCTCGACATCAAATCAAACAGCAAGTTCGATGGCGAGGGCGACTACGGCCACAAGACGGAGATGACCGCTCGCCTCGCGGCCCGCGTCCTGGATGTGAAGCCCAACGGCCTGCTGGTGCTCGAGGCACGCAAGTTTGTCGAGAACGACGACGAGACCATGACCATGATCGTCACCGGCACCTGCTCAGTGGATGAGATCGCCATCGACAAGACCGTCCTCTCGTCAAGCCTCTACGACCTGCACATCTCCAAGCAGCACACCGGCGAGCTGCGCAAGAGCTCCAAGAAGGGGCTGCTAACCAAGGTGATCGATTTTGTCTTCAACTTCTAAGTGACCTGAACCGGATGACGCTCATGAAGCACAACGCCCACCCCGAATCCCGCACGCTGGCCCGATGGATCGTCGCGATCCTGTTGACGATGCTGGTCGCGCAGGCCCACGGCGTGCAGCTCCAGGATATCGTCCGCATCAAGGGATCGGAGACCAGCAAGCTGGTCGGCATGGGGCTGGTCGTCGGGCTCGACGGCACGGGGGACGGCGGGAAATACATGCCGGCCATGCGGCCGCTCGCGCAGATCGTCGGCAAGCTGATCGACGAATCCATCGTGGCCGGTGAGCTGCGGGACGGGAAGAACGTCGCGCTGGTCGCGCTGTCGGCTGAGATTCCGTCCACCGGTGTCCGCGAGGGCGACAAGATCGATGTGTATGTCAGCTCGATCGGCCCGGCCAGCAGCCTCAAGGGTGGGCGGCTGTTCCTCATCCCCATGACAGGCCCGCTGCCCAACTCGCCGGTCTTCGCATTCGCTGAGGGTGCCATCACCATTGAGGATGACAACATCCAGACCAACGGCGTCGTCCACCGCGGCGCGCAGCTCACCCGCGATGTCATGAGCCGGTTCATGGATGACCGGGGCATCATGCACCTGATCCTTGACCAGCCCAACGCCTCGTGGTCCGTTGCCAACTACGTGGCTTCCAACATCAACGGCGTCATGTCGCCGGACGGCCCGGTGCTCGCCCGGGCGATCGACCAGAAGAACGTCCTGGTCAAGCTCCCCGACTACGCCCTGAAAGACCCCGCGTCATTCATCAGCCAGGTCTTGCAGATCTACGTCCACCCCGACCAGATCACCAGCGGCGCACGCGTCGTCATCAATGAGCAGACGGGCACCATCGTGGTCACCGGCGATGTCGAGATCTCCCCGGTCATCATCAGCCACAAGGGCCTGACCATCACCACGATTACCCCGGCCCGCGTCCCGACCCCCGAGGAGCCCATGGCTGAGGACCGCACGTTCATCGCGGTCGATCCACAGAACCGCGGGGGCACGAAGCTCGGCGACCTGCTCGAAGCATTCAACCAGCTCAAGGTCGATGCCCACGACCGCATCGAGATTATCAAGACGATCGCCAAGTCCGGCAAACTCCACGCCACGCTCATCATCGAATAACCATGCAGCTCTCCGTCCCACAACCCGTGACCGCGAGCCTCACCGCGGGGCAAATGACTGCCCGGCCTGCGCACTCCCAGACCGCGACGGGCTTCACCAGCCTGCTCACCGCGTCCTCTGATGCGCAGCGCGCCTCGGGCAAGACGCGCGACGAGCAGGTCCGCGAAGCGGTTGAGCAGCTTGTGGCGTCGGCTTTCATCCTGCCGCTGATGGAAGAGTTCCGCGAGCAGCCGCTGGACAGCGACCTGTTCGGGGGCGGGTTCGCTGAGGACACCTTCAAGCAGCAGATGGACACCGTGATCGCGGACCGGATGGTGGCGGGGGGTAACTTCCCGATCGTCGAGGTGATCCACCAGCGGCTTTCGCAGACGTATCAGCAGCGTGACGATGCCCGTGTGGCCATGCAGACCCTGGATATCGCGGCGTAACACCATGACAACCACCCCGATCCACCCCGACCGCCTTGTGGACCAGCTCGAAACGCTGCTGCGCGAGCTGCTGGACCAGCACTCACAACTGCTGGCGACGATGCAGCGTAAGCGCGAAGTGATGAAGACCGGCGAACGGCGTGCCATGGATGCGCTGTGTCGGCTGGAGGGCGAGCTGGTCCAGCGGATCACCGGCATGGAGAAGCGTCGGCTGGAACTGGTGGCTGCGCTGACCTTGCATGTCGCGCCGGATGCCGCGGAGCCTATGAAGCTCAGCGACTTGGCGCAGCGTCTTGAGGAGCCGGCGCGGGGCCGTTTGCTGGTGGCGCGGCAGCAGTTGGTCGGGCGCATGCAGCAGGTGCAGCATGAGACATCGGTCGCCCGCCGGGCCGCGGAGTCGCTGGTCCGTCACATGACCGGGCTGATCCAGACGATCGGGACACTCTCCACCGGCGTGAGCACCTACGGGAGACAGGGCCAGCGCCCCCAGGCGGCGATCACCATGCGGACGATCAACCTCACGGCTTAAACCATGACCCTCGGAAGCTCGCTCAACATCGGCCGATCCGGATTGCTCGCCAGCCAGGCGGCACTCGCGGTCACCGGCAACAACCTCGCCAACCTGGCGACGCGCGGGTACCACCGCCAGCAGGTGTCGCTCGCGCCGATCGGGGATCGTGAGTTTCAGTCCGGGTTGTTCCTGGGCCAGGGTGTACAGATCGAGTCGATCACCCGCACCGTGAATGCCGCGCTCGAGGGCCGGCTGCGTGAGGCCATCAGCCAGGAATCGCGGTCATCGGTCCGGCAGAACCTGCTGGCTCAGATCGAGTCGATCGAGAACGAGTTCACGAGCATCGACCTGTCATCCCGGCTTCAGTCGTACTTCAATGCGTGGTCGCAGCTGTCGAATAACCCGCAGGACCTTTCGCTGCGGTCGCTGGTGGCGGAGGAGGCCGCGTCACTATCCAACTTCGTGGTCGATATGCGGACCAGCTTCACGGACTTGCAGGTGCAGACCAACGCGGCGCTGGGCAACGCCGTCACCGCGGCCAACGACATCCTCAGCCGGCTTGAGGTTCTCAACAAGCAGATCGTCACCGCCGAGGGCGGGGCTTCGAGCCAGGCCATGGGCCTGCGCGACCAGCGCGATGTGCTGCTCAACGACCTGGCCAAGTATCTGGACATCTCCACCGTCGAGCAGAACAACGGCTCGCTGGATGTGTTCGTCGGCTCGCTGCCGATCATGCTCAACGGCCAATCGCGCGGGCTCGACCTGCAAACCGAGGTGCAAGGCGATCAGACGATCACCCGCGTGGTCATCCGTGCAGACAAGAGCCGGCTCGACCTGTCGTCCGGCGAGTTGGGCGGGTACATCGCGTTTAACAACACCGACCTGGCCGACGCGATCCAGACCCTGGACACCTTCGCTAACGAGCTGATCTTCCAGACCAACCGCATCCACAGCCAGGGCCAGGCCCTGCGTGGCTTCGATAGTGTCACCGGCACGACCCGCGTGGCGGACCCGAGCCTTGTGCTCAATGACCCGGCACTGGAGCTTGACTTCATCCCGGAGCACGGCTCGTTCAAGGTCCACCTGACGCAGAAGTCCACCGGGCAGCAGACGACGACCATCGTCAATGTCGATCTCGATGGCATCAACCCCGCTGCGGACACCTCGCTCAGCTCGCTGGCCACCGAGCTCAACGGCATCCCGAACCTGACCGCGACGGTCAATGGCGACGGCACGGTCACGCTGTCGGCCGACACCGCCGACTTTGAGATCACGTTCAGCGAAGACTCGTCGGGCGTCCTCGCGGTGCTGGGGATCAACACGTTCTTCTCCGGCGGCGACGCGACGGACATGGCGGTCAACCCGCTCGTGCGAAACCCAAACTTCATAGCCGCGGCCATGGAGAACCTGCCCGGCGACAACCGCACCGCGCTTGCGATCGCGGCCCTCCGGGAGACGGGCGTTGCCTCGCTGGACGGGATGAGCCTGACGCAATACTGGAACCGCCACGTCGAGGACTTCGCCATCCGTCTTTCTCAGACGCGGGCCGCGGTCGAGGCAGACACCGTGGTCAAGGAAGCGCTCCAGACCCAGCAGCAGTCCTTGTCTGGCGTCAACGCGGACGAGGAGACCATCGACCTGCTCCAGTACCAGCGTGCGTTCCAGGCCAACGCCCGGTTTATCACCGTGATTGATGAGTTGATGCAGACGTTGCTGTCGCTCGCTTAGTGACCGGATTACACCACGAACCAGAAAACCATGGCCGGCATCATCCCACCACTCTCCCGCGTCAGCAGCCAACTCGCCAGCGATTCGCTGCTTGCGCGGCTTAACCAGACGCAGCGCGAGCTCTTCGAGGTGCAGCGGCAGATCACCACGGGTAACGCCTTCAACCGTGCGTCGGACATACCCGACCGGGTCTCCACGATCATGTTCCTGGAGCGCAAGCTCGACGAGCGGAAGCAGCAGAGCAACAACCTGTCGTTTGCCAAGAACGTGCTCAACACCGCGGACCAGGCACTCAACGACGCGACGAACATCCTGCTCGAAGCGCGGGACATCGCGTCGAGCCAGGTTGGCGTGGGGTCGGACACCACGACACGCAAGACCCAGGCGGTGGTGATCGATGCACAGATCAAGGCGATGTTTGATATCGCCAATCGGCAGTTTGCCGACCTCTCGGTGTTCGGCGGGAACAACGGCGCGGAGGCCAACGGGCTGGTGTTTGAGGAGTTTCTCGGCGGTATCCGTTACAAGGGCACGGGGGTCAACCTGCAGAACGATGTGGGCACGCTGCGCAATGAAGACTTCACCAGCAATGGTGTCGCGGGCTTTGGAGCGCTGTCCAGCCGGGTCAAGACACAAGTGAACTTGCAGGTTGAGCCCAATGCGCAGACACGCTTGGCGGACATCTTCGGGGCCTTGGGCAACGGCGTGAACAAAGGGCCGGTGGTCGTGACGGTCAACGGCACGTCTGTGACGGTGGACCTATCCACGGCGGACACGCTGGGCGATGTGACCACGCGGGTCAATGATGCAATCGCGTCAATCAACCCCGCGGCTGGGACGCTGAACCTTGCGGGCGGCGGGTTTGAGCTCGATGCCAACGGCGGGTTTGACCTGTCGATCGCTGAGTCCGGGCAGGGCAACACCGCGGCGGGTCTGGGCCTGGTGCTGGCCACAGGGCTGGGCCCCGCGTCGGGTGCCGGCCCATCGGTCGGGGCCAAGCTCGCGCTGACCACGAACCTCGCGGACCTGGGCGCGGCCGTCGATTTCGCCTCCGCGCTTCGCATTACCCACGGTGAACAGACCCGCGTCGCCGACTTCTCCACCGCGACGACGGTGCAGGACATGGTCAACGCGGTCGATGCCTTGAACCTCGGCGTCCGGCTGGTCATCAACGACACGCGCACCGGGCTGGACCTGGTGAGTGAGGTGTCCGGCATCTCCCTGTCGATCGGCGAAAACGGCGGGACGACCGCGCAGGACCTGGGGCTGCGGACGATGGGCAGCAACACGTCGCTGTCCGAGTTCCGCTTTGGGATCGGCGTGCAGCCTCTGGAAGGCGAGGATGACCTTTCGTTTGCGTTGCATGATGGCACGACGTTCACGGTGGACCTGACCGGGGCGCAGACGGTGCAGGATGTGATTGATGCTGTGAATGCCGCGGCTGCGGGCGCGGGCCTGGCGGTGGGTGTGGATTTTAATGCCGGGCTTGTGGCGACGGGCAACGGCTTCTCGTTCGAGGACAACACCGTGGGGGCCAACGACTTTGTGATCGCCAACGCGTCGATCTCCACCGCTGGCGATCAACTGGGGATCACCGGGAATGCCGGGGCGGGCAATTCGCTGGTCGGTGCGGATCAATCCCGGGTGCGGGTGGAGAACGCGTTCACCCATTTGATCAATTTGCGTGATGCATTGACCAGTGACAACACTTCTGGCATCACGCTTGCTGGTGGTGGGTTGGAAGAGTCGATCGATCAGATCGTCGCGGCCCGTGCGGTCGTCGGCGTGCAGGCTCGGCGGATCGAAGACCAGGAACAGCGGGCAGCAGACATGGAACTTGCAGAGAAAACAATGCTTTCGGACCTCAAGGACGCAGACCTGACCGCGGTGATCACCCGGTTCACGCAATTGCAGACGCAGTTGCAGGCCTCCTTGAGTGTTGGGTCGCAGAACCTTCAGCTGTCGCTGATGGATTTCCTGCGGTAATTGCGCGGATCGGGTTGCGCCCAGGGCGCAACAGTTGCGCGGGCGTGGGGCCAATCGGCCGGCCAACGCCCGGAGTTAGAAGACGGCAGGATGCCGTCGCCCGGCAAGATGGGCTTGAAAAGGGGCCCGAATGCCGGTTGGTTCCCAGGATGGTTTGGCCGTGGACAAGGACGTTGACATGTTGATCCAGACGACAAGGTTCGGTGAGGTGACGATCGACGAGAGTCGCATTATCACGTTCCCCAAGGGGTTGCTCGGCTTCCCGAGGTACACGCGTTACGTGCTGATCGAGGCTGGGGAGGACAGCACCTTCTGGTGGCTCCAGTCGGTGGACGTGGCGGAGCTGGCTTTCGTGGTGACGGACCCGAGCCTGTTCGTGCCGACGTACAAGGTCCCGGTCCGTGGCGAGCAGCTCGAGGACATGGGCGTGGACACGCTGGAGCACGCCCAGGTTTTTGTGATCGTCAACAAGCGCGGGCACACACTCACCGGCAACCTCCAGGGGCCGCTGGTGGTCAGCGTGTCGCGGCGGGTGGGCGAGCAGTTGGTGCTCTCGGACCGCCGGTACACCACGCGTGTGCCGCTGGTCGAGTTGCAGGTCCCGTTGGCGGCCAGCGCGTGAGCGGCGGGATAGATGACCGTTAGACGCCGGCCCGTTGCCGGCACATTGTGAACGTCACAACCATGATCGCAACCCGATCACAGTTTGAATGGAAGAAGAAGTCCACCGGACGCAAGGACGTGTCCGTGTTGTGGGAAGGAGTCTGCACCCATGCTCGTGCTATCCAGGCAACGAGACGAAACGATCATGATCGGCGACGACATCGAGATCACGATCGTCGATATCCGGGGCGACAAAGTACGTTTGGGGATCAACGCCCCGCGGACGGTGCAGGTGCACCGCAAAGAGGTCTATCAGGCCATCCAGCGGGAGAACGCGGAAGCGGCGATGGTGCGGGTCGAGGACCTGCCACCGACCATCGCCCACCTGCGCAAGCCCCACGGCAGAGGCGACGCCAAGGCGTCGTAGAAATACATCGGCAAGCGGCACCTTCCCGGTCCGGCCCCGCCCGCAATGGAGTGACAGGGCAGCCCGACCATCCCCAGAGGCAACGAGCGACACAACACACGCACACAGCGTTGCCTAAACCGACAATCACGGAGGATTGTCAATGACACGCATCAACACCAATGTCTCGGCACTGATCGCACAGAACAACCTCAACCGGACCAACGCAGACCTCGCGACCCGCCTCCAGCGGCTAAGCACGGGCCTGAAGATCAACCGCGGCGCGGATGACCCCGCCGGGCTGATCGTCTCTGAACGCCTGCGGACAGAGATCGCGGGCGTCGGCCAGGCCATCGAGAACGTGGAGCGCGCATCCAGCGTCATCGCGACCACCGAGGGCGCGCTGCAGGAGATCAACGCGCTGCTGGTCTCGATCAAGAGCCTCACCATCGAGGCGGCCAACACCGGCGCCTTCTCGCAAGAGGAGATCGAGGCCAACCAGTTGCAGATCGACTCCGCCGTCGAATCGATCACCCGCATCTCCAACACCGCCTCCTTCGCGGGGCTCAAGCTGCTCAACGGCTCGCTGGACTACCTCAGCTCCGGCATCGACAACACCGAGATCAGCGATGTGACGGTCTTCGGTGCAAACTTCGGGCTCGACGCCACGATCCCCGTCAGCGTCGAGGTGCTCAACTCCGCTGTCAAAGGCTCGCTGTTCATCTCCGGCAACACCGCTGGGGCGCCGGGCGCGTTCCTGTCGTCGGTGACCTTCGAGGTGCAGGGCACGCGGGGTGTGCAGGTGTTCAGCTTCGTCTCCGGAACCACGCTCTCCGCAGTCGCGGCCGCGATCAACCAGGTCCGCGATGCGACCGGGGTGACGGCCGCGCTGGTCTCTGCGGGTGATCCCACGTCCGGGCTTGTGCTCCAGGCGTCTGAGTTCGGGTCGTCTTCCTTCGTCTCCATCCGCAAGCTAGACAAGGGCGACTTCTTCCAGGGCTTTGACGAGCAGGGCGGCACAGCCATCAACCGCGACACGGGGACCGACGTGCTCGCCCTGGTCAATGGCAACCTGGCCATCGGCGACGGGCTCAACGTCAAGCTCAACACCAGCACGCTCAACCTCGGGCTGACCCTCACCAGTGCCGCGGCTCAGTCGGCGGGCACGCCCTATGACTTCACCATCACCGGTGGCGGGGCGACCTATCAGATCGGGCCATCGGTCAACAGCCAGCAGCAGGTCGGCTTCGGCATCCAGTCCGTCGCCGCGTCCCGGCTGGGCAACTCGCGGACCGGGTTCCTCAACTCCATCGCCACCGGCGGGGACAACTCGCTGGTCGCGGGGAGGGCGCGAGAGGCGTCGGAGATTCTGGATGTCGCGATCGATCAGGTCTCGGTGCTCCGTGGCCGACTCGGCGCGTTCGAGCGGAACACGCTGCAGACCTCGCTGCGCTCCACGCAGATCGCGATGGAGAACCTGACCGCGTCGGAAAGCTCGATCCGTGACACCGACTTCGCGGAAGAAACCGCCAAGCTCACCCGTGCCCAGATCCTGCAGCAGGCGGGCACCTCCACCCTGGCGATCGCCAACTCCTCGGCCCAGAACGTGCTGTCGCTGCTTGGATAAGCGGGCGTAACCTAATGAACCCACGGAAGCCCACGTTCGGCGAACGTGGGCTTCTTTATGCGCGTTGCAATACCTGTGACGCGGGCCGGGGCAAGCCCAGGAAGTTTGCCAGCAGGATCGGGCCTTCGGTGGTGAGGAAGCTTTCGGGGTGGAACTGGACGCCCTCCAGCGGTGCATCGCCCGCGGGCAGGCTGCCCGGCTTCGCGCGCAGGCCCATGATCTCGCCTTCCTCGGTCCACGCGCTGACTTCAAACCGGCTGTGGTCGAAGGTGTCTTTGATGATCACCAGGCTGTGATACCGCGTGGCAGTGAAGGGGTTACTCATGCCCGCGAAGATGGTCTTGCCATCATGATGGATGGGCGAGGTCTTGCCGTGCATCAGGCGGACGTTGCGGTCCACGGTCATCCCGAACTGGTGCCCGATGGACTGGTGCCCCAGGCACACACCAAACACCGGGACCCGCCCGGCAAACGCCTCGATGATCGCACAACTCACACCCGCTTCCCTCGGCGAGCAAGGCCCGGGCGACACGATCACGTGGCTGGGGTTCAGCTCCAGCGCCTCGGCCGGGGTGATCTTGTCGTTGCGGATGACCTTCATCCCCAGCGAATCGGGGTCTTGCCCCTGCGCGACGAGCAACTCGCCGATGCGTTGCACCAGGTTGTAGGTGAAGCTGTCGTAATTATCGATGAGCAGGATCATCAGTGAAGTATCCACCGTTTAGCGCGCGGCGTCAGCCGCCACCGGTTCATTGAATATACGGCGAGATCAACCCCACCGCCGCGACAACGCCGTAGCCCAGCAGCAGGGTCAGGATCAGCACGTTGATGATGAAGTTCGCCAGGGCGTGGGAGATCGCCAGTTCTTTGATGACGGCAAACCCCGCGACCACCAACCCGATGACGACCGCCAACCACCACGGGATGCTGAAGATAAAGTCGGTCAGCCCCGGGGCCGAGGCGTTCCGCGATTCGAGGCTGGCCTCGACACGTGGCGCGATGATGAGTTGCACGACACCGAGCACCAGCGTGGTGAGCAGCACCATCCCGCACGCGGCCGCGGATATCAGCACCGCGCAGCCCCGGGCCGCGGGTACAACTTCCTGATGGTCGGTGGGGTCGATCGGGGGCATAGCAGGATTGTATCGCCGCGCGGTCGTGATGCCCGCGCGGCGTCCCCCGGCGAGCTTATGCTCCGCTGCTAAGGGGATAGCCGCTGGGACGTGTGCAACAGGGCGCCCACCGGCCCGGTAAACGCGCCGATCACCACGCCGAAGGGGAAATAGGGCAGGCCCAACACCGCGCCCACGACCAGGCCCAGCGGAAGCGTCCAGAACAGGTTCTCCGCGACGGCATCCGGCAGCAGGTCCAGGATCAGATAGACCGCGGCCCCAAACAGCAGGGGCGAGAACATGACCACCCCGCAGCACACCTCAAACGCGATCTCCAGCCCGAAGTGCAGCGCAATCCAAGGCAGGTACAGCAACACCAGCACGACAGCCAGCACCCCCAGCAGTTGTGCCCGGCTGCGCAGCGTCGCTGGCAGCCTGACCCTTGGGGGCGGGTCTTCCAGGAAGGTTCTGTAGTTGGTGGGGTCGAAGGGCAGGCCACACTCCGGGCACTCCGGATGCGTCACGCCGCGCAGGTTGTAGTGGCAGCCGGTGCAGAACCGGTCCCGGTTGCGGAAGAGGGGCTCGGGTTGCCCGGATTCGTATGCCATGCGGTTGTGTTCGTGGTCGCGATTGTGTTCGCCACCGCCCTGCCGGGTGGTGCTGTCCCTTGCAACAAATCAGCACCGCCCGGCAGGGCGGTGGCCGATGGGTGGCTCGGCAGGCAGCTACGCCACCACGATGTTGATGAGCTTGCCCTTGATGACGATGACCTTGCGCACTGCCTTGCCTTCCAGGTGCGAGGCGACGTTGGTATCGGCGCGGGCGGCGGCCTCAATCGCGGTGTCGTCTGCGTCGGCGGGTACGCTGATCTTGCCACGCAGCTTCCCGTTGACCTGCACCGGCAGCTCCACCGTGGACTCGACCAGCAGGTCCTCGTCCCACACGGGCCACGGGGCGTCGGCTACGGTCGTCTCCTGCCCGAGCTTGGCCCAAAGCTCCTCGCTGATGTGTGGCGCGAGTGGGGCGAGCATCGTCACCATCACCTGCGCCACCCAGCGGGGGACCCGCGGCATCGGCACCACTTGATTGTTCAGCTCGATCAACGCAGCGATCGCCACATTGAATGACAAGCTATCCATCGCCTGTGTGACGCGCTTGATGGTCTTGTGCGTCGCGCGGACAAGCTCATCGCTCGGCGGGGCTTCCGCGATGAGCAGCGTGCCCGTCTCTTCATCCACGATGTTCCGCCAGAGGCGGTGCAGGAATCGGTGGACGCCGACGATGTCCTGCGGGTTCCACAGCTTGGATTGTTCGAGCGGCCCCAGATACATCAGGAACAAGCGCAGCGTGTCCGCGCCGTACTTGGCGATCACATCGTCGGGCGTGACTGAGTTCTTGAGGCTCTTGCCCATCTTCCCGAAGTGCTGCGCGACAACCTCGCCGTGGTAGTAGTGCTGGCCCTCGCGGTGCTCGACCTCGTCGGCGGGCACACGGACGCCGCGGCTGTCCTCGTAATAATGCGCCTGGATGTATCCCTGATTAAACAGCTTGCCGAAAGGCTCGGCCGTGGACACGTGACCCAGATCGTAGAGCACCTTGTGCCAGAACCGTGCGTAGAGCAGGTGCAGCACGGCGTGCTCGACCCCGCCGATGTACAGGTCCACACCACCGGGGGACGTGTGTGGTGAGTGAGAAGAGCTTGTCGTGTGGCCGCCATCGCGGGGCGCGGACATCCAGTACGCCTCAGCCTCCTTGCTGACAAAGCGCTCGGCATTCTTCGGGTCGAGGAAGCGCAGGTAATACCAGCACGACCCGGCCCACTGGGGCATCGTGTTAAGCTCGCGGGTGTAGCGGATGCCATCGATGGTCGTCGTCGTCCACTCCGCACCAGCCCGGCCCAGGGGCGGCTTGGGCGGCGCGTTGGGGTCGTCCCCGCCGGTGGGCTTGAAGTCCTGCATGGGCGGGAGCTGCACCGGCAGGTCTTTCTCATCCACCGCGCGGATGCTGCCATCCTCGCCGTGCAGGATCGGGAATGGCTCGCCCCAGTACCGCTGCCGGCTGAACAACCAGTCGCGCAGCTTGTACTGCACCTTGGCCTTGCCCAGGCCCTTGCGGTCCAGCCAGTCGATCATGGCCTTCTTCGCCTCGGCGGTCGGCAGGCCATCGAGCGAGACCTCGGCATTGGACGAGTTCACATTCACGCCATGACCCGTGTAGGCCTGACCGCTCTCGCTCCCTCGCTCCGCGTCTTTGGGTGACACGACTTCGATGATCGGCAGGCCGAACTTCGTGGCAAACGTGTGGTCGCGCTCGTCGTGCGCGGGCACCGCCATGATCGCTCCCGTGCCGTAGCCCATCATCACGTAGTCCGCGATCCAGATGGGGATTTTCTCTCCGTTAACCGGGTTGATGGCATAGGCCCCGGTGAAGACGCCGGTCTTCTCCTTCCCATCGGCCTGACGGTCCACGTGGGTTTTGCTCGCGGCCTGCTTCACATACGCCGCGACCTCGGCGCGGTGGGCCTCGGTGGTGACCTCATTCACCAGCTCGTGCTCCGGGGCGAGCACCATGTACGTCGCGCCGAACAGCGTGTCGGGTCGCGTCGTGAAGACGCGGATCATCGGCGTCTCACCGGTCTGGTAAAGCCCATCCACCGCGAAGTCCACCTCGGCCCCGACAGACTTGCCCACCCAGTTGCGCTGCAGCAGCTTGACCGATTCGGGCCAATCGACCATGTCCAGGTCATCGATCAGCCGCTCGCAATAGGTGGTGATGCGCAGCATCCACTGCTTGAGCGGCCGCTTGAAGACGGGGAAGTTGCCGCGCTCGGACCGCCCGTCGTTGGTGACCTCTTCATTCGCCAGCACGGTGCCAAGGCCGGGGCACCAGTTGACCTCGACCTCGTCCATGAACGCGAGGCGGTACTCGTCGATCAGTCGGCTCTGCTGGTCGGGCTCCAACTCATGCCACTTGTGCGCCCCGACATCGCCGATCCCGCCGAGGCCCTCGAGGTCTTCGGTCAGGCCCGAGTAGATCAGCTCGCCATCGATACCGACGTAATAGTTCTCCTGCTCCAACTCGTGGATCAGGTGGCTGATGGGCATCGCCTTCTGCCGCGTCGGGTCGTAGTAGCTGTGGTAGAGCTGGAGGAAGACCCACTGCGTCCACCTGTAGTAGTCCGGCTCGGTGGTGGCGAAGCAGCGGTCCCAGTCAAAGCCGATGCCCAGCTTCATGAACTGCGCGGTGATGTTGTCGATGTTCTTCTGCGTGGTGACGGCGGGGTGGGTGCCGGTTTCCACGGCATACTGCTCCGCGGGCAGGCCGAAGGCGTCGTACCCGATCGGGTGCAGCACGTTGAACCCGCGTTGGCGCTTGTAGCGCGCCGGGATATCGGTGGAGGTGTAGTTGAGCGCGTGGCCCATGTGCATGCCCGCGCCGCTGGGATAGGGGAACATGGCCAGGCAGTAGAACTTGGGCCGCGTGTCATCGAAGCCCGCGTCGCCGGGGCCGGGCGTGGCGAAGGTTTTCTCCTGCGCCCAGCGTTGCTGCCACTTGGTCTCGATCTGATTGAAGTCGTACTTCATGGGGCGTGGGTCTCGGTGCTTGGTGAGCGGGTCATGATAAGCCATTTAGCCCCGCGGTAGACAAAGGCCTTGACAGTGCCCCGCCTTGAAAGAGCCGCGACCGTGAGGGAGCGGTGCCCCCGTTCCCCTTTCTGTTCCAACCCGGACCGCTCCCTCACGGTCGCGGCTCGTTTGATCCATCACGTGTTCGCGTACCGCCCGCTGAACGTGATCCGCCCGAGGATGACCAGATAAACCACCGCCATGATGAGAGGCCCGCCGAAGACAAGCCCAATCGTGATCAACTGATACTGGATGCCAGCCTGGCGCAGCGCCCTGTCCATGTCCAGCACTTCCATCACAAAGAAAAAGCAGATCAACACGCACCAGAACAGCGCGTTGCACACCATCAGGAACCCGCCCATCGCCACCGAGCCATCCATCGCCAGCGGCAGCAGGTTGCGACCCACCGCGAATCTTGCGGAGGCCCCCACGACAGAAGCCGCCGCAAACGTGATGAGCGTCCCAAGCAGAAGGGAGACGATGCAACTGATCGTCGTGGCGGACACAATTTGACTGAGGCTCATGTGCCGCCACACGTCAGCCATCCACACCACGATTGTCATACCCAGCGCCCCGGCCGCAGCAATGAATAACAGCCCGAGCACGGTGGGCAGAAACATCATCGCCCGGTGACGCGACGGGGTCAGCGTGTGGAGGCGTTGGCCCAGCAGCTTCGGCCTGACCACCGCCATCGCGTTGGCCCAGCACCAGTCGCCGATCAGGCCCGGCCCCCCTCGGGTGAGAGGGCGGTTGCGTGTGGACTGCGAGGTCGAGGCCGCGACAGCCCGGCCACACTCCGGGCACGAGGCGTGGTTCGGCTGGCTCATCAGGCTGTACCCGCACCCCTCGCACTGCGCCGGCCACCGCCCGCAAGCCCGCCACACGCCCCCGGACAACGCCCGGATCAGCACCACCACACCCAGCAAACTTACGAACAGGAACAGGAGCGCATAAATCTCCTCGCGCAAATCCAGCAACCAAGGCAGGTCGTAGTAGTTGTAGTTGTTCTTGGAGAGGTATTCCCAATACAGCCGATCCATCCACGTCATCGGGCACGCCCACAGAACGATGTAGATGCAGGCGTGCGATGTGATGAGCCAGGTCCGCGTCACCGATCGGCGGAGGCTGCGCCCGAAGGGCTCGGGCCGGGCAGCCCAAGCACTCATCACCCACGCCAGGCCAAGCGTCCCCGCCTCGATAAAAAACCCCGTGGCGATGACGCCGACTACAAGCAACTTCAGCGCGTCGCGGTCATTCCCCACGGAGTTGATGAACCACTCAAGGTTTACGTAAGCCTCACCCAGAACACCCATCGGCGTCGCGGGGTATTCCGTGTCGCTCCACGCGCCCAAGATCGCAATCAGCAGCAGCACCATCACGACACCCACGGCGTGCGCGATCCACGCCAGGGCCAGCGGGACGTGATCAAACCTGCGTGCGGTGAGTGTCGGCAGGAACAGCGCGGTAAACGGCGCGAGCGCGGTCAAAGCGGCCGACCACCGGGGTTGGGGTGGCGTGTCGGGGGTTGGGAAATGGCTGGGGTCGCCCGGCATCGGGCACAGCATATCGCTTCCGCCCCGGATGCGCCCCGGATGCGCCCCGCCTGCGCCTAGGCCAGACCGGGGGGTTGCCAGCCGCGGGGCGGTGAGATGCCTCTCGCGGTGGACGCCCGATCCGCTATCATCCTCGCCTATGAACGACCGAGCCGCCATCGCCACCGCCGCCGCCGCAAGCCTCCGCGGCTTCGCATCGACCATCGCACAGACCCCCGTGATGATCGGGTTCGACGGGTTCGTCGATTCGATCATCCAGGTCGTCGATCAGCGCCACGCCACCGACGCCTACGACGCCGTGCCCACCATCGCACGCTTCGGCCAGAAGATCGCAGCCGCCGCGGGACACTCCGGCAACTTCGAGTTGATGACCACCCTCAAGAAGCTCGGCGGCAACGGCCCGATCATGGCCAACGCCATGGCCACCGCCGGCCTCCCCGTCACCTACATCGGAGCGCTCGGCAAGCCCGAGGTACACGAGGTCTTCGTCCCCTTCGCACAGATCGCCACGGTCCACGCCATCGCAGAGCCCGGCTTCACCGACGCGCTCGAGTTCGACGACGGCAAGCTCATGCTCGGCAAGTACGACCACCTCTCCGCCGTCAACCAGGACACACTCGATGAGGTGCTCGGCGAAGCGGCGTTTACCCAGATCGTCCGCGCCTCGCGGTTCCTGGGCATGGTGAACTGGACCATGCTCACCCGCCTGGAGTCCATCTGGGAAAGACTCGCAGACAGCGTGCTCCCCGCGTGCAAGGACCAGCCCCGCAAGCTGGTGTTCATCGACCTGGCCGACCCGGAGAAGCGCACGCGAGCCGACCTCAAGCGCGGCCTGGCGTGCGGCGCGAAACTCAACGCGCACGCCGATGTGGTGTTCGGCTTCAACCTCGCGGAGTCCTCACAGGTCGCGGCGGTGCAGGGCGTGGCGGTCGATGGCGAACCCGAAGCGGTGATCGAGACCACCGCAAGCCGCCTGCGCGAAGCGCTGGGTGTCGCGGGTGTGGTGATCCACCCCCGGGCCGGGGCCGCAGCCTCCATCCTGCGCGATGGCAAGGCGACCTCCGCACACTTCCGTGGCCCGTTCGTGCAAAAGCCCAAGCTCTCCACCGGCGCGGGCGATAACTTCAACGCCGGGTTCTGCCTCGGCCTGCTCGCCGGCCTGCCGGTCGAACAATGCCTGGCGACCGGCACCGGCACCTCGGGCTTCTACGTCCGCGAAGCCCACAGCCCAACCCTCGACCAACTCGCCACCTTCCTAGACAACCTCCCCGCCCCGCAGGCCTGACCGGGGGCGGGGCCATCACCAACGGCTCCCGATTCTCGGCGCTGAGCCCCAGCCAACCGCCGCGCGGGCTATACAAACCGGGACGCCCCACACGCCACACGACCGACCAGCCTGCCACACCGCCCGGCCCATGGGAGGACTTCGCGCCCCAGCCCACACCGCCTTGCACCACCGCACATCCGCAGCATCGCCACCAAAGCACCTGCCCGCATCACGACCTGCGCACCACTTACCACCAAAAATGCCCACCGCATAACGAAAAGCGATGGCGGCATCACGAAACCACAGCCCCGCATAACGAAACGTCGTGTCGGCATAACGGAGCGACAGCGCCGCATAACGAAACCCTGTGTCGGCATAACAAAAACACATCCCCGCATAACGAAAACTCGTGTCGGCATAACGAAAAAGCAGCGCTGCATAACGGAACCCCACGTCGGCATAACGTCAACATGCCGCCGCATAACGAAACGACTGCGCCGCGCCGTGTTTCCGTGTGTTTTCGTTATGCGGAGTCGTGTTTATGCCGCGTATCAGCGTGTTTCCGGGCCTGTGCGCGTGTGTTCTCGGGCGACCATGCGCTGCGGAGCCGGGGAATTGTTTGGCCAGATAATCGTTCTAAACATCTCAAGCCGACCCCACGCCGCGCCGATGGGTAGAAAGCCATGCTTCAACCATGCCCTCCGGTCTCTAATACGGAACGTCAACGCGCGTTCCGCGAGCGGAACCCCGGCTACTACGGCCGACTACACGCGAAGAACCGCGCCCTGATCGCCGCGCGGATCGCCGAGGAGCAGGCCACGCAAGCCCTCCCCGCCCCCGCACGCACCCCGCTCCAACTCCCCGCCCCGCCCCCTGCCGTAGAACTACCCATCCTCATCACCCTCCCCACCACCCCCCAACCCGAACCCGTGGTGCGTGATGCTCAGCCGTCCACACCCCACGCCCAGCAGCTTCCGCTGTTCGGGTGAGGGTTTCGGCAATCCACGCCGCCAATATCCCGTCAGCGGCATCCTGCAACCAAGCTGCCGGCAGTGGATTAGGCAAGAATCATCTTGTCGCCCTTGGTGAATTGGGTATCATGCTACCTAGGTTTGGAACTGTATCATCACTGTTAGGGCTGCTAGAATAATGTCAAAGGAGTCCGCTATGAGCACCTTGACCCTACACCGCTCTACCAAATCACGTTCGTCTTCATCGTCCCCTCCAATCCTTCCGGAGAACACTCGCATGTACGCTATCGCCTTCGACATGGACATTGAATCACTACGAACTAACTACGGCGATCCGTACAATAATTCGTACATGGAAATCAGAAAGATACTCGAAGAGCATGGCTTTACTTGGCAACAAGGAAGCACTTATTTCGGCGGCGCTCAGATCAATGCCGTCACCTGTGTTCTCGCCGCAATTGATCTAGCGCATCGGTTGCCCTGGTTCTCCGCCTCCGTCCGGGACATTCGGATGTTGCGGATCGAAGAACTCAATGACCTGATGCCTGCGGTCCAAGACGCAACCGATAAGCAGCACTAACCACCGGCCAAAATTGACCGGCGGCGCCCGCGAGGGATAATTGCGTTGTCGGTTGGGAGTCCGCTACCGGGGGTCCGCGGGCGGCCGGCAATTGAGCTTTTTTTGTTAGGTTACTGAGAATCACATGAGCGACGCGACCATACGCAAGATCAATGTCACCAGTTTTGTGACTGCGCTCATCACGATTGTGCTGGGTGTCTTCATCGGGATTCTCGGCGTGTGGGATGTCATCCCTCGGGAAGACGGCACGCTGTGGAAGGTTCTCGCTAGCGTCGGGATTGTTTTTGCCGGTGCTGTGCTGACTAACCTGGCCATCGGCTGCTTCCACAAGCCCGGTGGGAATGCCGTCTAACCAGCCGCAGTCGTTGACGAGCATGTCTGCGTTGAATGTTGTCATCGAGCCTTGTGCGTCCTGCCCCGCACGCGGCTCGCCACTGAGCGGCAGCGTTAGCCCGCGAGGTCATACCGTTGCATTACAGCATTCAAATCGTCGGCAGTCCGGATGACGGTTTCACCTCTGCCGAACTTCTCGACGGTGATGAGCCGGTTGGTCGCGTCTTTCAGCGTGACGCGGGCTGGTACATAGAACTTCCCGATCTCGACAAGCTTCGAGAGCCTGAATTGATCGACTCGGTGCTTGCTGCTCGGGATCGCCTGATGCACTACGTAAACCGCAAAGGAGGAGATATGGATGGTTTTACTCGCGCTGGTGCCTCGCTGTGGCTGATGCAACGGGACGATGGTAAAGGCTTCACGATACCCGAGAGTGCGGGATAACCACCGGCTGCAGCGGCTGTGGTTGAAGTCAAGCGGTTTGGAGTGATTTTTCGGGTTGTCTTTCGCGGCCGGGTGCCACACCTCAGCCACAGGCTGATGTATGCCGCCGTGGAATCACACATCGGCTACGCCGAGGTGTGGCACCCGGCTAGGGATATGTAGCTTGATTTCCCATTGACAACCCGCATGATGTAGGGGACACTCTATCCAGGCCGGTGGACGTTCTACCGAATCAGTTCTGTCTAATCACTGCTATGCATCATGTCACGCTTTCTCGTTGTCATCGCGTTGTCCGTATTGCTCGCCGGCTGTAGTCAGCAGTCCGGCGTCACCGCGACCGTTAAGAACACCGGCTCAAGCACCCTCGATGGCGTCGTCGTCATCGTCACTGGCAAGACCTATAGCGCCGGGAACATCCAGCCGGGCCAATCTGCGTCTGTTGTCGTGAATCCGCAGAGTGAGTCTCGCTTGGTGATTGAGTACTCCGACCCGACCGGTAATCAGCACTCTCTGCCCGTCGACTGCTACTTTGAATCCGGCTATCGCGGCTCGATCACCGTTGAGGTGTCCGGGAACCAGATCGCAAAGGTTGACAACCACATCCGCATTGGGCCGTACTGATGATGCCTAACCACCGCCTGCAGTTGACCGGCGACACCCGCGAGGGATAATTGCGTTGTCGGTTGGGAGTCCGCTACCGGGGTGTCCGCGGGCGGCTGGTAAATGAGTTTTTTACGTTAGGTGCAAATGTCGGCTAAGCGGCACATCACAGGCGTCGAATGCCTCGCCGTATCGATTGTGTTGTTGCTCGTGTTCATGTTCGTTGTGTGGGTGCAATCTGGTAAACGCGGCGGCTCCAATTTTGACCACGAAGCATGGACATTGGGCCGAGCCTTCGAGCTTTGGTGGCTGTGGTTCACACTGCCGCCCTCCGGAGCGGCCTCTGTTTTGTCATCTATGCGTGGCAAAGGTTGGCAGCGTGCTATCGGCCTCCTAGTGTTCGCGTTTATCCTCGGTTTGAGCACGCTGATCGGCTATCCGATGTGGAGCGCATGGTAGGCTCCTATCCACCGGCTACATTTGACCCGCGACACCCGCGAGGGATAATTGGGTTGTCGGTTGGGAGTCCGCTCCCAGGTTCTGCGGGCGGCTGGCAAATTAGCCCTAATTGTTAGACCGCTATGGCGATTTTGTTTCGCAGACTACTTGCGGTTGTCGAGATCCTGCTTGGCATGTTCTTCATCATGACTTTTCAGGGCTGGGGCATGATGCTGATCCGCACCATTGGCTTTGAGCGCGCTCTTGGGCAGAATGCTGTACGCCATGTCGGTGATGGCCGCGTGTTACTGACCAATCCCCTTGGAATGCTGGCTTGGTCACTGCCGTTTATTATTCTTGGTATCGCCTTCATTGTTGTAGGTGTTCGTACATGGCGTGGTGGTAAGCGGGCTAACCATCCGCCGCAGTTGACCGGTGACGCCAGCGAGGGATAATTGGGTTGTCGGTTGGGAGTCCACTACCAGGGATGGCTGGCAAAGGGGGGATTACAGCAAGACCCCACCATGAACGGCGTCATGAACGACACCAAATGGGACGAACTACGACTCGCGATGTACAGTCTCGGCGACCAGTCTCCGAGATTTCGCATCAAAGACATCGGCCACGAACCTTCGTCTTGGGATGGTGAATGGTTCTACCACTTCCGCGAAGTGCCGTATCGCGAAATCCAGTGGGTCGAGTTGCACGTGGATTGTGACGAGCAGCGCGACCGGGTCCGCAATCAATTGCGCCACATTCACGTGCCCGGTATGGAAACGGACGAGGGGTTTCGAGTTTTCGGCTGGATCGATTCCGGTGTTACCATTAGCTACATCTGACTGCGGCATAACCACCGGCCACAGTTGACCCGCGACGCCCGCGAGGGATAATTGGGGTGTCGGTTGGGAGTCCGCTACCGGGGGTATGCGGGCGGCCGGCAATGGAGCCGATTTACGTTAGGTGCCAAGATGCGATCCGGTATCGATCTTATTGAGGATAGTCCCGGATCGGGTCAACCGATTGCACGTCAGCAGTGGTACCGCGTTCGTTTGCAAATGTGGTTAAACAAGGGCGATCCCATTCGGTGGCAGAAGCCGTGGGGTACATGGCCTGCTGATCTTGAGAACGATGGTACAACGCTCGTGACGAATGTCCGCTGGGATCGTGAGAACCTGATCGATGGTATCTTTTATGGTTGCGAAGACATGCGAGTTGGCGGAGAACGGAAGATTCGTATCGCGCCTCGCCTTGCTTATCGTGAGCCAGGCGTGCCGGGTGTGATACCCGAGAACGCTCTGCTTGTCGTTCTTGTCGCAATACTTGAGTCACTCCCGAATGGGCCCTAACCACCGCCTGCAGTTGACCGGCGACGCCCGCGAGTAGAATGGTGTGGTCGGTTTGGAGCCTGCTTTCCGCGGTGGCCGGCGATTGAGTTTTTTGTTAGGCTACTGAAAATCACATGAGCGACGCGACCATACGCAAGATCAATCTCGCCAGTTTTGTGACCTCGCTCATCACGATTGTGCTGGGGGTCTTCATTGGGATTCTCGGCGTGTGGGATGTCATCCCTCGGGAAGATGGCACGCTGTGGAAGATTCTCGCTAGCGTCGGGATTGTTTTTGCCGGTGCTGTGCTGACCAACCTGGCCATCGGCTGCTTCCACAAGCCCGGTGGGAATGTCGTCTAGCCAGCCGCGGTCGTGGACGCGCACGCGTGCGTTGAATGTTGTCATCGAGCCTTGTGCGTCCTGCCCCGCACGCGGCTCGCCACTGAGCGGCAGCGTTAGCGGGACATGGTCGGCAAAGGACAACGATACCGCGCAGTCGAGTCGATTCCCATCAGGGTCTGGTGGGAACGCGATACTGTGGCGATTCTCGATGATTACTCCGAGTGGTGTCACAGCGAACTCCCGGCAGGGGAATCTTTTGAGATTCTCGACGTGGAGGATAGTGTCCGCAAGAGTGCAACTTGCCGCGTCGAGCGCGAAAGTGAATTGCGCGACCTACTCATACCGCGAAAGCGCCAGAACCGTATCTTGTGCTTTCGTCTGCCGACGCCGTATTTTATCGAGATAAAGTTGGACCAGTTCGGCCCCTACTGTGAGGGCCCGCTCACCAGCAGTTGCACTTGACTGGCGACGCCCGCGGTGGATAATTGTGTTGTCGGTTGGACGTCCGCTTCTGCGGGCGGGCGACATATGAGCCTTTTTCGTTAGGCACCATGCAACTCTCACGTCGCAACGCTCACTGGTCTTTCGTCGGTCTCGCGAATAGCGGACTACTAATCGCCTGCCTCGTCGTTATACCTTCACTGCTTTGGGATGATCCGGGTCCCAGTTTCCAAGATCGACGCGGTAATCTCGCCTTTGGCGGTATCCTCGGACTTATGGTTGTGATGGGCTTCGGTACTGCATGGCTGCGATCCCGCACGAGCCGCATCCCCACTGAGCGGGTGTTGATGGCCGGTTTTGTTGTCGTCGCTTTTCTGCGTCTTACCCTGGTAGCTGGGGGTGCCTAACGAGCTGTCGCAGGTGGACCAGCAACCCGCTCCGTAGCCTGAATCGGCACGGGCGCGGCGCATCTGGCCGTAACCGCCAGCTTTTCCACAGCAATCCACACATTGGCCGTCAGACTTGGCGACAGGGTTGTCGGGTACAATGATTGCCGCGAGCATGAGGCTTCGCGATCACACCGCCCGCCAGGGAAGGCCGTCCATGTCATCACAGAACAACAACTCGGGCCGGGGCCGCCGCCGCGACCGGGGGTATGACGACCAGCAGCGGGCGGACCTGCCCAAGCTTTTCGAGAAGCTGCCGCCCAGCGCGATCGAGGCCGAGGCCGCGTTGCTCGGCTCGATGCTCCACGACTGGCGTGTCTGCGGGGATGTGGTGCAGATCATCAAGGGGGCCGACGACTTTTACCTGGGCAAGCACGCGGCGATCTATGGCGTGCTGGTCGAGCTTTACGACCAGACCCAGTCGATCGACATGGTCCAGCTCAACCAGAAGCTGGCCGACAAGCAGATGCTCGAACAGGTGGGGGGGCTGGACTACCTGATCGAGCTGATGGAAGCGGTGCCCTCTGCCGCGAGCGCCGAGCACTACGCCAACATCGTGCGTGACAAGGCGGTGCTCCGCGGGCTGATCGAGACCTCGGGCCAGATTCTCTACGACGCTTACCACACCGACCTGCCCGCGCAGGAGCTTCTGGAAGCCGCGGAGAAACAGATCTTCGAGATCGCGCAGTTCGGCAACGCCGACCACGCGTCGCACCTCAAGGACCTGCTGCAGGAGACGTGGGATCGGCTGGAGTCGGACGACGGGCGGGCTGTCACGGGCGTCGAGACCGGGTTCTTTGAGCTCGATGAGATGACCAACGGCTTGCAACCCGGCGAGCTCATCATCATCGCGGCCCGGCCGTCGATGGGCAAGACCGCGTTCGCGTTGAATATGGCCGAGCACATGGGCGCGACCGCCAAAGTCCCCGTCGCGGTCTTCTCGCTCGAGATGTCCAAGCAGCAGCTCACCCAGCGTCTGCTCTGCTCGCGCTCGGGGGTGGATTCACACAAGCTGCGCAGGAACCTGCTGACCCGTGACGATTTCTCCAAGCTCTCGCTGACGGTTGGCGAGCTTTCCGAAGCGCCGATCTACATCGACGACACGCCGGGCCTGTCGCTACTTGGCCTGCGCGCCAAGTCCCGCCGCCTCTGCGCCCAGTTCGACATCAAGGCGATCTTCATCGACTACATGCAGCTCATGTCCGCGCCCGGCAGCGAGTCGCGGCAGCAGGAGGTGTCCAACATCTCCCGCGGGATCAAGGCGCTGGCGCGCGAGCTGAGCGTGCCCGTGGTGTGCCTGTCCCAGCTCAACCGCTCGGCCGAGCAACGCGAGGGCCACCGCCCGCGCATGAGCGACCTGCGTGAGTCCGGCTCGATCGAGCAGGACGCCGACGTCGTCATGATGCTGCACCGCGAAGACTACTTCCACAAGGGCGAAGAGGACTACGTCGATAACAATCAGGCGGAAGTCATCCTCACCAAGCAGCGCAACGGCCCGACGGGGACCGTGAAGCTCGCGTTCCACGGCCCGACGACGCGCTTCAACAACCTCGCACGCGGCTCTGGCGGGGGCAGCGATTACTGACGCCGGCCTCACGCCTCAACTGCTGCGCAATTGCTACACTCCGTGTCTCGAACGACATCCTTTTCAAGGCGAAGGTTTACGATGGCACAGACATTTGAGCGCGAGTTGGAGGTGGCGATGCAGGCGGTGGCGCGGGCCTGCCGGGTCTGCCGATCGGTCCAGGCCGATCTGGTGACCGCGGCGACGATCCAGAAGAAGGACAAGAGCCCGGTCACGGTCGCAGACTTCGCTTCGCAGGCGGTGATCTGCCACGCGCTAAGCAGCGCATTCCCGGGCGACCCGGTGGTCGGGGAAGAGGACGCCAAAGAGCTTCGCAGCAACGAGGGTGCTGATGCGCGGGGCAAGGTGGTGCGTCACGTCAACACGGTGATGGGTGAGCCTTTGAGTGAAGATGCGGTGCTTGCCGCGATCGATCGCGGCGGGTTTGATCCACAGGCAGCTACATCCGACCGCAGCCGGGCGCGGTATTGGACGCTGGACCCGATCGATGGGACCAAGGGCTTCCTGCGTGGCGAGCAGTATGCGGTCGCTTTGGGGCTGATCGTGGATGGTCGGGTGGTGCTTGGCGTGCTGGGTTGCCCGAACCTTCCGGTGGATCACGACGACGCTGGGCGGGGCCAGGGCGTGGTGTTTGCTGCGGTGCGCGGGCATGGCGCGACGATGACCGTGCTGGATGCGGACAGCAGCGCGGCGACCCCGATCCGCGCGAGCGGTGTCAAGACGACCGCGGCGGCAAAGTTTTGCGAATCGGTGGAGTCTGGGCACACCGACCAGGGCGCGAGCGTGCAGATCGCTGCGACGCTGGGCATCACCGCCGAGCCGTTCCGCATTGACAGCCAGTGCAAGTATGCCGCGGTCGCAAGGGGCGATGCCGAGATCTACCTGCGTCTGCCAACCCGCGCGAATTACCGAGAGAAGATCTGGGACCACGCGGCTGGCATGATTGTGGTGGAGGAGGCGGGCGGCACCGTGACCGATGCCGATGGCAAGCCTCTGGACTTTTCACTCGGCCGCGAGTTGTCCGCCAATCGCGGTGTCATCGCGACGTGTGGCCCGATCCACCGCGCGGTGGTCGATGCCGTCGCGCCCCAACTTGCATGAAGCGTCGTCGGCTTGCCGCTGTCGCTGCTGAGACCGTGTATGACGGGGGGGGTGATGTTGTGAATGAGTTGCCTCTCGTGTGCAATCTCGGGCTTGCCGGGTGTTCCGGCGTCCCATGCACATGTTTCAACCCTTTTAAGGATCGAGAGGCAACCCATGAAGAAGCTACAGCGTCGGGTCGAGAAGTTCA
>JBGTLW010000293.1:0-3517 GCA_041743835.1 Phycisphaeraceae bacterium | reverse complement strand
CAGGACCTGGGCGGCGCGGCGGGGGCTGCTGGTGCCGACGACAGCCCCGGCGGGCAGCGCGTCGAGCGTGGTGGACCCATCCCGAGCGATCAGGCAGTCGCGAAGGTCCGCACGCTTGGGGATCGCGGCCAGTGTGAGCCGGGAGGTCTGCTCCGCGTCAGATGCGGGCAGGTCTTTGAGCGAATGGACAGCGATGTCGGCCTTGTGCTTGAGCAGCGCCTCTTCGATGGTGCGTGTGAAGAGACCCTTGCCGCCGACCTGCGCGAGCGAGCCGGTGATGCGATCGGCCTGTGAATCAAGCCAGCGGTACTGGATTTCGAGCTTGGGGTGCAGCTTGCTGAGCGCTTTTCCAACCATCTCCGTCTGCGTGCGAGCTAATGCGCTCTGGCGCGAGACGATCACGATGGGCTTCGTGCTACGACGCAAGGCATGACTCCGGTAAGCGAACAAGGCGGCGGGCCAAAGGGATACTATAACGAACGTACCGCACATTGTGTTTTGGTTTTTCTGACGATTTTCTGCGGCCGTCTCCGCGGCGGTTGACCCGGCGCGAAAGTCTGGGTACGGTCGCCCGCGGGCCTCACTTCAATCGCGGGAATGGAATGGCGTATGTCGGATTCCAGTCACAACCCCCATTCAGCGCGAGACACGCGTGCCACGCCGTGGCTGCCGTGGCGGTGGGCGCTGCACTGGCAGATCCTGCTGGGGCTCATGGTGGGCACCGCGATCGGCTGGGTGGTTGGGAACGGGGCGGTGCAGGCCATCCCCGCCGGGACAGACCCCGCGAGTGCCGGCCAGGTGGCGGCGGATTTGGCCAAGTCCACCTACACCTACGCGTTTTTCGACCTCATCGGCGACCTGTTCATCAGCGGGCTGATGCTCATCATCGTGCCCATCGTCACCAGTTCGATCATCCTCGCGGTGGTGAACATCGGCTCGGGTGGTGGGTTTGGTCGGCTAGGTGGTAAGACGCTGGGTTATTACGGCTGCACCTCGCTGATCGCGATCCTGATCGGGTTGGTGCTGGTGAATGTGGTCGCGCCGGGTATCGATGCGCAGGGGCAGGGCATTCTGGAGGGCCGCGACCTCTCGCCGTTTGCGGACGACCAGGCAGCCGTCGCCAGCCGGACCGCCGGGCGCGGCGCGCAGGATGCCTTCACCAACGTGTTCCGCGAGTTGGTGCCAGACAACCTTGCCGCCGCGGCTGCGCAAGGCAAGCTGCTGGGGCTGATCGTTGTGTCGCTTTTCGTCGGCTACTTTCTCGCACGGTTGGATGGCAGGCCGGCTGAGGTGGTGACCGCGTTTGTGCAGGGCGTGTACGACATCACGCTCAAGATCACGGGCGTGGTGCTGGCCCTCGCGCCGATCGGCGTGCTGGGGTTGCTTGCCGCGACCGTGGCGGAGCAGTACGCCAAGCTGGTGCCCGAGGACCGGTTTGCAGACTTCCTCACGGGCATCCTGCTCTTCGCGGGGGTGGCGCTGTTGGCTTTGCTGATCCACTTCCTGGTCGTCATGCCGCTGATTTTGTGCCTTGTGGCGAGGGTGAATCCGGTGCGTCACTACCGGGCCATGGCCCCCGCGCTGATGACCGCGTTTTCCACCGCCAGCAGCAGCGCGACGCTGCCTCTGACGATCGAGTGCGTCGAGCAGCGGGCCGGGGTCTCCAACCGCGTCGCGAGTTTCACCCTGCCGCTTGGCGCGACGGTCAACATGGACGGCACAGCGCTCTACGAGTGCGTCGCGGCGATGTTCATCTGTCAGGCGTTCGGCATCGACCTCACCGCGGGCCAGCAACTGCTGATCGTCATCACGGCGCTGCTCACCAGCGTCGGGGTTGCGGGGGTCCCGGCCGCGTCGCTGGTTGCCATCCTCGTCATCCTCCAGGCGGTGCAGGACCAACTGCCCCCCGACGCGCTGCCCGAGGGCGTGCTGCTGACCAGCGGGCTAGGCTTGCTGTTTGTGTTTGACCGCCCGCTGGACATGTGCCGCACCGCGCTCAACATCTTCAGCGACAGCGTGGCCGCGGTGACTATCGCGAAGACCGAGGGCGAAACGGGTGTGTTGACGGGGTGAACCACGAAGGCACAAAGGCACGAAGTGAGTTGATTTCAAGCGTAAAATCGTCTCGAATGAAGCCGTATTGTGTTGCTTGACTTTGATTTGTCCTATCTTCGCGCCTTTGTGCCTTTGTGGTAACCTGACCCGAAACAGGAGCTTACCCATGGCACGCATGATCCGACACGACGCGACCGGCCCGATCGAAGTCCCGCCCCAGGAAAAATCCGTCTGGATCTGCGCCTGTGGCCTCACCCAGAACATGCCCTTCTGCGACGGCAGCCACAAGACCTGCAAAAAAGACGGCGGTGAGCAGGCTGGCAAGCTCTACATCTACAACCGCGACCATACCGCCGTGGTCCGCGTCGATGATGAATGATTCACGTTAAAACGCCCACGGCCAAACGCCCACGGCCCAAAGCCCACGGCCTCCGGCCGTGGGTCCCACCGCCGGGAGGCGGTGGGCTTTGAGGCGGTGGGCGTTGAGGCAGTGGGCGTTTGGGGTAGCCCCTTTCAATACCGGTCGATCGATTCCCCGCCGTCGTCCTGCATCGAGTAGGCCAGCTCCTTGCGTGGGGCCTGGTATTGCGCGGCCCGGCCGATGTCCTGCATCGTTAGCTTGGAGGGGCCTAGCAACTCGCACCGGACTTCGCGGCCGTCGAGGCTGCTCATCACCGTGTCGATCGAGTCGAGCAACGCCTGCGCCACCGGCACGCGGCTGCCGTTGAGCCGGAGGCAGACCACCTTCCCCTGCTGGTGCAGTTCCAGCAGCACCTCCGCCGCCGCGCCCGAGCCGTTGCCATGCGTGCGCATCCCCGCCTGTCGCAGCAGCTCGCGCAGCCGGCCGAACTGCTCCTTGCTCGCCCCGTTGTGCTTGCCCGCTTCGCCGCGCTCTTCCACGACGATCTTCAGCGTCTGCGTCAGCTTCTCGATCGCCTGGTCGATGGGGATCACGCGGTCCACGTTGATGCTCGGCTCTTCGCGGTTGCGGTCGATCTTGCCTTCGAGGAATACGACCCGGTCCATCTCAAGGTGCATGTAGTGCGCAGCGAAGGTGTCGGAGAAGACCGTCGCGTCGATCTTGTTGCTGGCGCTGTCTTCGATGGTCAGGAAGGCCATCTTCTTGCCCATGCCCCGGCCCTTCTTCCCGAAGGTGTGGCGCACGCGGCTGAGCATCCCGCCGACGACCACCTTCACCCCGCCGGGCAGCGGCTGCTGCTTGATCGCGGGGATGGTCACGGTGCTGTACCTGTCGATCTCGGCCTTGTGGTCGTGGAGCGGGTGGCTTGAGGCGTAGAGGCCAAGCACC
This sequence comes from Phycisphaeraceae bacterium, assembly GCA_041743835.1. Lineage (GTDB taxonomy): Bacteria > Planctomycetota > Phycisphaerae > Phycisphaerales > Phycisphaeraceae > JBGTLW01. Next base: position 153 of record JBGTLW010000293.1, on the reverse strand, counting down.
TCCTTCTCGTACTCCAGGGTTTGTGGCTTGGACCACGGGGGCGTGGAAGGCAGGGCCGGTTGCGATCCCGCCACACCGCCCCGGTCTGCCCCGGCGGGAGCGGGCTGGCCCATGCCGAACATCCCCATCTGCCCCGTCGCGCGGTCGCTCGCG
>JBGTLW010000292.1:0-27842 GCA_041743835.1 Phycisphaeraceae bacterium | reverse complement strand
GTTCAGCGCCTCGACGGTGCGTGCATTGGGTTCTTTGATGTCGATGATCCGCTTGTGGGTGCGGATCTCGAACTGCTCACGGGCTTTCTTGTCGATGTGCGGGCCACGGAGAACTGTGTACCGCTCGATCCGCGTCGGGAGGGGCACTGGGCCCGCCACCCTGGCGTTGGTCCGCTTAGCGTGATCGACGATTTCCTTGGCCGAGGCATCCAAGGCCTGGTGATCGTACGCTTCCATCCGGATTCGGATCTTACCCGTGGTCATGTCAAAGAGCTCGTGGGGTCAGGGGCAACACACACGCCACTGGGCCGTACCCAATGGCGAGCCGATTAGTGTACCTGACTTCGCCTACCTGTCAAACCCGAAATCGCAAGATTCGCCCGGCAAGCCGAAACACCCGCTTCGGGGGTGTTTTTGCGGCAATGGCGGGGCACTTCCCGCAGGGGGTCATGACCCGCCGGAGCGACCCACGGCTTCCAGCACGTGGTCTGCCACGAAGATGGGCACCTCGTAGGCCACGCCCACCGCCAGGGCATCCGATGGCCGCGAATCCACCGCCACACGGTCCCCCCCTTGCTTGGGACGCAGGTGCAGCCGGGCATAAAACGTCCCCCTGCCCAGTTCGTCGTGCTTCAGGTCGTTGATAAACACTTCTTCCAGCTCGTACCCCAAGGCCTCGATCACATCCGCGACCAGCTCGTGGGTCTGCGGGCGGGGCGGGGCCTGGCCCATCAGCCGCCGCTCGATCGCCGCAGCCTCGGTCAGCCCGATCACGATGGGGAAGACACGGGCCTCATCCTCAGCCACGCCCGTCTCGCGGAGCTCGACGATGTGGGTGTCGTCCATCTCCCGGATCAGGATGCGTGATAGTTCCATGCGAATCATGCCGCTGGCTCCTGGCGGGTCAAGCCCCGCGCCCCCCCCGCTCCCCCCGCTCCCCCGGGTTCCCAGCCCTCTGATCTTAAATGCAGACCAGCGCGTGGTATCCCCCATCATGATACGTCGCACCAGCGCCCGCGGGGAGTGTCAGTTGCTCACGTTCGATACGCCCGCCCGTCAGACGGGCCAGCGCGGCCACCTGCTTGTGGTTCTCAAGCTCGATGACCGAACAGGTCGCGTAAAGCACCGAGCCGCCGGGCCCAAGCAAACCAGCCGCCTGCTCCACGATCTTGCGCTGAAGCGCAGAAAGCGACGCGAGGTGGCGCGGCGTATATCGGTACCGCGCCTCGGGCCGACGAGCATAAACCCCCGAGTTCGAGCAGGGCACATCCAGCAGCACTAGGTCAAACTGACGCCCCGCCAACGCCTCGATCGGCAGGGCCTCGACCTGCGGCAACTGCGATGCCACAGCCTGCAAATCCACAAACCGTTCGGCGTGCGGGTCGCACGCCACGATCGAGGCCGAGGGGTGCGTAGCCGCGAGCTGCCGCGTCTTCGTGCCCCGGCCCGCGCACAGGTCCAGGATCGTCCCAGGCTTGAGCTCCCGCGTCGCATCAACCGCGGCGACCGAGGTCGGGTCCTGCACACGACGCAGGGGGTCATCGCCCAGAAACGCTGCCATCGCCTCGTGTGAGTCCTCCCACAGCCGGGCCTCCCCCGCGCCCTCCACCACGAACACCGGCGGGGTTTTGAGAGAGTGCATCAGGATGTCCACCCCGCGCTCGTGCCCGAACAACGCCAACCAATCATCCACCAGCCGCTTGGGGTGGCTGGTCGCGATCGCCAGGTGCTGGGCAAAATCGTGCGGGTTGGGTAGCGCATCTTCTGTCAACGCGACGCTGCCCGACTCCAGGGGCAGGCGGTTTGCGGCCGGGGTCCACGGCACATCGTGCATCACCGAGCCAGCGACGTGCGCCAGGCGGCGCATCACCGCATTGACCAGTGCTGCGGCCCCGGGTCGCACCATCGTCCGCGCCAGCGCGACTGTTTCATCGACCACTGCGTACACCGGCAGGCGATCCATGAACACGAGTTGGGCCGCGCCGCTGAGCAGCACGCCCTGAAGGGATGGCTCCAGCTTCGCCATCTTGATACGCAGGTGGCGGTCGAGCAGGTAGCGCAGCGTCAACAGGCGCTGGAGCGCGGTGCGGTGGATGGCGATCGCCAGCCGGGTGTCCGCGGGGGACAGGTGCGTGCAGTCCGGCTCGATCGGGGGCATGTCGGGGAAGCGCTCGCAAGCCTCGGCCAAGGCCCGGGCGGCCACAGAGCGTGCGGTATCAGATCGGCGTCGTACGTGCAAGGGTTCACCTAAACGGGAGGGGGCGCGGGCGGGGAAGGGGTCGCGCCCACAAGTTTAGCCGCGGGCGTCCGCCCGCGCTGATCCGCGCTGGCAAGGCGCTATGCAACGGGTGTTGCGTGGACGGTGGCGCTTGGACAAAAGCAGAAAACGGGGCCGGACGGCCCGCACAAAGTGAGATGCGCCCAGTGCGCGTCACTATCGCGCAGGATGCGTATCAGAACCGATTGGGAACGCGGTTAGCTGGGGCGGACCGCAGCGTGTGCGGCCGAGCTTTGATTGCGGCGGAACTGGGTCGGCGTCTGTTGGTGGTGCTTGCGGAAGACCTTGAAGAAGTATTGCGGTTCATTGAAGCCGCACCGCTGGGCGATCTGGTGAACCTCCAGGTTGGTTTCCCGCAGCAGTTGGCGGGCCCGTTCCAACTGGAGCATGCGGATCTCGTGGTGGGGCGAGTGCCCGAGCGCCGCGCGGATGTGCCGATCAATCGTCGCCCGCGACAGGCCCGAGGCCCTGACCACATCGCTGACATCGATCCCCTCGCAGGCGTGGGTGCGGATGAAGCGGATGGCGTCGGCCACGCCCGGCAGGCGGGTGGAAATCGTCTGGGTCGATTCCCGCTCGATCACCGGCCCCGGGGGCACCTGAACCGGGAAGTCGATCGCTTGGCCTTCGATCATGCCCAGCAAGGTGGCGATGGCCCGTCGGCCGACCTCCTGGCCGTTGAGCGAGATGCTCGACACCGAGACCATGCCGCTCTCGCAATACTCGGCCGCGTTGTCCACGCCGAGCACCGCGATCTGATCGGGCACCTGCGCCTCGCGGCGGATCAGTTCGTCCACCAGCTCCCGGGCCGCGACATCCGAGCAGCACAAGACGCCGACCGGGCCGGGCAGGGCCAGCATCGCGGACGCCGCCTCGGGAATCTGCCGATGCTCGAGGGTCAGGGCCTCGGCCCCCATCTCCGCCAGCCGGGCGCTGAAGCCGGCCTGTCGTTTCTGGCTGAACCCAGTGGGCTGGCTGAGGTAGGCGAAGTGCTTGAGCCCGCGGGCGATCAGGTGGTCGGCCCCCGCCCGGCCGACCGCGGTGTTATCGACCACCACGCTGGGCATCTGCGGCGAGAGCAGGTAATCCGACACCGTGAGGGCGGGCAGCCCGGCGGCCAGGACATCGCCCACCATCGAAGGCCGGGCAAAAAAACCGAGGACCCCCTCGACCCGTAGATCGTGAACCAGCTCCGGCAGCAGTTCCATCGCCTTGCGGCTGACATCCCGCACCGCCACCACCAGCCAGGGCATCTCCCGCTGTGCCGCGCGGATGCCTTCCATGACCTCGCGCATGTAGGCAATGCCCATGTACGTCAGTACCAAGACCCGGACCGGCCGGTGGATCGCGGCCCCGGATGTAGATTGAGGCAATATTACACTCAAAGTACTTATATTTACTCTATCCCTGACGGCAAAGTCAAGGCATAGTAGGTCCGGGTGGCATCTCCGTCCCGCGGAGCCCCACCATCTGCACGGCCGCGGGTCGTGCTGAATCCGAACGTGTTGATCGTTTCTAACCCCTTTTCACAGGAGGCTCTCCACATGCACAAGCTGATCCCATCCCCGTCGTCCCTGTTCGTCTGCTGCCTGGCCTTAGGCCTGACCCAAGCCGCATCCGCCGCGGTGCTGAGCGTGAATCTGGGTAAAACCGGAGCGAGCACCACCGAAACGGGCTTCACCGACTGGTGGGTCGCCGACAACATCACGGGCCCGGTCACCACCACCATCAGCGGCATCGACCTCACCGGCTCGTTCGTGGGCAACAATCTCCGCGCGATCGACCGGAACTTCCGCGCAACCTACGGCACCGCAGCGCTGCCCGAACTCTCACAATCCTGGTGGGGCCTTAATTCCAACGCCATCGGCGGGGCCAAGCTGTCCCTGACGCTCGACGGCGAAGACCTGGGCGCGGGCCAGTTCACCTGGACAAGCTGGCACGTCGATCACGACGACCAGACCGGCGACATGCTCATCGAGGTCTCCGTCGATGGCGGCGCAACCTTCTCCACCGCCATCCCCAACTTCGACATCGTCGATGGCCGCGATGAGGACCTATTTGCCGGCGCCCCGAACCCCGCGACGTTCAACTTCACCGCCAACGGCAGCGATGATGTGGTAATCCGTTACTCGAATCTGGAGACGGCCAGCAAACGCAACTATGTGGTCGTTAACGGCTTTGAGGTCGTGGCGATTCCGGAACCGGCTTCGCTGGCGCTGATGGGGCTTGGGGGTCTGCTGATGCTCGGCCGCAGGCGTCCGCTCGCGTTGTTCGCGTAGCGAACGCGATAAACGGCATGAGTTGCGTGGACGTGGAAAACGGGGCCGGACGGCCCGCGATAAATGGGAGAGGTGCGTTCCGGGGCGCTAAACGGGGGAGGATGGGGCCGCGCCCACAAGTTTAGCCGCGGGCGTCCGCCCGCGCTGATCGGCGTTGGAATGCGCTATACGGGGAGGTGCCATTCAGCGCCGGCGGCCAAACATGAGCAGGCTGCCGATGCCGAGCAGCGCGAGCGAGGCGGGCTCGGGGATCGCGTACCGCAGGTCATCGATCACCAGTTGCTGCTGCGGCGTGACGGTCGGATTGGCGAGATTGAAGGAGATCACGACCGAGGTGACGACAAAGGTAGTTTCCAGGCCGACGAACTCGCCGGTGCTCGACCCGTCAACCGATTCATCGAAAATGCTGCCGTCGAGCGTTTCGGATTGGGAACCGCTGCCGTAGGCGGTCAGGCTGAAATCGGTATTCAGATAATTACCTGTGCCATTGCTCCGCGCGGAGATCAACATGCCGAGCTTGTAGATGCCTAAAGCCTCGTCGAATGTGAGCGTGGCTTGGCCGCTCTGCCCGCTGGCGGCGGGGATCACCGCAACGCGGCCGCGCGTGGCCGAGGGAAAGGCGGTGTAATACACATCGTTGCCACTGTTGCTAAACAGCGGCGTCGTGCTCGACACGCTGGTGTTACGAAGGGATACGTTTGTCCCGTCATCATTCAGGTCGTCGAACGCCGCAGCCGAGTCCGTGGCAAAACGGTCTTCATTGAACGTAATCAGCGTCTCGCTGCCATCGAAAGCACCGAGCCCGATCGGGGCCGCTTGGGCGTGTGCAGCCAGAAGCATCGTGCCGACCGTGAGCGACCAGCCAACCATCCGTGTAGAACCAGCAAACATGCGGACCTCCGTGTCATTGACCCGTGCCGGCCGCGACTGTCGCAGCTACCGCCGGGCTTGTTGTCCCACAGATGCTACCAGAGACCCCCCGAAGCGCCTAATGAAAATTGCGTGAGTGCCTGCCTCGGCGGGCATCGACAGAGCCGCGACCGTCAGGGAGCGATTGCCTTTTCGTAAGCAGGAAGAACCGCTCCCTCACGGTCGCGGCTCGTTCAGACTACTCTGATACGTTCTCAGCCCCGGCCCCGGCGGCACGCTTGCCTTGGTCCGCACAATTCAGCGCGTTACGAATCTCTTCGATCAACTGCTCGACCTTGAAAGGCTTGAACAGCACCGATGACAGCCCCTCTTGGGAGGCCCGGACGATCGAGTGGTTCGGGTCGTAGCCGAAGCCGGTCATCAGCAGCACCGGCGTGCCGTGGCCGCGACGCTGCGCCACCGCGAAGATTTCATACCCGTTGCGGTACGGCATCTTGATATCGGAGATGATCAGGTCGAACTTCTCCTGCTCGATCTCGGTGCAGGCCTCGTAGCCATCCTTGCAGGTGGTCACGTCGCAGCCATACTTCCCCAGCACCTCTTTGATGGTCCGGCGGATGTTGGGCTCGTCGTCGGCCACGAGGATGCGCTTGCCACAGAGCAGCGGGTCCTGCTGGGCCTCGATCTTGTCGCTGCCGATGACCGTGCGCGGCCCGGCCGCGACATCGGAGATTGACCGGCGGATCGCCTCGGTGTGGTCCACGATGCGGTGCAGCCGGCTGCGCATCGAGTCGTCCCCGATGTACTCCTCCATCATCGACTGCGCTTCGGTGATGATGTCGTTGAGCGGCTGGGCGATCTCGTGTACCACGGCCGTGGAAATCTTGCCCGACGTCGTGAACCGCTCGACCACCAGCAGGTCCAGCAGGTTCAGGGCCTGGGCGACGTATCGGCCGAAGATCTCGGCAAACTGGCGGTCGTCTTCGCTGAACGCCCCGACGGTGGACGACTCGACGTTGTACACGCCGACGACCTCGTCGAACAGCAGGAGCGGGACGGTCATGGAGCTGTGCGCGTGGTCGAGGCCGATGACATAGCGCGGGTCTTTCTCGGTGTCGTGGCAGATGTACGATCGGCCGGTCGCGCCGACGAAGCCCGAGATGCCGTTGCCCTCGGGCTGGGCATACAAATCAATCTCCAGAGCTTCCGGGGGCAGGCCCTCGGCGATGACGACTTCGAGCTTGTTGGCACGCTTGTCCAACAGGCGGATGGCGAAGTGGTCGAAGTGCATCAGGTCCTTGGAGTACCTGATGATCTTGTCCTGGAGCAGCTTGAGGCGTTCACTGGGGGTGAGCTTGGCGACGGCATCCTTGTCGATCCGGGCCAGCTCGCGCCCGGCGGAGTCGATCGCATCGATCTTGGCTTGCAGCCGCTTGCCGCTGGTCGCGTCCCAGACCACGGCCACCACCTGAAGCACCTTGCCCGCATCATCAGTCACCGGCGAGCAGATCATCTCGAAGTAGCGCTCGGCCTCCTGGAACGTGAACTTTTTGCTGCGGGCCTGGATCGCGTCCGACAGCGAGCTGGTCTGGTTCATGAAAAGCTGCAACGCCTGCACGCAGACCCGACGCACGTGCTCTGAGACCTCCGGCGCGAAGCCCTTCATCCGCCGGTTGGACCAGGAGCGTCGGCCATCGGCATCGACAATGCACACGCCCTCGCCGATGGTATTTAGGATGAGCGACGACTTGTCGCCCACCAGCGCGCGTTCCAGCGGCAGGAAATCGCCCACGTCTGCCATCACCGCGTGGTAATCGCTCTTGCGGAGGGCGGCCATGGCGGCCTCGGGGCTGTCGAACACATCCACATCAAAGAGCTGGCGCAGCAGGTCCGGGACCGGATGCGCAGCGGACACTTTGCCCCCGAAGACCAGCACACGTGGACGGTAATCACTCATCTACAAGCTCGCCAAGGCCCCGGGGACCGGATGGTTCTACACCAACACTTCGGCTACTTCAATAGTACGGCTCAAGATTGCCCCGATCCATCATCCTAGAAGTTGCGGGTCAGTACGGCGTCGGCCATGCGGTCCAGGGTCGCCCTGGCAGCGCCGGGGGGCAGATTATCGGCCAGCGCGGCCTTCGCCTCGGCAATCAGCCGCTCCGCAGCGGTCCGGGCGTACGCCACCGCCCCCGAATCCGACAGGGCCGCACGCAACCGCTCCAACGACGCCAGTCGGAAAGCCTCATCCGTCTCAGCCCCCGCCCGCCGGTGCAGCAGGTCCAGCGTCTGGGCCCGCGTGGCACCCTCGGCCCGCGACAGGAAGTGGATCAGCGGCAGGGTCAGCTTACCTTTATCAAGGTCACGCCCCAGGGTCTTGCCCACCGTCGCCGCGTCGCCGGTCAGGTCCAGCATGTCGTCCACGATCTGGAACGCGATCCCCAGCTTCTCGCCATAGGTGTAGAGCGCCTCGGCCGTGCGCCCAAGCTCGGCACTGGTCATGTCGTCATCACACAGAAACGCCGCAACCCGGCAGCACTCGCCGCACAAGCTCGCGGTTTTGCGGCGGATGATCTCGTAATACGTCGCTTCATCCAGCTCCCAATTGTTGCGGTTGGCCAGTTGGTACAACTCACCCTCGCAGACGGTGTTGGTCGCGAACGCGATCCGCCGGGCAATGTCGGCCCGGCCGATGGACGAGCACAGGTGGTACGCGTGGCTTATCAGATAGTCGCCAAGCATGACCGCGGCCTCGTTGCCCACAAGGTGATTGATCGTCGCGCCGCGGCGGCGCAGGTCGGCCTCATCCAGGATGTCGTCGTGGACCAGCGTCGCCATGTGAACCATCTCGGCGACGGTGGCGACGATGCGGTGGGCGTCGTCGGGCGGGCGGTCGCCCCGGCAGGCCATGGCCGAGACCAGCACCAGCGTCGGGCGGAGCATCTTGCCGCGGTACCTCTCGACGTGAAGCACCAGGTCGTTCACGCAGGGCAGGTCGGATCGGAGTTCCGCGGCAAACCGCGCTTCGACCTCGGCCAATTGGGGCGCCAGCTTCTGAGTGACCTGGCGATCGGATTCGGAGAGCATCAACATGCTTGGTTTCGCGTTTCGTGCATCATCGGGCCAGCACCATCCGCCCGACGCGGTGACTTGAGCCTCCGGCTCAAGGCTCATTCAAGCCCGGTATTGTATCGCCCGACTTGAACTTGGGGCGAACTTTCGCCCCGCCGCGTTATCGGAGCACAAAGGCGCTTATTTTGTTGACAGTACCCTGCACGCGGCTTAGCCTCTGCACATGGAGGGACCCCAGCCACACTGCGGTCCAATCCCCCCGCGCGTGAATCTGGGGGGATTTGCTGAGGGGGATATGTTCCCGGGGCGATGACGGGGGTGCTTCCGGGAGAGGTTCCGGGGGTGCTACCGGGGGTGCTTCCGGGGGCGGAAGCAGGCGAACTTTCATGATGATGCGGATTGACCTCAAGCGATGGGCCATGCCATGACACCCAGCCCCACCACCGCTGCTGATTCTGCGGTCGGCCGGCTGGTCGTCGAGAAGGGCCTGGCCACCGCGGACGATGTCGCGGCCTGCCTCGAACTGCTCCGCTCCTCGTCCCAAGGCTCGGACCCCAATCAGCGCAGCCTCGTGCAGGTCCTCATCGAGCAGGGCATTGTCACCCGACCGCAGATCGAACGCCTCCGCCCCGAGGTCGATGCCCAGCGGGGCAGCCAGCAGATCCCCGGCTATCAGATCATCGCCAAACTCGGCGCGGGCGCGATGGCCACGGTGTACAAGGCCAAGCAGGTCTCGCTGGACCGCATGGTGGCGATCAAGATCCTGCCGCAGAAGTACACCAAGGATGCGAACTGGGTCCGCCGGTTTTACGACGAGGGCAAGGCCGCGGCCAAGCTCAACCACCCCAACATCGTGCAGGCGATCGATGTGGGTCAGGCGGGCGAGTTCCACTACTTCGTCATGGAGTACGTGGAGGGGGAGACGGTGTACGACCACGTGGTCAAAGGCGGGCGGATGGACGAGGGGCAGGCGCTGGACCTGGTGATCCAGACCGCGCGAGCGCTGGAGCACGCGCACGCCGCGGGCTTCATCCACCGCGATGTGAAGCCCAAGAACATCATGATCACGCCCGACGGCACCGCGAAGCTCGCGGACATGGGCCTGGCCCGCGCGGTGACCGATCGTGAGGCTGCGGAAGCCGAGGCGGGCAAGGCCTACGGCACGCCGTACTACATCAGCCCCGAGCAGATCCGTGGCGAGGTCGATGTGGACTTCCGTGCAGACATCTACGCCTTGGGCGCTACCGCCTACCACATGGTCACTGGGCGCGTGCCGTACGAAGCGCCCAACCCCTCGGCCGTGATGCACAAGCACCTCAAGGCCGACCTCGAACCCCCGGACCACCTCAACACCACCCTGTCGCCCGGCTTCTCCGAGATCATCGAGGTCTGCATGGCGAAGAAGCGCGCGAAGCGCTACGCCTCGACCACGGACCTCCTGACGGACCTCGAAGCGGTGAAGCGTGGCGAGCCGCCGTTGCAGGCCCGCAAGCTGTTCGACTTGTCTGAGTTGTCCGCGCTGGAAGCTCCGTCGATCGACAAAGACGCCGAAGACGTTGAGCATGCACACGCGCACGTGCCGCTGACCGAGCAGCCCGTGTTCTGGGCGGCGGTGGGCGGCTGGGGCTTCGGCCTGCTGATGCTGGTCGGGCTGATCATCGCCCTGCTGGCTTCCTGACCAACCACAACCGCGCGGGGTGCGGGGGCGAGCCTGCTCAGGCTTGCTGGGTCCACGGGGCGACCGAATCACCGATGCCGCAGGCGAGATAACCGCCATCCACCGGGATCGTGATGCCGTTGACAAAGCTTGCGGCCGGGCTCGCGAGGTACACCGCTGCGCCAGCGATCTCCTCGCCCTTGCCGAAGCGGGCCATGGGGGTGTGTTCGAGGATGCGTCGGCCACGATCCGTGCCCTCGATCATCTTGCGATTGATATCCGTGGGGATAAATCCGGGGGCGATGCCGTTGGTGCGGATGCCGAACTTCGCCCATTCGTTGGCGAGGCTGTGGGTCAGGCCCATCATGGCGGACTTGGCGCAGGCGTAAGCGGTGACCTCGGTGAGGCTGACGTAGCTGCTGATCGACGCGATGTTGATGATGCAGCCGCGGTGCTGCTCGCGGAAGATGTGCCCCGCCGCCTGCGCGACGCGCAGCGCGCCGGTGACGTGGATGTTGTAGAGGTCGTTCACATCGTCGCCCGTCAGGTCGAATGTGGGCTTCTTGCACATGACCCCGGCCGAGTTGATGACGATGTCCAGCCCGCCGAAGACATCCACCGCCTTCTTCACCGCCCTGCTGACCGAGGCGTCGTTGGCCACATCGAGCGCTACCGCGCCGCAGACCGGTTCCTCGCCGGAGGTGTTGCCCAGGGCATCGAGTTCGATCGCCGCGGCCTCGACCTTGTCGAGCGTGCGTCCGCCGAGGATGCACTTGGCCCCGTGCGCGATGAGGGCCGCGGCACAGGCCTTGCCGATGCCCGAGCCGCCGCCGGTGACCAGTGCGACCTGGCCGGTGAGATCAAAAAGTTGAGTGGAGATAGGCATGATGGTTTAACGCGGGAGCGGGGACAGAGGGATCAAAGCAAACAAGCTGCACAGTCTAGCGGATGGACTGGCTGGACTTGTGGGCGGTATGGTCGGTGGGTTTACGGAACTTGCGGAGGTCGAGCCCGCGGAAGTACTCGATGGTCCGTTGCAGGCCGTGCTCCAGATCGATCTTGGGCTCCCAGCCGAGCTTCTGCTTGGCGAGCGTGATGTCGGGCTTGCGTTGGAGCGGGTCGTCTGAGGGGAGGGGCAGATCAACGAGCTTGCTCTTGGAGCCGGTGAGTTGGATGACCAGCTCCGCAAGCTGCCGGATGGAGAACTCCCCCGGGTTGCCGAGGTTGACCGGGCCGACGAAATCATCCGGGCCGTTCATGTGCGCGAGGAACCCGTCGATCAGGTCATCGACGTAGCAGAACGAGCGTGTCTGCCTCCCACCGCCGTAGAGCGTGATGTCTTCGTTTGCGATGGCCTGGAGGATGAAGTTGGAGACGACGCGGCCGTCGTAGGGGTGCATGCGTGGGCCGTAGGTATTGAAGATGCGGACCACGCGGATGTTGACGCCGTTGGACCGGTGGTAGTCAAAGCACAGCGTCTCCGCGGCCCGCTTGCCCTCGTCGTAACACGCGCGGATGCCGATGGGGTTGACGTTCCCGCGGTAGCTCTCGGTCTGGGGGTGGTGCTCGGGGGTCGGGTCGCCATAGACCTCGGAGGTCGAGGCGTGGAAGACCTTGGCCTTGCACCGCTTGGCCATGCCCAGCACATTGATCGCGCCCATGACCGAGACCTTCATGGTCTTGATCGGGTTGTACTGGTAATGCACCGGCGACGCGGGGCAGGCGAGGTTGTAGATCTCGTCCACCTCCAGCCACATCGGGTGCGTCACGTCGTGCCGAATAAACTCGAAGTTCGGCCTTTCGAGCAGGGGCATGATGTTGCTCTTCTGGCTGGTGAACAGGTTGTCCAGGCAGATGACATCGTGACCCTGATCGACCAGGCGCTCGCAGAGGTGGCTGCCCAGGAACCCGGCTCCGCCGGTGACGAGGATGCGTTTGAGTGTTGGCATGGGTCGGCTTGAGTTGGGCGGTCAGGCGTCGGGGGTGAATGTCGCGCCGGGTTCGACATCGAAGCTGACCATCTGGTGCATCTGGAAGTCCGCGACCTTCTGCCGCGCATCGGTCAGCGTGCAGTGCAGCACGATGCCGGGACCCGCCTGCACGACCAGGGTACCGGTCGCGGGGTCGCCGCCGATCAGTCGGCCCTGCACCCGGCGGGGTCGGCCGGACCACGGCTCCACAAACCGCCCTCCCGCCTCAATCACATCGACCCGCCTCGCTCGCGCACGGATCGTCCCGCTCACGTTCTGCCCGGGCTTGGCAGACAACTCGGCCTCCACGGCCAGTTGGAGCTTGTAATCGGTGCCCGCAAATCCCAGGACGATGCGGGACAGGCCCGACTCCAGGAGCTTGCCGGTGACGTGAGGGCTGGTGGAAACGGCTTCAGACATGGTGTGGGGTCACGGTGTAATCGGGGTCAAGGTTCCCAAGGTCGAGTTCCGGGGTTGCGTTCCGGGGTTGCGCTTCCGGGGTCGCGCTTCCGGGGGGTGCTTCCGGGGGGCGCTTCCGGGGGTGTTTCCGGGGGGTGCATTCCGAGGGCTTGGGCCATAAGATACCGCCGCGGCTGGGAAGTGACCAACCCGCCGCAGCTCGTTACAGGCTTTTGTCACACTTCGCTGGGAGTTCGACCGCCCCGTGGCCGACGACCGCATCATCAACAAGGCGTACTCCACCGACAAGGTCCGCGTCGATTACGCGCACGTCGGGCTCTTTGACGTCACCCAACGGCAGATATGGATCGCCCGCAAACGCTGGGGCACCAGCCCCGTCCGCGTGTCGCACGCACGCCTGCTCCAGGGCGGCACACAGGACACCTCCACCGCCGACAAAGACCGCTACATCTGCTACTGGTTCCACACCCCCGGCACGGGCGAGGGGTTTGTCCACGGCTATCCGATCGAGTGGGACGAGGGCCACCTGCTCATCCGCCTGGACCCCAATTGGAACTACCTCACCAAGACCTTCATCCCACCAGCCGACACCGCCAAGATCGAACGCAACATCGAACAGCAATACAAGTGGGGCGAGAGCATCTTCAACAGCTACGCGAGCAAGAAACTCGCCTTCCCGCTGAGTTGGCACATGGTTGGCCCACGCGCGGTGGACTCCATGTTCTACATCCAACGTGTCGAGAAAAGCTAAGCGATTGATCAACCCCTATGTCCCCTCCCCCATCGCAACGCGACCCGCACCACACCAAAGTCCAAACCGTCTATCCCCTCCGCCGGGACGCGGCAGACAACCCGACCCCGTTCCCCACCATCTACTGGCTAAGTGATCCCGCCCTCGACCGCGAGATAGCAGACCTTGAACGCCGGGGCACGGTCGGGCAGATCGAAGCCATGATCCGGCAAGACCACGACCTGCTTCAATCCTTCCACGACGATCACGTCCGCTACCGCGCGGCAAGGTGGGCGATGCTCACGCCAGACGACCGGGCCCTGGTCGAAGCCTCGCCCTCCCTGCTGCGCACCTTCCAGGGCGGCATCGGTGGCATCGCAGACTTCACGACCGTGAAATGCCTCCACGCCCACATCGCCCACCACCTCGCGGACCACAACACCGCCGCGGCCATGCTGCTGGATGGGCGGATCGACGCCCCCGAGGGCCTGCCAGCCGCGTTACAAGACCTGCGATAGCCCGACCGCCGCGCGTCCGATGGCCCACTGGCGGCGCTGGCTCAGCCGGTCCACGGGGTCACGCCAGCGGCCCGATATGCGTGGGGATGAGCCAGCGCGTAAACTACACTGACGTGAACCCGCGGCGGCCTGCGGCGGTGGTTCGCCCGACAGACGTGAGGACGGCCTTCGCATGGCGATACGTGTCGCACTTCATCACCTGACCCGTTACCAATACGACCGACCCGTCGAACTCGGCCCCCAGACCGTGCGGCTCCGGCCCGCGCCGCACAGCCGCACGCCGATCCTGTCGTATGCCATGAAGATCGCCAACGGCCCGAAGGACCAGCCGCCCTTCATCAACTGGCAGCAGGACCCGCAGAGCAACTACCTGGCGCGGCTCGTCTTCCCCAAGCCCGTCACCGCGTTGGCCGTCGAGGTGGACCTCGTCGCCGACATGACCGTCATCAACCCCTTCGACTTCTTCCTCGAAGAATACGCCTCCCAGTTCCCCTTCGTGTACGACAACACGCTGGCGAGGGAGCTGCGGCCGTACCTTGAGACACTGGGAGCGCCGGAGTGCGGCCCGCTGTTCGAGCAGATGCTTGCCTCGATCAATCGACAGACCCGCGCATCGGTTGATTTCCTGGTCGATGTGAATCAGATGGTCGAGCGGCGGCTCGACTACTCCCTGCGCTTTGATCCGGGCATCAACACGCCGGAGCAGACGCTTGAAAAGGGCGTGGGCTCCTGCCGCGACTTCGCGTGGCTGCTGGTGCAGTTGCTTAGGCGCAGCGGGCTTGCGGCACGGTTCGTGTCGGGCTATTCCATCCAGCTTGTCGCGGACCTCAAGCCCATCGAAGAGGGCGCAGCCGCGGGCGTCGCAAAGGATGTCACCGACCTGCACGCGTGGGCGGAGGTGTACCTGCCCGGCGCGGGCTGGGTCGGGCTGGACGCCACCAGCGGCATGATGTGTGGCGAGGGGCACATCCCCCTGGCTTGCTCGCCAGACCCCGGCAGTGCCGCGCCCATCACCGGGACGCTTGGCCCCTGTGAGGTCACCTTCGAGTACCAGATGTCGGTGACACGGGTCCACGAGGACCCACGCGTCACCAAGCCCTACGACGACGAACAGTGGGACACCATCAACGCGCTGGGCCACGCCATCGACAAGAGGCTTGACGCGGGGCAGGTCCGCCTGACGATGGGCGGCGAGCCCACGTTCGTGTCACTCTACGACCAGGCAAGCCCCACCTGGAACACCGCGGCAGTCGGTGGGGGCAAGCGGCAATTCGCAGACAAGCTCGTACAGCAGCTCCGCGAGGCGTTTGCGCCCAAGAGCCTGCTGCACATCGGCCAGGGCAAGTGGTACCCCGGCGAACCCCTGCCGCGATGGGCGCTTGGTATCTACTGGCGCAAGGATGGCAAGCCGATCTGGGAGCGCGACGAGCTGATCGCGGATGAGTCACGGGACTATGGCCACGGCCACACCGCCGCCCGGCAGTTCCTCCGCACGCTGGCCGAGCAACTCACCGTCCCATCGACCTACATCAAGCCGGTGTACGAAGACACCGACCACTACCAGCGCCTGAAGGATCGGCTGCCTGTCAACGTCACACCAGCCGACAACAAGCTCGACAGCATCGAAGACCGCGAGCGGCTTCGCCGGGTTTTCGAGCGTGGGTTGCATGCGCCGGTGGGTTATGTGCTGCCCCTGTCACGCGTGCAGGGCAAGGGCGGGCCCAAGTGGCACAGCGGGATGTGGATGCTCCAGGCAGACGGCGGCCAAAGGCCAGAGACCCAGCCCAAAGGCGACCCCAAGCCCGATGAGCAACAGCCCACCGATCACAAGCGCAAGAAGAAGCGGGGCGGCAGGCTGCGGCTGATCCCCGGCGACTCGCCGATCGGCCTGCGTTTGCCGTTGGACTCGCTGCCGTGGGTCGAGGACGAGGACTACCCCTACACCATCGAAGCCGACCCGATGCACGCCGCGAACCACCCGCTCCCCGAGCCGCCCGAAGGTGGGCGCGGTGCGCAGCGGCGAGCGGTGCGTGGTGAAGAGGTCGAGCCCCCCGCCCAGCACATCCACGAACAACACGCGATCGGGGGCGACCCGACAGACGCCGCAGCAAGCAACCCCGCGGATCGCGTGCCCGGCGTCGGGCAGTCCGCCAAGTGGGTTATCCGCGCGGCGATGTGTGTCGAGCCACGCCACGGCCGGCTGTACGTCTTCATGCCCCCCACCCGCCGGCTTGAGGATTACCTGGACCTGATCCAAGCCGTCGAAGCCACGGCTGCGGAGCTGGAGATGCCCGTGGTGATCGAGGGCTACACCCCGCCCACCGATCCACGCGTCCAGCACATCAAGGTGACGCCAGACCCCGGCGTGATCGAGGTCAACATCCAACCCACCGCGTCGTGGGACGAGCTGGTGGACACGACAACCACGCTCTACGACGCGGCCAGGCGGTGCCTGCTGGGCACCGAGAAGTTCCAGCTCGACGGCCGTCACACCGGCACCGGGGGCGGGAACCACGTGGTCATCGGCGCCGCCAAGCCGTTGGACTCGCCCTTCCTCCGTCGGCCGGACCTGCTGCGCAGCCTGCTGGGGCACTGGCACAACCACCCGTCACTGAGCTACTTGTTCAGCGGGATGTTCATCGGCCCGACCAGCCAGGCACCACGCGTGGACGAGGGCCGCGCCGACGCCACCTATGAACTGGAGATCGCGTTCGCACAGATACCGGACCACGACCAAACCGCCATCCCGCCCTGGCTGGTGGACCGTGTGTTCCGTCACCTGCTCACCGACCTCACCGGCAACACGCACCGCGCAGAGTTCTGCATCGACAAGCTGTATTCGCCGGACTCCGCGACGGGTCGGCTGGGGCTTGTGGAGTTCCGAGGGTTCGAGATGCCGCCCCACCCGCGCATGGCTCTCACGCAGGCGCTGCTGCTGCGGGCGCTGGTCGCGCGGTTCTGGGAAGTCCCCGGCAAGCATCGGCTGATCCGCTGGGGAACCATGCTCCACGACCGGTTCCTCCTGCCGCACTTCGTCGAGCAGGATTTCAAGGACGTGCTCGAGGACCTGGCGGAGCACGGCTTGCCGATCGACCCGGCGTGGTATGCCGCGTTCTTCGAATTCCGCTTCCCCCGGCACGGGACCTACGTCTGCGACGGCGTGACCATCGAACTGCGACAGGCGATCGAGCCCTGGCTCACGCTCGGCGAGGAAGCGACCACGCAGGGCACCGCCCGCTACGTCGATTCGTCGCTGGAGCGGATGCAGGTGAAGGTCGGCGGGCTGGTGGGCACGACGGCGGGGAACCGGCGTCACGCGATCGCTGTGAACGGCCGAGCCTTGCCGCTTACCCCGACGGGTCGTCAAGGTGAGTTCGTGGCGGGCGTGCGTTACCGCGCGTGGCAGCCGCCGAGTTGCCTGCACCCCACCATCCCGGTCCACGCGCCGCTGACGTTCGATGTGGTGGACACGTGGTCGGGGCGGTCCATCGGCGGGTGTACCTACCACGTCACCCACCCCGGCGGGCGCAGCTACGAGACCTTCCCGATCAACGCGCTGGAGGCCGAGGCAAGACGCGTCAACCGGTTCTTCCAGCACGGCCATACGCCCGGCCCGATGAAACTCAAGCACACGACCCCAAGCGATGAGATGCCGATCACGCTGGACCTGCGGCGGTGGATGTAAACCCAGCCCACACGAGAACCCGCACCGGACAAGCCACACGCGTGTCCGTCGATCGATGCCGCGCGATGGTTTGGGAATCACCACGCTAGGATATGACTCACACTATGACACCACCTTTTGCCACCCCGCTTCCGACCACGACCCCGCACGCGCTGTGTGGCGACTATGGCGAGGCGGACGGGATCCACGACGAAATGAAGGCGGCGGACGGCACGATCCGCCCGCACTGGCAATTGTTCGGCCAGCAGCTTGATGCCATGGGCCCGGCCGAGATCGCGCGGCGGTGGAGCCACGGGCAACGCATGATTCAGGACAACGGCGTCACGTACAACGTGTACGGCGACCCGCGCGGGATGGATCGGCCGTGGGAGCTGGACCCGGTGCCGATGATCGTCTCCGCCAGCGAGTGGGCCGACATCGAGGCCGGGCTGATCCAACGCGCACGCCTGCTCAACGCGGTGTGTGCCGACCTCTACGGCCCGCAGACGCTGCTCACCCAGCTCGGCATCCCCGCAGAACTGATCCTCGGGCACCCCGGCTATCTGCGACCTTGCCACAACATGCCGGTGCCCGCCCAACGCTACCTCACGCTCAGCGCGGTGGACCTCGCACGCGCGCCCGACGGCCGATGGTGGGTGCTCAACGACCGTACACAGGCACCCTCGGGCGCCGGCTATGCGCTGGAGAATCGCCTGGTGATCTCCCGTGCGCTGCCCAGCGTGTTCCGCGATTGCCGGGTGACGCGCCTGGCGCACTTCTTCTCGCGGCTGCGTGACACGCTGCGGGCCATGTCGCCGCGGGTTGGCGAGAACCCCCGCATCGTGCTGCTGACCCCCGGGCCGTTTAACGAGACGTTTTTCGAGCACGCTTATATGGCGCGTTACCTGGGCTTCACCCTCGCGCAGGGCGATGACCTGACCGTCCGCGACAACAAGGTGTACCTCAAGACGCTGGGCGGCCTGCGACGAGTCGATGTCATCCTGCGCAGGCTCGACGATGGGTACTGCGACCCGCTGGAGCTGCGCAGCGACTCGGCGATCGGCGTGTCCGGCCTTGTGCAGGCGGCGTGGGCGGGCAACGTCGCCATCGCCAACGCGCTGGGGACCGGCCTGCTGGAAACGCCGGGCCTCATGCCCTTCTACCCCGGCCTGTGCAAAGCACTGCTCGGCGAAGAACTCAAGCTGCCCGGCGTCGCCACGTGGTGGTGCGGCCAACCCAAAGAACTTGCCTACGTCATCGAGCACCTCCACGAGCTGGTGCTAAAGCCCGCGCACCCCGGCGCGGCCGCACGCGGGCTGGGCGGGAAGGTCATCGACGCGGTCTTTGGCGACACGCTCACGCAGCAGCAGCGCACCGAGATGATCGGGCGCATCCGCGAGCGGCCAGAGGCCTATGCCGCGCAGGAGTCGGTCAACATCTCCACCACCCCCGTCTGGCAGGACGGCACGCTCATGCCCCGGCACCTCATGCTCCGCGCCTATGTCGCGGCGGCAGAAGACGCGGGCGGCTACATCGTGATGCCCGGCGGACTGACGCGGGTGTCCAATGCCGCCGACTCACGCATCACCTCCATGCAGCGCGGCGGCGGGAGCAAAGACACCTGGGTCATCTCCGACACGCCGGTGTCCACCTTCTCCCTGCTCACCGGCGAGACCGGCGCGCAGGTCACCGCCCTGTCCAACGACAGCTTCGACCTGCCCAGCCGTGTCGCGGACAACCTCTACTGGCTCGGGCGGTACATCGAACGCGGCGAGGGTCTGGTCCGGCTGCTGCGGGCCATCGTCGGCAGGCTCACCGGCGATGCCCAGCCCACCGCCGAGACCGACCTGCCCATGCTGCTCACCGCGCTCGATGCGGTCACCGTCGCCAAGCTCGGCAAGAAGCCCGAAGCCGCAGCCGAGCTGACCCCCGAGCAACGCGTGCTCTCGGTCATGTTCGACCCCCAGTCGCCCTACGGCCTGGCGGACACGCTCACACGCGCCCGCCGCCTCGCGTCCATCGTCCGCGACCGCGTCTCGCTGGATACGTGGCGCATCCTCAGCCAGCTCGACCGCGAGTACCAGGAAAGCGAGGCCGAGCTCACCGGCACACCGCCCAACGTCGCGCCGCTGAACATGGCCGACATGACGGATGTGCTGGACCTGCTCAACCGCATGGTCATCACGCTGGCGGCATTCACCGGGCTGGGCACCGAGTCGATGCTGCGGAACCAGGGCTGGCGGTTCCTGGATATGGGCAGACGGCTGGAGCGCGCGGTCAACAGCATCGACCTGCTGCGCGCGATGACGCTCAAACCCACGGGGCACGAGGGCTCGGTGCTCGATGCGCTGCTGGAGGTCATGGCCAGCGCGATGAGTTACCGCCAGCGGTATCTGGCGGTCCCCGCCGCCCTGCCCGCGATCGACATGCTGCTGCTGGACGAGACCAACCCGCGAGCCGTCGCGTACCAGATCGCCCAGCTCGCCGAACACCTGGACCGCCTGCCCCGCCAGAGCACCGGCGACAGCCGACGCGGCGAGGACCAGCGCCTCGTGCTCAACATGCTCACGACCCTCCGCCTGTCCGAACCGGCGAGGCTGGCGGAAACCGGGGGCGGGGATGTCCGCGATGCGCTGGCGTTTGGCCTCTCGGCCCTGCACGCGCAGCTCCCCGCGCTCTCCGACGCGATCACCCGGCAGTTCCTCAGCCACAACGCGGTGTCCACCCGCCTCGGCCAACCCGTGGCCGTCATGGCCCCGGCGCTCACCACCAGCGCCGACCCCGAAAACGACTGATCCCCATGCGATACCGCATCACCCATCAGACCGAGTACACCTACGCCATGCCCGTCAGCGTGGGGCACAACCAGGTCTTCCTGCGCCCGCGCGACCTGCCGCACCAGCACTGCGTGGAGCACGCGGTCAACGTCGAGCCGGCCCCGGGCATCTCCAACCTCCGCACCGATTTCTTCGGCAACCAGACCATGCTCTTCACCGTGCAGGAGCCGCACACACGCATGCTTGTCACCTCCATCAGCGAGGTGGACGTCACACCCCGGCAACCCCCGCCCCCCGGCATCAGCCCGCCGTGGAACCGCGTCCGCGAGGCGGTGCGCAAGGACAACTCCCCAGCCGGGCTCGCCGCCCTCCAGTTCGCGTTCAACTCGCCGCAGGTCGCGATGTTTCCCGAGGCGACCGAGTACGCCCGCCAGTCATTCCCCGAGGGTCGGCCGATCCTCGAAGCGACGCTGGACCTGACGCACCGCATCTTCAAAGACTTCAAGTACGACCCCACCACCACGACCATCTCCACACCCGTGCAGCAGGTCTTTAGCCAACGCTCGGGCGTCTGCCAGGATTTTGCCCACTTGCAGATCGCCATGCTGCGTGGGTTGGGGCTGCCAGCCCGCTACGTCTCGGGCTACCTGCGCACGTTCCACAACGAGGATGACCCCAAGCTCATCGGTGCGGACGCCTCGCACGCCTGGCTCGCGGTGTACGCGGGCAGCGGAGACCCAGCCGCCGACGGATGGACCGACTTCGACCCGACCAACGACCTTGTCCCCGGCGAGCACCACATCGCCGTCGCCTATGGCCGCGACTACGCCGACGTCAGCCCGGTCAAAGGCGTCATCATCGGCGGAGGCGACCAGACCATCAAGGTTCGCGTCTGCGTCAAGCCCGTGGAATCGCAGGGCTAGTCCTGCTCCTGTGCCTCGGTGAGTTTGCCTGCGGCATCGGGCATCAGTTCGGCGATCCGCTTCTCCGTCTGGTCCAGCACCGCGCGGCACCGACGGACCAAGGCTGTACCCGCCTCGTAATGCTTGAGCGAATCCTCCAGGCCCACCTCCCCCGCCTCGATCTGGTCGATGATCGCTTCGAGCCGCTCCAGCGCCTGCTCGAAACTCAGCTTGTCCACGTCCGTCGGCTTCTTGCTCATCCCCGGAGTTTACCGCCAGAACGCCGGGCCAGCAGCAAATCAGCCCACCATCGCCAGACGCTTGAACCGCAACCCACCGGCGAAAGTCCGGGGGTCCGACGTGCCCAGAAAGCAGCATTCGGGGTTAGAATTACCCGCATGCCCTCGCTCCTTGGCCACAGACCGCCGCCGGATCAGCCGCCCGAACCGCCGGCTTATCTCGACCTGATCGAACACATCCGCCGGGCCTCGCTGCTCAGCAGCACGTGTTCCCTGCTGAGCTGGGATCAGGAAACCATGATGCCCGCCAAGGGCCTGGCGTACCGCACGGATCAGATGGCATTGCTCGCGCGGCTAAGCCACGAGCACTTCACCGACCCGCGCATCGGCCACTGGCTGGACACCTGCGAGGCAGACCCCGCCCTCACGACCTCGCCCACCAGCGCCTCGGCCGTGAACCTCCGCGAGATCCGCCGGGACTACGACAAAGCCACACGCCTCCCGACCGACCTGGTCGAGGCGCTCGCCCGCACCACCAGCGAGGCCAAGGCCGCGTGGGTGGATGCCCGGCGTGACAACAACTTTCCCGGCTTCGCGCCCTACCTCCGCCGTGTCGTCGAGCTCAACATCCGCAAGGCCGAGTGCTTCGGCTGGGCCGGCGACGGCGAACCCTGGGACGCGTTGGCGGACGGCTACGAGGCCGGGCTCAACGCCGCCTATGTCACATCCGTTTTCACACCGCTGCGGCCGCGCCTGGTCGCACTCATCGAAGCGCTCGGCGAAGCGGCGCAGCTCGACGATGCGTTTGACCGGCTGGTCCTGCCTGTCCCGAAGCAAGATGCGTTTGTGCGGGACATTGTCGCGGCGCTGGGCTTCGACTTTGACGCGGGCCGGCTCGACACGTCGGCCCACCCGTTCTGCTCGGGCACGCACTGCTTCGATGTGCGCATGACCACGCGGTTCCACGAGAACATGCTCAACGATGCGCTGGGTTCGACGATGCACGAGACGGGCCACGGCATCTACAACCAGGGCCTGCCCCCCGAGCACATCGGCACGCCGCGCGGCGAACCCGTGGGCCTGTCGATCCACGAATCCCAGAGCCGGCTGTGGGAGAACCAGGTCGGGCGGTCGCGCGCGTTCTGGTCGTGGGCCTACCCCAAGCTCCGCGACCACTTCGGGGACGCGGCCCGCGGGCTGACCGAGGACCAGGTGTACGCCGGTGCCAATCGCGTGGCCCCAAGCCTCATCCGTGTCGAGGCCGACGAAGCCACCTACAACCTCCACATCATGGTGCGATTCGAGCTCGAGCGCGAGCTGCTCAACGGCTCGCTGGATGTCAGCGACCTCCCCGGCGCGTGGAACGCGCGGTACCGCGAGTACCTGGGCATCGACGTGCCCGACGATGCGCACGGCTGCCTGCAGGACATCCACTGGTCGATGGGGGCGATCGGCTATTTCCCGACTTACACGCTGGGCAACCTCTACGCCGCCCAATTCTTTGAGGCCGCACGCGATGAGCTGGGCGACCTGGACGCGATGTTCAGCGTGGGCGACTTTGAACCGCTGCGCAGCTGGCTCAACGAAAAGATCCACCGGCTGGGGATGACCTACACCTCGGCCGAGCTCTGCGAGCACGTGACCGGCAAGCCGCTGTCGCACGAGCCATTGATGCGGCACCTCGAAGGCAAGCTCCGCCCGTTATACGAGTTGGATTAACCGGGTTTCGCCTGGCGGATCGCCGCTACAGATCGTTGGTCACGACCACCGCCGGGCGGATCGGCGCGACCTGCACCGCGTGCCCCACCTGGAACATCGCGCCCGCCTCGACCTGCACCGCCACCTCACGGTCCGCCACGCGCACGCGGTACGTCAGGTCGTGGCCCTTGAACTCTCGGGCAACCACCTTGCCCACCATGTGTGCCTGCCCCGCGTTGTCCCCGCTGGTCACCGGCGCAAGCGACAGGTCCTCCGGCCGGATCGACAGCAGCACCTCCCCGTCGCAGGGCTTGTGGAGTTGCATCTTGCCCAGCGGGGTCTGCGCCACATCGGTCCCCGACGCGGTGGCGGGCAGAAGGTTAGTCTGCCCAAGGAACCGCGCGACAAAGGCGGTGCGCGGATGGGCGTACACCGCCTCGGGGCGGCCGGCCTGGCAGATCACACCATCGCGCATCACGCAGATACGATCCGCAAGCGACAACGCCTCCTCCTGGTCGTGCGTCACCAGCACCACCCCGAGGCCGGCACGCTTGGCGAGTGTGCGCACCTCCGCCCGCGTGGCCTGCCTCAGGTCGGGGTCGAGATTGCTGAACGGCTCATCCAGCAGCACCACCTTCGTACCCGGCGCAAGCGCCCGGGCGATCGCGACACGCTGCTGCTGCCCGCCCGACAAGTCCTGCACCGCGCGGTCGTCCACGCCCATCAGCCCCACCATCCACAAAGCTTCGCGCGCGATCTGCCTGCGGCGCTTGGCGGAAAGCTTGGGGCCGGCCTCGCCTTGCGGCGTCACCGGCCGGGATGGGATGCCAAACATCACGTTGCGCAGCACCGACATGTGCGGGAACAACGCGTAATCCTGGAACACGATGCCGATGCCCCGCTTCTCCGGCGGCAGGTGCAGGCCCGTCGCGCAATCCGCACACACCATGTCACCCTTGCTGACCCGGCCACGCTCGGCGCGCTCGAAGCCCATCAGCGTCCGCAGGGTCGTGGTTTTGCCGCAACCGCTGGGGCCGATCACCGCCAACACCTCGCCCGCCTCGACACAGAACGACACACCCTCGATCACCGGCCGATTTTGGCCGGGGAAAGTCCGCGTCAGGTCTTCGACACAAAGCAAGTGGGGCATAAGTGGGTTGAGGGCAAGAGGTCACGGGTCAAAGTATCGGACGGCTGGTTGCAAGGTTGTGGCTCGGCGGGTCATCGCCACGCAACGGCTACTGCTTCTTCCTTTCCAGCGCTGACTCGCCGACGAGCAGGGCCCCGACGAACACGAACGAGACCACCAGAATACCCAAAGCAAAGGGCGCGGCGTCGGCGTAGAGGCGCTCGTTGGTGCGGTCCCACAACTCGTAAGCCAGGTTCGTGAAGCCGGTCGGCCTCAGGAGCATGGTCAGCGGCAACTCCTTCATCACCGAGAGGAACACCAGCGCGAGGCTCACCAGCAGCCCCGGCCGGAGCAGCGGAAGCGTGACCGACCACGAGGTCCGCACAAAGCCGTGGCCCAACGCCCGCGAGGCCTCCTCAAGCCGGGGGGTCGCGTGGAAGAGTGCCGCGCGGATCGGGCCGACCGCCTCGGCCATGAAGTGCAGCGCGTAGCCATACACCAGCACCGCAAGCGATTGATAGAACCACGTCTCCCCCGACCGAACCAGCAGACGATCAACCGAGATCGACACCACCAGCAAGCCCAGCGCAAACGCCAGCGCGGGCGTGGCGTAACCCATGTATGCCAAACGTTCAAGTGACAGCGCACGCTTGCTGGGGTACCGCGACGCGAGCAGAGCCACCGGCAGCGCGAGCAGCACCGCCACAGTCGACGCCAACGCCGCAGCCGTCACCGAGTCGCCCACCGCATCGGTAAGCTTGTCGCGCAGTTGCCCGGCCGAGGCAAACGTCGGCTCAAAAAGCCAGAACACCGTCGTCGCGGTGGGCATGACCACGCCCGCGCACAAGATACTCAGGAGAAACAACACAGCCGGGGCCTTCCACCAGCCCAGCCGCGAGACCGCCCGCCCCCGCGCGACACCCGAGCCGACGCGGTGGAGCCTCAGCCCACGCAGCAGCCAAAGCTCCAGCGCGATCATCGCCCCCGCCAGCGCGATCATCATCAGCCCGAACCACGCCATGCCCGGCACATCAACCGCGCTGTACCGCTCATACAACGCAAAGCTGAACGTGTGGTAGCCCATCAAGTGGACCACCCCGAAGTCGGCCACGACGTGAAGCCCCACCAGCAACCCCCCCGCCACCAGCGCCGGCCGGAGCTGCGGCAGCACGAGGCTGACAAACACGCGAGCAGGTGTGCGCCCAAGCGACCGCCCCACCTCTTCGAGCGTCGGGTCAAGCGAGAGGAAGGCCGCGCGCAGATTCAGCAGCATGTACGGGAAGTTGTAGAGGCTCAGCGCGATCAGCGCGCCCCAGAAGCCGCGGATCGGCGCGATGCGGATCGGCTCATCCATGACGAGGCCGGTGACCTTGGCGACCGCCCCGACATACCCCCCCAGCGACAGCAGCGAGAACGCCATCAGATACCCCGGCACCGCCAAGGGCAAGACCATCCCCAGCGCAAACACCCGACGCATCGGCAGGTCCGTCCGCGCGGTCAGCCACGCGGCGGGCAGCGCCAGGATCAGCGTGACCACCAACACCCCAAGGCAAAGCAAGAGCGTGTTGCCCAGCAGCGCGAGGTTCCGCGGGTCCAGCAGGATGCGACGCAGTTCGTCGCTCTCAATGCTCAAGGCCCGGACCACAAGGTAAGCCATCGGCCCCGCAACGCCGAGCCCGCACATCACCGCTGGCACCACCAGGTACCAGGGCAGGGGCGGGCGTCGGGGTTTAAGCACGGGGGGGCTCGCCATGAGATCGGGACCAGCAAGCGGGGCCAGCGCAGCGTCAATCGATACGCAAGGCCCTCAGCGTAAGAGAAGCCAGCCCCCGACGCACACGCTTTAGATCAGGCCGGCCTCACGCAAGAGCTTCTGGGTACCCTCAAGGTCTTCTACCTTGTTGAGGTTCACCGCCGGCAGCTTGTCGAGCGCTTCGTGCAAATCGGGCATGGCCGCGGGGGTGGCGATCCGGTCGCGCGTGACCGGCATCTCAAACGTCTGCTCGACAAAGTACTGCTGGGCCTCGGACGACAGCAGGAAGTCGATGAGCTTGAGGGCTGCATCCTTGTTCTTACTTGTCTTGAGCAGCCCCACGCCAGACAGGTTGTTCATGTTCCCGATGTCGCCCTTCTCGAACTGGGTCTGCTCGACGGGGTACCTGGCGTCGGCCGACTTGAACCGCAGCAGGTAATAATGGTTCGGCAGGCTCAGATCAATCTCCCCATTTGCGATGCCCGCAACCAGGGCGGTGTTCTTCGGGAATGGCTTGGCCTGATTGGCTTTCATGTCGAGCAGCCATTGGCGGGTCTTCTCCTCGCCGTGCATGGCCACCATGGCGGTGATGAAGGCCTGGAAGCTCGCGTTGGTGGGCGCCCAACCCACCCGGCCCTTGTACTTCGCATCCGTCAGATCGAACACACTCTTGGGCAGGTCCGCCTCCTTCACCCGCTGCGGCGAATACGCCAACACACGCAACCGGCCGGACGTGGCCACCCACGAACCCTCATCGCTGCGGTACGCCTCGGGCACGCGGTCCAGCGTGGTGGCCGGGAGCTTGTCGAGAAACCCGCGCGACGCCAGTTGCCCCAGCGTCCCCGAGTCTTGCGACCAGAACACATCCGCGGGGCTGCGGTTGCCCTCTTCGGTCAGCGCGAGCGCGAGCTGAGCGGTGTCGGCCGCACGCAGCTCAACCCGGATGCCGGTCTCCTCGGTGAACCGCTTGACCAACGGCTCCACCAGTGCCGCAGACCGCCCGCAATAAAGCGTGATCGTCGCCACGGCAGGCTCAGCCGCTTCCTGCGCACGCGAAGGCAACAAGGTCAGGCTGCCGAGCACGACGGCCACAGCGAACGTAACTAACGTAAATTTCATTAGATAGTGCATAAGAGATCTCTGGCAGTGGTGAATGGGCAGGACGCCACACTATCAAATTGAGACTGAATGTCAATCGCGTCCTCGTAAGTGGCCCCACCCCCAAAGCCGCGGGATCGCCATCCCGCGGTCCCCCGCGATCCCCCTCCGTCCCACAGCCAAGCCCCCCAACGGGCGTTACATTACGTGCATGCCCGATCCCCATCGCCTCAACGTCGTCCTGATCGTCACCGATCAGCAGCGCTACGACTCGCTGGGCTGCACCGGCAACAGGTTCGCCCTCACGCCAAACCTCGATGCCCTCGCGAATTCCGAGCACGCCTGCGTCTTCGACCGCCACTTCACCGCCGCACCCGTGTGCATGCCCTCACGCGCGTCGCTCATGACCGGCTGCTACCCCGCAGCCCACGGGGTGTGGACCAACGGCATCCCCCTGCCCCGAGCCGAATACACCCAACTCGGTGAGGGCGTTCAAGCCCAAGTCCAGAAGCGCAAAGACCCGCCCGGCTCACGCACCCTGCCGTCGCACCACGTCACCCTCCCCGACGCCTTCGCCGCCGCGGGCTACGCCACCGCCTCGGTCGGCAAGCTGCACCTCACGCCGACCCAATCCCACCCCGACCTCGGCTACGAAGAGTGCAACCGCCGCTGGGAACACGACCCGGCGATGAACGATTGGCACGGGCCGTACTTCGGCTTCCAGCACGTGGACCTGTCGCTGAATCATGGCGTCAACATCCACGGCCACTACGAGCACTGGCTGCGCC
>JBGTLW010000291.1:0-2702 GCA_041743835.1 Phycisphaeraceae bacterium | reverse complement strand
GGAAACACGGGGCCTGACGGCCCCGCGCTAAACGGGGGAAATCACGCGAAACATGGGGAATCGCGTTGCCCGCGACCGCTCGAAACGTGGGGGAATCACGTCACAACGTATCCAGCAATTCCGCGAGTTCGCTGGCGGCTTTGGTGTGGCGGGCGGCTTGGGCGCGGGCTAGGCCAGCCTCCAGCGCGGCTTTGGCGTCGGCCTGCTTGTCCTGGGCCGCGAGCAGCTTGCCCTTCTGGTAGTAGGCGTAGTGGTGGTCCGGGTCCGTGGCGATGGCCTTGTCCAGCCAGGCCAGGGCTTCGTCGAGGCGGTCGGTCTTGGCGTGCTCCAGGGCGATCATGTACGGCACATCGGCATCGGCGGGGTCCGCGGCGTGGAGCTTTTCCAGTTGGGCGAGGCGGTCGTTGGGCATGGGTTCCAGTGTAACGGGGCGTCCCAAACCGCGCGCCGGCGGGGCACGGGAAGCTCCAGGCGCCAGACGCCCCTGAAAAAAAATCTTACATTCGTGAAAGATTACCCCTTCCACTATTCCAAACCGATTGTATATTCACGCGCGCCGCGCACGTTGCACGAGCTTGTGCACCGACAACGAAGCGGGCCTGCCGGCCAGATTGCCGTGGGTCCCCTTTGCCGCCATGATGCACCCCCACACCGAGATGCGCCTCATTAACGAAGAGATGGGCTTCGGCGTCTTCGCCACACGCCCGATCCCCGCAGGAACCGTGGTCTACGTCAAGGATGCGCTGGACATCGAGTTCGCCCCCGGCGACCCGATGATCCACCACCCCGCCTACGCGCACACCGTCGAGAAGTACACCTACATCGAGCCCGACGGCATGAGGGTCCTGTCCTGGGACCACGCCAAGTATGTCAACCACTGCTGCGAGCCCTCGACCCTGACCACGGGTTATGGCTTCGAGATCGCCCTACGCGACCTGAAGCCCGGCGAGGAGCTGACCGACGACTACGCCATCTTCAACAGCGCGATGCCCATGGCCTGCATGTGCGGGGCGCCCGGCTGCCGGGGCATGGTCCGCTCCGAAGACTTCGACGGTATGGTCGAGAGCTGGGACCTGCGCATCCGCTCGGCCATCGCGTCCTACGGCGAGGTGCCCCAGCTCCTGGAGTCACTCATCCCCCTGGGCACCATGCGACGGCTGCGCAAATACCTCCGCACCGGCGAAGGGTTCCGAAGCGTCGCGACGCAGAAGCTGCCCGCACGCCGACGCGCCATCGCCATGATCTCGGCCAACGGCAACGGGCACCACAAGCTCACCGCCTGAGCCAGGACACATGACCATCGGGCTGACACCGCCCACGGCTGGACTCGCGCGATGCGGGTGTTTACGCTGTGCCCATGCGCATCGGCGTTCTCAGCGACACCCATGATCGGCTGCCGACCTTCCGCCGGGCCGTGGCGATGTTTCAGCAGTTGAAGGTGGACGCCATCTTCCACGCGGGGGATTACGTCGCGCCGTTCGCAGCCAAGCTCATCGCGCCCGGTGCGCCGGGCATGGCCAAGCTGCCGACCTACTGCATCTATGGCAACAACGACGGCGAACGCGCGGGTCTGAAAACCATCCTGCCCAACCTCGTCGATGGGCCTTTGCGGGTCACGCTTCAGACGCCGCATGGCCCGCGTGTGATCGCGATGCACCACTTCGTCGATTGGTTCAAGCCAGCCGACCTGGTCGGGGCGGATGTGGTCATCTCCGGCCACAACCACACCCCAAGCGTCGAGCGGCGACGCAACGGGAGCCGTGAAGCGCTTTTCCTCAACCCCGGCGAGTGCTGTGGGTGGGTGACCGATCGCTGCACCGTGGGATTGCTGGATTTATCGGCCGTCACCCCCGAGGCGCAAATCGTCGAGGTACACGATTGACCAGTGCTTAAGGCCCTTGCCGCAACCCGCAGCCGCCACAATCCGCCCGACTTGCCCAGCTTTCGGCACTAAGTGGAATACCTGATGCCTCCCCGCTCAACTCTTGCCGCCAGAGGTCGATAGCTCCTTTGGCGCGTACCCGTGTGGTGCGCGCTGGCTGCCGGGGCTGGAGCTTGTCATGGACTCACGTACCCCCGGCATCGACGCGTTGCGGCTGACACCTGCTCAGGTGCGCGAGCTTCACCTTGGCCTGGATCAACTGCGCCGGGCTGACTACGTCCGGGAGCAGCGCGACAACGAGCGGTTTGTCTATCGCACCGCCGATGCCATCACCGTCAAGATCGAGCAACCCGGCGGCGGGACGTCCACCTACCTCGTCCAGCCGCGCGACCTGAGCAGCAGCGGGCTGGGGTTCCTGCATGGCGGGTTCATCCACCCCGGGTCGGCCTGCTCGCTGATTCTCAAAGACGCGGAGGGCCACGACCTGCTTATCACCGGGACCATCGCGCGTTGCCGGATGATCCGCGGCCGGGTGCATGAGGTGGGCATCGCGTTCGACGAGCGGATCGAGCTTGGGCAGTTTGATGTCCAGGCGATTAATACGCAGGAGCCGGAGGTTGAAGCCCTTCGCTCGACGCTCTGGGCCGACCGCTCCCAGCGGACGGAGCTGACCGCGTCGGTCGGGCGCATGGCTGAATCTGTGCGGCACATCGCGGCGGCTCTGCGGGCAGAGCGTCTGGATCAGGCGGCCCGGCACTGCGAGGCCATCCGCGCCACCGCCATGGGCAGCGGGTATCCCACGCTCGCTGAGGTCGCGGGT
>JBGTLW010000290.1:0-20456 GCA_041743835.1 Phycisphaeraceae bacterium | reverse complement strand
GCAACTCGAAGCGATCGCCAAGTCGATCGCTGCGATCGACGCGGATATCGTGCTGGTCAGCGAGGTGGAGAACGAGGCGATCCTGCGCAGCATCGTGACGATGTTTCTTGCCGACCGGGGCTATCAGCATATTGCGGTGACACGGGGCAACGACGGGCGCGGCATCAACCTGGGCATTATCAGCCGGTTGCCGATCGACTCCATCACCAGCTACCGATGGCAGACGCTGCGACTGCCCGGCGAGACGCGCACGTGGCGTTTCGCGCGCGACCTCTTCCACGCGAAGGTCGAGTTGCCCGACGGCCGACTGCTTCACGCGTTCTGCGTCCATTACAAGTCCAAGCGGTCGATGCCCGGCGATGAGGAGTCGGTGAGCTGGCGCACCGCCGAGGCCCTGCGCACGCGGGAGATCATCGACAAGGTGCTCGCGGACGACCCCGAGGCGCTGGTGGTGCTTGGTGGCGACTTGAACTCGAATCCCGGTGAGCCGCCGATGAAAGTGATCCTGGGTGAGGATGCCGAGGGCAACCCCAGCCCGCTCACCGATTTGCACAAGGACATCCCCGCTGCCGAGCGCATCACCCTGCCCAGCACCCGGTACCCCAACACCATCATCGACTACATCATCACCAGCCCCGCGATGACAAAGCGCTATATCCCCGGCTCCGCGGGCCTGATCACCGATGCAGAACTCGTCAAGGGTTCTGACCACTACCCCGTGTATGCTTCATTCGACTTGACCAAGTAATCCCCTGTCTGTGGGTCTGCTGCTGCATGGAACGGGTGCAGCGGTAACGTGCGGGGCCGACCAGAAGTAGCGGGTAAGGTGCGGGCACACAGCCGGGGCAACGCTATACTCACGCTAGATTTCATGAAGGATTCGACAACCGGCTACTCCTTGGGCGGGAAAGGTGGACGTTGTCAGCGTACTGGAGCGATCATGAATAGGCGGCAGATAGGTGATCTCGCATCTGTTCGATGTGCTACGCTTGTTTTGATTCTGTTGTTTAGTGTCGTGTGCGCGACCGGGGCGTGGGCGGTCAAGGCGGATGACCTGACCCATGAGGATGTCGAAGCGGCGATCGCCCGCATGAAGACGTGGCTCTACGCGCAGCAGGCTGAGGATGGCTCGTGGGAAAATCAAACCCTGAATAATCGCTTCAAGAACCACCACCCAAACAACGGTCAGACCGCAGCGGTGGTCTATGCCCTGCTGGTCTCGGGGGAGAGCTTCCAACGCCCCGAGATACGCAAGGCGCTGGACTATCTGCGGCAAGCGGAGATGGATGGCACCTACGCGACATCGCTGCGCACCCACCTCTGGGCGGCGCTACCCCCGGAGATTGCACAGACTCAACTAGAGCGGGATGGGCGATGGTTGGCCACGGCCCATTCCACGGGCTTGTACGACTACATGAGCCCGGCACGCAAAGGCAACACCAAAGTCGGATCGGCCACCATCGCGATCACCTACAGCCTCTCGCGCACGCAGTACGGCGTGCTGGGCATCTGGGAACTGGCCAAACGCAACGTGCCGGTGCCCAACGCGTATTGGCAGGATGTCCGGGATTGGATGCTCGCGCTTCAACACCCAACCGGGGGATGGAACTACGGAACCGGAACCCACCGGTCCAACTCCGAACCGGATGGGGGCATGACCTCGGCGGGGCTGACGCTGCTCTACATCACCCGACACTACCTCGACCGCAACGCGGATACCGCAAACCCTCAGGTCGCACAAGCCATCGACCGCGGCCTGGCGTGGCTTGACGACAACTTCAAGGGCAAGCCCATCACCAGCCGCGATGCGAGTTGGTCGGGCATGTACTGGTACGGCATCGAACGCGTCGCGCTGGCGGGCGGTGTCAGCGAGTTCGGCGGGCTTGACTGGTTCAGGGCGGGCGCGGCCTGGATCATCGCCGGCGAGAACAGTGGCAGCGTGACCCAAGGGGCGCAGGGATACACCCCCACCACCAATACCGCGTTCTGCCTGATGTTCCTCGCGCGAGGCAACATCCCCGTCTGGGTCAACAAGCTCCAGATTCCGGATTACAGTTGGAACAACCGGCCAAACGACCTGTACTTCCTCTCCAGACACCTCTCGGCCTTCGGCGAGCAGGAAGTGGGCTGGCAGATCGTCTCCATCGATCAAGACCCCCGACGCTGGCTCAACGCGCCGGTCCTTTACCTCTCCGGCCGCGACGCGCTCACACTCACCGATGACCAGCTAGCCAACGTCAAAACCTACATCGACCTTGGCGGGCTGCTGTGGGTCAACCCCGAGCGGGGGTCCAGCGCTTTGCCCAACTCGGTGGAGGAACTGGCCACGCGTCTGTATCCGGAAGCCGGCCCGATGAAGCCCATTGATGCGGACCACGTGCTCTCCCGTGTGATCCCGCGCGCCAGCGGCCGACCACTGCCCATCATGTCCCTGAGCAACGGTGCCCGCGACCTCATCCTCATGCCGCAGGGTGACTGGGGCATGACCTGGCAAGCCGAAACGCGGCCCGGCAACGACGAGGCGTGGCAGGGAGCGGTCAACCTCTTCACGCTGGCCACCGATCGGGGACGCTTGAAACCCCGCCTTACAGCACCACAAGGCACTACGCCACAAAAGCGGGAAGCCACTGGCACGATCCGCGTCGCGCAAGTCGCGCTCCTGGCCCAGCCGGTCATTGAACCGCAAGCGTATGCGAACCTGGCGACAGCCTTCTTCAATCAGACGGGCAAGGCGATTGAAGTCGTCAACGCTACACCGGCGGAGTTGAATGCGGACGTGGCGCTGGCTCACCTCGCCGGCGTGGACCCGGTCGAGCTTCAGGAGGCCGAACGCGACGCGCTCATCGCCTATGTCCGGGGCGGGGGCACGCTTCTGGTGGAGACGATCGGCGGTCGCGGCGAGTTTGCGGGGGATGTCTCCGGCAAGCTGGCCGAGGCGATGCAACTGCCCATCACACGGCATAACCGCTCTCCCCTTGAGACCGGGCAGGGCCTGACCAACGCACAGACGCTCAACCGTCTGACGACCCGGCCGTTCACACTCCTTGCAAGCGGGGCGCGGCGGAGCCTGACGGTCCGGCAGATTGAGATCGACGCGCGCCCGGCTGTGCTCGTTTCCGCCGAAGACCTCACATTCGGGATGATGGGCCTCGATCGGTGGGGAATCAATGGCTACGACACCACCACCACCCGTGCTGTGATGCACAACCTCCTGCTCCTGGCCGATGCCCAGCGCGGCAGGTGACCGCATGCCACGCGCATAAAAGCGCCCGGCGGTTGGTGGCCGCCGGGCGCTGGGTGAGTGGTTGATGGGGTGTGTGACTTAGGCTGCGGGCTTCTCGGCCTTGGGCTTGCAGCAGGCCATGGTGCACTCGGCACACTTGCCTTCCTTGCACAACGCGCAGTCCGTGCAATCGGTGCACACACACTTGGCGGGCTTCTCAGCCGCGGTGCACGCACCACAGCCCGCACCGCCGGCCAGGGCCACGCTGCCAAAGCTCATGGCCGCGAAAGACATCACCGCAACTAACAGGGTTCGTCGTAGCATGATCAATTCTCCAAGTTGGAGGTGTTTTTGAAATCGTTGGGTTCGACCTCATCCGACACATATCGGTGAGATCATCGATAAAGCTGAACGTGTAGGGACGCCAATTGACAGAGGCGCGTCTTTAACAGGTGAGCTGGCAGTGCAGTTCGACCAGCGAACGCAGCGGCGGCTCGTGGAGCGGCGCGACGCTCAAAGGATGCGTGAAGCGAAGGGTTGGCGGAGTAACTGGGGCTGTGGAAACGACCAGCACGGGCTGCGGGTCGGATTCGACCACCCGCTGCCGGTCCGTCGGGGTCGCCGCCCGGAAGGCGGGGCACAGGCCACACAACCCCGCAGGTGGGCACTGATCCCCCGTTGCCTCGGCCGGTGCTGAAGGGTCGGCCGTTTGCTCGCTGAGGCAACAGAAGGCCTGGTCATGCAATTCCTGCTGCGACGGCTGTACGCACTGTGCAATGCACAGGCTCGGAGCGCTGCCCGCCCCCAGTAGGGCTGCACACATCCATGCCAACAGCCGATGTGTAAACAGATTGACCATCAATAACCTCTACCAGCGATTATCGCATTATATTCCATTACGGCCCACATTTTTCTAGGCTTGCCAGGTTTTTTTAGAGTACCGCCCCGCAAGACTTCGCATGTGGTGTTTACGCAGCCATTCCTGTGGGCAGTTCCGGGGCAGTTCCGGGGATACGCTGCCACCTCCCGAGCGTTGCGACCGGGTAGTTCCGGGGCGGTTCCGGGGCAGTTCCGGGGGGGGTTATTCGCCGTGGATGAGGTTTTGTAGTGCTTGTCCGATATCGGTTTGGCGCATGAGGTGTTCGCCGACCAGGACGCGGTACACGCCCGCCTGCATGAGTCTGCGGACATCGTCGTGGGTGCGGATGCCCGACTCGCTGACCAGGATATTTTTGTCGGGTACTTCGCCGAGTAGCGCCAGGGTGTGGGCCAGGTCGGTGGTCATGGTGCGTAGGTTGCGGTTGTTGATGCCCAGCAGTTGGTAGGCACGGTGCGGGAAGCCGACGTGGCTCTTGACCTGCACGAGGCTTTCAAAATCGTGGACCTCAATCAGCGTGGTCATCTGCAACTCGGTCGCAAGGATGAGCAGGTCCAGCATCTGTGGCTCGGTGAGGCACTCGGCGATAAGCAGGATCGCGTCTGCCCCCGCTGCCCGGGCCTCGTACACCTGATACGCGTCGATGATGAAATCCTTGCGGAGCACGGGGAGCGGGACCGCAGCCTTGATCTGAGCGATGTAGGCAAGGTCCCCCTGAAAGTATTTCTCATCCGTGAGGCAGGAGATGGCGGCCGCTCCGTGGGCGTGGTAGGTCCGAGCGATTGCGACGGGGTCGAAGTCCTCGCGGATGACACCTGCGGAGGGGCTTGCCTTTTTGACCTCCGCAATCACACGCAGCGTCCACTGCGGGTGGGTTACAGCCTTGAAAAAGTTGCGGGGCTGCGGCGTCGCCAAGGCACGCTCACGCAGGCCGTCCAGGGGTTCCGCAGCCAGCTTGGCCGCGACCTCAAGACGCTTGTCAGCGACGATCTGAGCGAGGATGTCCGGGGGCTTGGGCACAGTCGGTTTCCGGCGGCGGTGTTTTGTCACTGACGCGTCTGTGACGCGCTCGGCTCACGGCCAATGCAATGGCGCTTCCGGGGAAGCATAGCGGATCGAAAAGCAGGGAAATCCCGCGCGGCTATCAGGTTGCGAACAATTCTTGATATGCTACTATCCCTCAACCAGCCTGCGAACTCCGACAGAGGGGGTTCATCATTGCCTCGTATTGGACTACTGTCGGACTCGCACGGTAGAGCAATCACCACCCGCAACGGCGTTGCTGCCCTCCTCGACGAGGGCGCGGAGCTTTTGGTCCACCTTGGCGACGTGGGGACCGTGGATGTGATCGATGCCCTGGCGGTGAACCTCCCGGGCACGGTGCGGCAGATCGAGGCCCACCTGGTCTTTGGAAACACCGATTGGGACGCCCCCGCATTGGCGGAGTATGCCGCCGACCTCGGCATCCGTGTGGATGACCCTATCGGGCGGATCCACCTGCCCAGCGGGGAACTCGTCTTCTGCCACGGGCACATGCCCGGCGACCTGCAGCAGGCCCTGGCAGAACACGTGCGTTATCTGTGCCACGGGCACACGCACAGGACCATGGACATACACCAAGGCCCGACCAGGGTCATCAATCCCGGGGCTTTGTTCAGGGCCACGGACTACACCGTTGCCCTGCTGGACACGGATACCGATGAATTGCGGTTCCTCCGGGTCAAGGCGGCGTAACCCCCCCCGGAAGCTCCCCGGAAGCTCCCCCGGAAGCTCCTAGGGAAACTTCCGGTGTTGGTGATTGGG
The DNA here is from genome assembly GCA_041743835.1 of Phycisphaeraceae bacterium. GTDB lineage: Bacteria > Planctomycetota > Phycisphaerae > Phycisphaerales > Phycisphaeraceae > JBGTLW01. The sequence continues at coordinate 14,553 of JBGTLW010000290.1, read as the reverse complement.
TATGATGTTGTGCTGGCCCGTCAGGGATTGTCCACGATCAGGTTGATGTCACATGAGTCGCAAATCTACCCCCGAGCTTATCGAGGGACTTTCAATCCGGACGTTCGAGCCGCGCGACCAGCGGGCGGTGATGACGCTTTACGACCATGGCCTGCTCGCCGGGCAGATTGCCGCCAATGACACGGGGGCCGACATCGACATGATCCAAGAGGCCTACCTGGACGACCCGCGTCACCACTTCTGGGTGGCCGAGATGCAGGGCAAGGTTGTGGGGATGATCGGCGTGATCTCCGACGAGGAACACACCGCAGAAGTGCGCAGGCTCCGCGTCGCTGAGGCGTACCACCACAGCGAGATCCCCGCGATCCTGCTCAAGACCGCCATCGACCACTGCCGGCACCACGAATATCTCAAGGTCCGATTGGACACCCGTTTTGAGCGGGACGACGCCCTGCACCTGTTCGACAGGGTCGGCTTCCAGCACACGCGGACACGCACGATCCACGGCCACGACCTGCTGGAGTTTTACCTGGATATCTACCGCCAGCCCGATGGCAAGGATTAAGGTGGTCGATGTGCTGGCGTGGCCAAGTCGCCGCCTGGTTCAGAACCGCCGGTTGTCGCCAAGACGCTCGACGAACTTGAGTTCGAGGTAGCGGGCGACGTAATCGATGATACTCAGGGCCTCGGGGATGTCCGGGTTGCCGGTCATGCCCATCGGCTCGAAACGCATGCCCTTGAACCGTCGGCAGGCCTCCTCCAGCGGCAGGCCATATTGCAACGCGAGCGACAGCGCCCGGCAATATCCCTGCATGAGGCCAGACAGGGTCGAGCCTTCCTTGGCCATCTTGACGAAGATTTCACCGGGTCGGCCGTCGTCGAACAGGCCGATGGTGAGATACCCCTCGTGTCCCATGATCTGGAACTTGTGGGTCACGGAGTTGCGGACAGAAGGTAAGGCTTCGCGTTGTGCAACCATGTCCGGGTCGTCCTGGTGAGCCGGGTCTGGCTCGGGGCTGGATGGTTTTGAGGGCATCGGTCAAGCCTAACCAAAGCTTGCCCGGCGTGCCAGAGGATAAACCCGTGGACACCCCCGCCGCTTTTCCGCGGCCTTAGTATGATCGGACCGTGACGCCTTCCCCCTCAAAAATCCGCAGCAACGCGCACAAAATGCCACCGCGAATGCCCGATGCGAGCGCTGTCCGCGCGATGCGTCGGGCGCTGCTGGCGTGGTATCGCACGCACCACCGCGTGCTGCCTTGGCGTCCGCCGCCCGGTGCGCCAGCGGGGAGTTTGCCGCCGTACTACACGCTGGTCAGCGAGGCCATGCTGCAGCAGACCCAGGTCGCGACGGTGGTTGCTTACTTCGAGCGGTTCATCGCTGCGCTGCCGACGCTTGAGGACTTGGCTGCGGCAGACCCGCAGCACGTGCTTCGGCTATGGCAGGGCCTTGGATACTACCGCCGGGCGCGGAACCTCCACGCCGCAGCCAGGATGTGCTGCGAGCGGTTCGACGGCCGCGTCCCCAAAACGGTCGAGCAGCTGCTCGAACTTCCGGGGGTCGGGCGGTACTCGGCCGGGGCCATCGCTTCGATCGCGCACGGTCAGTGCGCACCCATCCTCGACGGCAATGTCGCGCGGGTGCTGGCGCGGGTGCTGGCGATCCGCGAGCCGATCGACCAGACCCCGACCCGGCACCACCTCTGGGCTGTGGCGGCTGCTCTGGTCCCCCGGTCCCCCAGGTCCAGCCCCGGCGACTTCAACCAGGCGATGATGGAGCTGGGGGCACGTGTCTGCACGCCACGCGACCCGGATTGTGCGCATTGCCCGCTGCGTGGCCGGTGTGCCGCCTATGCCGCGGGGTGTGTGGCGGAACTGCCGGTGGTGAGACCCCGCAAGCAGCCCAAACCGGTGACGCACCGGGTACTGGTTGTGCAGCGGGGCAGGGCGTACCTGCTGGTGCAGCGGCCGGGCAAGGGGCTGTGGTCGTCGATGTGGGAGTGCCCCACCGCCGAGGCACTGGAAGGTCAAACGCTGATCCAGTGGGCGCAATCGCGGCTTGGTTTGGCGTTGTACCCCCCCACCGCTCTGGGCCACTTCACGCATCAGACGACGCACCGGGCGATCCGCTTTGAAGTCAGCGTGGCAAAGGTGCGCGGCGGTCGGGTCCGCCGTGGCACTGGCGTCTGGCGTGCGCTGCACAAGCTCGACGACCTGCCGCTCTCCAACCCGCAGAGACGCGTCATGGAGTTGCTGCGTGGTGTTGCGTGAGGTTGTATGGGAAAGGAAAAACCCACAGCGGGGGCGCTGTGGGCGTTGGGGGATGCGTGTGTGGATGGGTGGGCGTGGTCAGATGTGCTGGAATAGGAACACGGTCACGCGCTTGGGGCCGAGGATGCCGACGATCCTGTCATCTTCGTCGAGCACGGGCAGCCGCCGGAACCCGCCGGTGGCCATCAGGTTGATCGCCTTGGCGGGCGGGTCGTTGGCATACACCACCGCCGGCTCGGGGGTCATGACCTCGCGCAGGGCCATGCCTTTCACCTCGTCGTAGCGCTCGGCCACCTGGTCGAGCACGTCACGCTCGGAGACGACGCCCAGCAACTTGCCATCCTCCACAACCATCAGCGCGAAGCTGTCTTCGTTGGCCATGCGCCTGACCGTGTCCTCGATGGTCACATCGGGGGAGATGATGGCAAAGGGTGTGATGCGCAGCATCTCGCCGACCTGCCCCTCGCACAGGTCGCGTTCGAGATCGTCTTCATACACCGGCGGGTCGTAGTTGCTCAGGGGGTCCACAAAGCCCTGCGGGTCGGTGTGGATCACGTTTTCCGGGTAATCGTTGGGGATGTCCATGTTAAGCGCCTTCCCTTTCATCCATGTGTAGTTTGGCCTCAAAGCCCTGCACCTTCACGGACCGCGGGAAGTGCTCCACGATCCACTCCACCAGGCTGCGGAAACCCGCGAGGCTACGCACCCGGCCATCCGCATCCACCACGCACACAAACCGGATGCCCGTGGTCTGCATCGCGTGGATCATCTTGTAAACCGGGTCGTCGGCCCGGACAATCAACGCATCGCACGGGATCATGTGGTCGTCGATGGGTTGCGAAAGGCCCGCAGCATCGCGCGCCAGCATGCGCACCAGCAACCGCTCGGTAAACATGCCCAACGGCTTGTGGTCGTCGTCCACCACAATCACCGCGCCCAGCGACCGGGCCTTCATCTGCGCGACCGCCAGACGCACCGGCGAGCCGCGTTTCACCGTCAATGCCCGACGCATCGGCATCTCCGAGATCGTCTCGCGGTTTACCGCATTGTGTATTCCCATTTGCTTTACTCACCTAATCGAGTTTCGGACATGCGCCAGCAAGATGTGACCCTAGCTCACAGATGCCTCGCGCACAGCGGCCCAAGACGCCTGTAGTTTAGTCGAACACCCATACCGTGCCAACACTGAAAGTTGTGGCCGGTTAGGTCAAACCCTCAGATGAGCAAATCGGGGTGCCTCAAGGCAGGAGAGTCGGGATTAAAAGACAGGACTGAGCGTCGAAGCCCCCGAAGCCCCCCGTCATCACGGGACGAGGAAACTGTCGCCGGCATCTGCGGGGGTTTCCGTGCCTGTGTAGGTGCTGATGTTCTGGGCGGTCCAGATGTTGTCGCTGGTCTGGTTGTCGGTGCGCTCGATTTCAGGGCGGACGACCCAGCGGACCTGCCCGGTAGAGAGCAGGACATTCTGCCCACGGCTGCCATGAACCACGCTGGGGGCGGTGGTCGCGGTGTCCACATGCTGAGCAAACCGGCCGGGCTGGATTACAAACAGCGGGTTCTTGTCCGCCAGCACCGCGATCACCGTCCGGCCATCGGCAAGCTTGATCGGCTGGGCACGGAATTGGTTCTGGTAGCTATACGACACCTGCTGATGGTTGGCGTAGTCCAGTTGCTGCCCCGTCATGCTCCCGGCTGCGGGTGCGCTGGGGTTCGCGGGGCAGTTCAGTGCGTCGGCCTCGGTGTAACCCAGCCGCACCAGCAGGTACAGATTGGCGGAGTTGGACTGCACCGCGGCGGGCGAGGTCGCCTGGCCGACACGCCACCACGCGCTCGCGGGGCGGATGTCGTAGCGGGGCATGTTGCCCTGGTGGTCCGAGGCGTAGCGGGCAAAGCTGCCGCCCACACCGCCAAGCCCCGCTGCGCAGGCTGTCTGTTGGGCCTGGTGACGCGTGTTGTTGAGGACGGGCAGGAGCAGCGACAGGCCAATGAGGAATACCGCGGCCGCGGTCATCAACTGCCGCAGCGACACGCCGATGGTCCGGCGGGGTTCTGCAAACACCTGCACCTGCTCTGCGAATCGCTGACGCTGGCGTTGTGTGGCGATCGCTTCGAGCACGTCGGCTGTGAGCACGTCCAGTTCGCCGTCGGTGGGCTGGTTCTCCGCGTCCGGCTCATCGAGCGACAGGAGGTTGAGCAGGGCATGGACCCTGGCTGCACGCGCCGCCCCGCCCGGCGGCAAAGGCCCGGCACCGGAAGCCGTATCGACGCCCCGCGCGCGGGCCTCGATGATCGCATCCAGCACCGCTGCATCGGCGTCGCTGAGTGTCAGGTTGGGGTGATGTGGGTTTTTGAAGTCGCTCATGATTGCCGGTCTCCCTTGCCTCGCTGCACTTGGTACGCCGGTGGGCCGGTTTGGGTTTTCCAAACGGTTTGCCCCGGCGTGGTGGCGTCAGGGTTCTGGGCCTTCCCAGCCGTCGGGGCTGCTGCTCTGCTGGCCCATCCAGACCTGCCCGAAAGCGGCGACCGCGGCGTGCAGACGGCTCTTCACCGTGCCTAAGGGGATGCCCAAAGCCTCGGCCACCTCCTTGTACGCCATCTGCTTAAAGTACGCCAAAACAAGCACTTCACGCAGGTGGTCCGGCATCTCATCCACCGCTTCACGGACCCGGCCGGCCAATTCCTGGGCTTCCGCCTGCGTGTCGGGCTGGGGCAGGTCCGACGCCATCAGGTCCAGAAACGAAGCGCCGTCCCCGCTGCCATCAAGCGTGGCTGACAGGGGCGAAGCCTTGTTCCGCTTGTTCCTACGCAGGTGGTCCCGGGCCTTGTTCGCGCCGATGGTGAAGAGCCACGGCTTAAAACGCTTGCTGGTATCGAAGGTATCGATGGAGATGTGGACTTGCAGGAAAGTGTCCTGAAAGACGTCGTCGGCCGCGGCCCGCGACCGGAGGAACCGCATCAGGAAGCCATGCATCTCACCGCGATACCGCCCCAACAGCTCGGCAAAGGCATCGCCCTGCCCCGCTCGGTGGGCCAGGACGAGTTGCTGATCGGTCATCTGCCCCACCGGGGCGTCGGGGTCCGGCATGGCCAAAGTTTAACAAGGCGCCCCGGCCCCGTGACTTGCCGCGCGGGTGCAGCGAACACGACCGACGGGCTACAGCACCTCGGCGGCCCGTGGATAGCTGCCAAGGACCGTCAACTGAAGGCAGTGAGCCCTCGCGTTGTCGATCGCCTTGGCCAGATTCGCGTCTTCGATGTGACCCAGCAGATCGACGAAGAAGATGTACTCCCAGTTGACACGCTTGCTTGGGCGCTTGTCGATGTGGGTCATGTTGATGCCAAAGTCACGGAAGACGTCCAGCACACTGGTCAGGGCCCCGGCCTTGTGTTCCGTGGTGAACATGATCGAGGTCTTGTCATCCCCGGTCGGCCGCGACTTCTGGTTGCCGATGATGAAGAAGCGGGTGGTGTTGTGCGGGTTGTCTTCGATGTTGGCGAACTGGACCGCAAGGCCGTACACCTCCGCCGCGAGCGTCGAGCCGATCGCTGCGGCACCTTCTTCCTTCGAGGCGTGCTCGGCGGCCTTGCTGGTGCTTGCGGCGGCGACGATCTCGATAGACTCGGCCTGCTTGGCGAGCCACGCCCGGCACTGACCCAGGGCCTCGGGCTTGGAGTAGATCTTCCTCACCTGCGCGATCTCGCAGTTAGCCAGCAGGTTGTGATGGATGTTGATCAGCAGCTCCGCGCACACCTGCACCGACGAGTTGAGAAACGCATCGAGCGTCTCGGTGACCCCGCCGATGTTCGTGTTCTCGATCGGCACCAGGCCGTAGTCGATGTGCCCGCGGACGATCTCCTCGAACACGCCATGGATATCCGTCAGCGCGTCGTATTGAACCGAGGAGCCGAACTTGGATTTGGCGGCAAGGTGGGAGAACGACCCGGCTGGGCCCAGATACCCGATGCGCAGCGGGCGCTCCAGCGCGAAGCTGCCGGACATCAGCTCGCGCCAGATGCCTTCGAGGCAGGAGTCGGGCAGCGGGCCGTGGTTGTGCCTGCGGACCTGTTCGAGGACGCGGCGTTCTCGCTCGGGGGCGTAGATCTTGCCCGGCCCATCGGTCGCGCGCTTGACCTTGCCCACCTCAACCACCACCCGCGCCCGTTCGTTGAGCAGCTCGACAAGTCGCTGATCGAGCTGGTCGATCGCCCGCCGGAGCGGCGCGAGCGCAGCCTCGGCCTGATCGGCTGTGATCCTTGGCGGTTCGGCGGGGTTGTGCGCGGGGCGGTCTTGGGGCTGCATGGGTAGTTCCGGGCCGACATTGTAACGACGCGGCGACCGACTGGGCGATAGGATGGGAAACATCGCAGCCCCAGCGGACCACACGCGGCGGGCTTTGGAACAACTCATGCCAGACACGATCAATCTTCGGGATGCTGCGGCCGCCCTGGACTCGGCACGCGAGGCTGTGACCGAAGCGGAGGCCGCGTTCCCGCTGGTGATGCTCGGGCTGTTCGCGTTGATGGTGCTGGTTGGGCTGGTGCTCTGGCTGATGGGCGGGAAGCTGGCGCACGGCGCGTGTGTGGTGAGCGGGCTTGTGCTGGGGGCGGTGGTGGGATGGTTGATCGGGGCGTCGCTTGCCGACCAGGGGGCGTATCTGCTGCCGCTGGTTTTGGGCGGGTCGATCATCGGGGCGTTGCTGGCTGGGCTTTTGTTCCGGGTGTGGATCGCGATCGTGGGCGCGGCGGTGCTGGCGGCTGTGGTGCCGATCGCCAGCCTGATCTGGCAGGGCGCGACGGTGGAGGCGGTGACCTTTGACCGCAGTGCCGTGGTGGACCGCACGATGGCTGATGGTGAGGACGGACAACGCCGGAGCCTGCTTAAGCGCGTCAACAGCGGGCTCAACGCGATGTACGAGCAGATCGCGGACGACGCCACAGCCTGGTGGGAACAACTCGGGACCGGTGGTCGGCGGATTGTTTATCTGGGCGTCATCGTCGGCGCTGTCGCGGGCTTGCTGCTGGGGCTGCTGCTGCCCAAACTGTCTGCCGCCTTGCAATCCGCCCTCGCGGGCGCGGTGCTGATCTATACCGGCGGGTTGGGGCTGGCGCGCTGGCAGTTCGGCGATGAAACCGCATTTCTCCCCGATTCGGCGCGGGGGGCGCTGGTGTGTCTTGGTCTGATAACGGTACTGGGTGTGGTGATTCAGTGGACCCTTTTTCGGCGGCGAGCCGATAAGTGAGTTCGGGCGCACCCCGTACGCCCGGACCCAGACTTCCGGCATACCAGGAGCCGATCCATGACCGCCCTACTCGCTCAAGCCGTGACCACCAACGCCTTCCTCACGGAAGTCCAGAAGCTGTTTGACGCCATGACCTCGATGTTCTCGCGGGGCGACACGCTGGCGCGGGGCGACACGCTCGTGCAGGACCTGCAGAACCTCGGCGCGATCTGGGCGGTGGTGTTCATGATCGTGGGCATCCTCTGCCTGTTCAACGGCCCGAAGTTTTACAAGGTCGCCACCGTTGCGGTGGCCGGCGCGATCGGGACGTTTGGCGGGTACTGGCTCGGCCAGCACATCGACGCCCCCTACATCGTGGCCGGCGCGTTGGGGCTGCTGTTCGCGGTGGTCGCTTTCCCGCTGATGAAGTATGCGGTGTCGGTGTTCGGCGGGCTGGCTGGCGCGTTCATCGGTGCCAACCTCTGGGCGGGCATCTCCCACGCGGTCAACACCGCCGCGAGCAAGGGCGGCAACGCCACCACCGTCATGCCCGAGGGTAGCTATTGGATTGGTGCGCTGATCGGCCTGATCGTGTGCGGCATGCTCGCTTTCGTCGTGTTCAAGCTCTCGGTCGAGTTGTTCACATCCGTCAGCGGCGCGACACTCGCGGTGCTTGGCGTTCTTGCCCTGCTCCTGTCCTTTGAGCCGTGGCGCGAGTCGGTCAGTTCCGGCGTCACCGCCAACAAACTGGTCATCCCGCTGCTGGTCTTCGTGCCGGCGATCATCGGCCTGATCCTGCAGGAAACGCGGTCCCACGGCGGGGCACAGCCGTCGGACGCCTGAGCCTCCTGCTTCCCCGTCGCACACGAACCCGCTCGCCACGAGGCCCTACGCCATGCGTGGGGCTTTTTCCTGTCTCCCGCCCTGGCATCAGATGCCGTGAGGTTCGGGTACAATGTCCTTGACGCCAAGCCCGGGTACGGTGCCCTGCTGGTGGTCGCACGGGTCCACAAACATAAAGTCCTCATCATGGTTAGAACCCCCTTTGCGTTACTCGCTTGTCTTGGCATGATCTGTCTGGCTTCTACGGCAATGGCTGAGGAAGTGGACAACCCGCAATACGACTTCTGGTCTGCTTTCAAGGCCGGGGCCGAGGTGAGCCACAGCGTGAGCATCGCGCAGGATGGCCGCGCGATGGACATGACCGTCACCAGCACCCTCAAGTCCTTGGATGAGAACCAGGTGGTCATCACCCGGTCCATGGTTTTCCAGATGGAGGGCCAGCCCGCGGGGCAGCCGATGCAGATGGATGACCTGATCCCCCGCAAGATTGATGCGTCGAAGATCGACCCCGTCGTGGCCGCCACAGCCGACCCCAAGACCAAGTCCGGCCCCGAAACCGTGAAGGTCGGCGACCAGGAGCTTGCCTGCACGTGGTACGAGGTGAACTCTGAGCAGGATGGGAAGAAAGTCGCGGGGAAGGTCTGGATGAGCCCGAAGATGCCCGGCGGTGTGGTCAAGGCCACGATCGACTCGGCGGACGGCGGGAAGATCAATATGCAGGCCGTCACCTTCAAAGCTGCCGCTTGATGCACCAGCATGTGTGGGATGGGGCTCGCATGGCGGTGGTCGTGATGGGTGTGTCGGGTTGTGGCAAGTCCACGGTGGGCCGGGCGCTGGCCGAGCGCCTGGGTTGGCCGTTCCTGGATGCCGACGACTACCACCCCCCCGCCAACGTACAGAAGATGTCGTCGGGCAAGCCGTTGGACGACACCGACCGTGTCCCGTGGCTGGGCACACTTAACCAACTGCTGCGCGATCAGCCCCGCGCTGTGCTGGCGTGCTCTGCCCTGAAGCGTGCATACCGCGACACGTTGCGTGCGGGGCAACCCGAGCCTGTGGTCTTTGTGTACCTGCGAGCGGACCGCGAGGCCATCGCTGCGCGGTTACTCCAACGCGAACACTTCTTCCCGCCCCACCTGCTTGATACGCAATTCGCAGCCCTTGAGGAGCCGGCAGAGAACGAAGCATTGATTGTGGATGCGACCGAGCCTGTCGATCAACTGGTCGCGGCCATCGTGTCCCGCTTGTAATCGAGCACGGGCAAAGTTGGCGTCGCGTCGTGACCGGGGGCCGGGGTACACAACACCCATCGGCCGGGCGTGACCTCGTACAGCCGGGCAGCGGCCCCGCCATAGCCATCGACCGGGTGCGGGTTCTCGACGTGCGGCGCGACGATGAATCCCTCCGGGAAATCGCCGGGGATCGTCGCGGCATCCATCACGGTGGGCAGGCGGTGCGTGGCCTTGCCCAGCACGGGCATGGACGCGAGCAGCCCGCGGGTGTACGGGTGCATGGGCCTGTCGAAGATGTCCAGCACGCTGCCGTACTCGCAGATGCGGCCGGCATACATCACCGCGACCACGTCCGCGTTCTCCGCCACCACGCCCAGGTCGTGGGTGATGAGCATGATGGCCATGCCTTTTTCCTGCTGGAGCTTGCGGAGCAGTTCGAGGATCTGCGCCTGGATGGTGACATCGAGCGCGGTGGTTGGCTCGTCTGCCAGCAGCAGTTCCGGCTCACACGCCAGCGCCATGGCGATCATCACACGCTGCCGCATGCCGCCGGAGAGCTGGTGCGGGTACTCCTTGAGCCGCTGCGCCGGGTCTGCGATGCCCACATCCCGCAGCGCTCGCTCGGTGATCGCCAACGCCTCGGCCCGCGTCACGGCCCGGTGCAGCGTGATCGCTTCCATGATCTGCGAGCCGACGGTGTAAACCGGATTGAGCGAGGTCATCGGCTCCTGGAAGATCATCGCGATCTGGTTGCCCCGGACGCTGCGCATCTGCTTCTCGTTGCGCGTGAGCAGGTCCACCGTGCCGTGCTTCTCATCCCGCCAGAGGATGCGGCCGCGATCGTAATGGCCCGGTGGCGTGGGCACCAGCCGCAGGACCGACAGCGCGGACACGCTTTTTCCCGAGCCGGACTCCCCCACCACCGCCAGCGTCTGGCCGGGGAACAGCGACATCGACACACGGTCCACCGCCTGCGTCCGCACCGCGGGCCTGCCCCGCTCGCCCTTGCCGGGGAAACTCACAGCCAGGTCTTCGATCTGTAACAGTGGCTTGGGTTCAGGCATCTTGGTCTCGCTGGAAATAAGTCTCGCGTCAGCGTCATCGCTGGGTGTGTGGGTCGATGGCATCGCGCAGGGCTTCGCCGATGAGGTTGTACGCGAAGACCGTGAGGAAGATGGCCGCGCCGGGGAAAATCGCGATCCACCAGATGAACGTGCCGGACTTCACCGCCTGATCCAACAGCTTGCCCCAACTGGGGTCTTCATTAAGCCCCAGACCCAGGAAGCTGAGCGTTGCCTCCGCAAGGATCGCGCTGGCGACACCGAAGCTGGCGCTGACCAGCACCGGGGCCAGCCCGTTAGGCAGCATATGCTTGAACAGCACCGACCGCAGCGGCAGGCCGCACGCCTTGGCCGCCTGCACATAGTCCTGCTTGCGGATCTTTAGGAACTCGGCCCGGACAAACCGGGCGTAGCCCGCCCAGCCCGTCAAGCCGATGATGCCCATGATGAGGTAGATGCGCTGGATCTTGAGGCCGGGGATGATCTCCGGGTAGTCGCCCGGGAAGAAGGCCGCGAAAATCAGCAGCAGGAACAGGCCCGGGATGAACTCAAAGACCTCGACCAGCCGCATCCCGATCAGGTCCACCGCGCCCGCGAAATAACCCATCGGTGCGCCGATGAGGATGCCCAGCGTCATGGCGATGCCGGTGGCGATGAACCCGACGCCCAGCGCGATGCGCGCGGCATGGATCATTCGGCTGGCGACATCTTGACGCAGCGGGTCCTGGCCCAGCCAGTGGTTGTGCGGGTGGCCGGCCCACCACGGGCCCACATCCTTCAGGTCGGCCGCGTCGATGCTCTGATCACGCACGCGGTCGCGCACACGGTCGTTGGGTGAATACGGGATCGGGGCAAACACAACACGCTCGGCCCGGCCCTCCGCCTGCGCCACACGCCACTGCGCGTGGACCACCGGCTGAGGCACACTCACCGTCAGCCCCGCGATCACGCCCGTCACCACCACCACGCCCAGCAGCGCCAGCCACCGCCACCGGGCCGCGATCCTGCGCAGCATGACGAGCACCGCGGCTGCAAAAAACGTCACCAGCAGCGTCACATCCAACGCGCCCAGATGCACAAGCATGGGGCTGGACCACCGCCCATCCACTCGCACCGCGATGGGTTGGCTGTTGGCGATCAGCGGCGCGAACACAGCCATGAAAACCAGAGCCACCACCCACACCAGGCCCAGCCTCGCGCCCCAGTGGGTGAGTGTTTCGCCGATGACCTGCCGTGTCATGGAACGCCGGGGCGTGACGCTCGCGTGACCAGCGGCTGCGGGGCCGTCGGCTGTGATCGGCGGGCTGGGCTTGGGGTTCGCAGCATCACTCATAACTCACCCGCGGGTCGGCGATCGCATAACACAGGTCCGCCACCAGATACGCGATCAGCGTCAACACGCCGCCCATGAGCGTCACCGCCATGACCACTTCCTGGTCCTTGAACTCGATTGCCTCGATCATCAGCTTGCCCATGCCGGGGATGCCAAAGATGTACTCGACAATCACCGAGCCGCCCAGCATGCCGGGGATGATGAACGCGCCCATGGTGATCAGGGGCAGCAGCGAATTGCGCAGCGTGTGTTGCCACAACACCACGCGGTCGGGCAGGCCTTTGGCGCGTGCTGTCCGCACGAAGTCGGCGTGCATGTTCTCCAGCACCGCCGACCGCGTGAGCTTGCTCATAAACGCAAAGCTGCCATACGAAAGGCAGACCACCGGCAGCACCAGGTGCCAAGCCGTATCCAGCAGCCAACCCGGCGCGAACCCGCCATCGCCCCACATCGGCAGGAACCGCATCTCCCCGGCCCGCAGCCCGTGCAGCCCCGAGGTGGGGAACATCGAGATGTAGCTTTCGTTGGCTAGGAACCCCTGCAGCAACACCCCCGCCCAGATCGTCGGCACAGACCACAGCGCCAGCATGGAAGAACTCGACGCCACGTCGAACCAACCCCCCCGGTGGCGGGCCGCATACACACCGCTGAAGATCGCGATCACATAGACCAGCGGCACCGACAAGAGATTCAACAGCAGGGTGATGGGCAGCGTTTCAGCGAGGATGTCCGTGACCGGCCGGTTCTTGATGAAGCTGTGGCCGAGGTCCGGCGTCTTGAGCCCGAGCCTTGTGGCGACGCCTTGCGGGTCTGTCCCCACACGCAGGCCGTAGCCCGCCACACGGTCGTCGGTGCTGTCGGTGAAGACGCCCACGGGCGAGACTTTGTGGAGCCAGCGGAGGTACTGCACCGGTGCCGGGTCATCGAGGCCGTAACGCTCTTTGATGTAATCGATGCGTGCCTGACGGTCGCCCGCGCGCATCTCGCCGTCCGAGCTGATGAGTAGCTCCGCGACGGAGCCGGGCGCCGCAGCCATGATGAAGAAGACCACGGCGGTCATCCCCAGCAGCGTGGGCAGCATCAGCAGCGTGCGTCGGAGGATATAGGCCGTCATGCGTTACTTGGGCCTCGCAGCGCCTTGGGTGTACTTCTGGCGGTCGGCGGGGACATACCACTCCATGGGCACCGGCCACGTCGAGGTGAAGTTGACCCCGAGCACCGGGATCCGCTCCACGTTGGCGATGCGTTGATCGAGCCAAAGCCGGGCCTTCTGGCGGTGCATGAAGGTGTAGGGCTGATCCTCGTGCAGGATCGCGTGCGCCTGCTGCCAGAGCTTCATGCGCTCTGCCTGGTCGAGCGTGATGTGAGCCTGCTCGATCAAGCGGTCCAGCTCCGGGTTGCTGTAGGCGTTGCGGTTGTCGCCCTCAGCGATGGTGCGCGAGTGGAACATCTGCTCGATGTCGCCCTCGATGCTGCCCCCACCCCACCCCAGCGCAATCGCGTCGAAGCTCCTCTCGTTGAGCGTCTGGAGCAGCAGCACCCACTTCTGCGGGTTGAGTTGCACGTTGATCCCGGCCAGCGCCAGATTATCCTTCACCGCGAGCATCACCTTCTGATAGGTGTCGCTCCCGGCCGGGTACACCAGGTCGATCGTGAACGGCGAACCATCCGGCGTCCGCATCACGCCAGAGGCGTCACGCGTGAAGCCCGCATCCAGCAACAGGGCGATGCCCCTCTCCAAGTCGTAGGGCCACGGCTCGATGGATGGGTCCGCCTGCGGCCCGAGGTGATGGAACGGCCCCGTCGCGACGGTCGCAAAACCAAGATAGATTTCGTCGGCGATCTTCTGACGATCGATCAGCAGCGTCATCGCCTGCCGCACACGCTTGTCTGCAAACAGCGTGGGCGACCCGCCGCGGGCCTGGTTCCAACCGATGTAACCGTAGCCCGAGCGGACCTGTTCATAGACCAGGTGCTGGGTGCGATTGAGCAGGTTGTCATTCTTGAGCATGACGATGTGCTGCTCAGGTGTGGGGCCGAAGATGTCGATCTCGCCGTTCTCAAAGGCAATCTGGCTCGTGGATTCCTTCTCGATGATCTTCCAGATCATGCGGTCCCAAGGCCCGGGGAGGCCCCAGTACCGCTCGTTGCGCACCACTTCGATCTGCCCGCCGGGTTCATACTTTGTCGGGTCCGGCAGGCGATAAGGCCCGGTGCCCAGCAGCAGGGCCGTGTGCTCCCGGATGTCGCGGTCGCTGTACGCGGACAGGAACTCTTTGGAGTGGATCATGATCCCCGCGGCCCGCTCCAGGTTCTCGTAGAACACACTGCCGAAGGTGAACCGCACGGTGAGGTTGTCGATTTTCTCGCAGCCGGTGATGTTGCGGTAGTACTCGATGTTCCGGCCATCGACGATCTCGGGGTTGCGTCCGAGTTCGAAGGTATAGACCACGTCGTCGGCGCTGAAGGGCTGGCCGTTGGAGAAGTTCACGTTGGGCCGAAGGTAGAACGTGGCTGAGAGCCCGTCGTCTGCCATCTCCCATCGCTCTGCCAGCAGCGGGACAAGCTCGCGTGTGCCCAGGTCATAGGTTGCA